>JACQXS010000095.1 GCA_016208615.1 Candidatus Stahliibacteriota bacterium | reverse complement strand
GGTACACTCGCTTGGGTATACGGTACACTCACTTGGGTATGCGGTACACTCGCTTGGATATGCCGATATTCAGCAGAATATCGGCATATTCTCTGTTAAAAATGCTAAAATTACAAATATTACGACTATAATAAATAAAAACACGGGCATTTGGGATGCCCTACAAACAAAGGAGGCGATATGCCATACTATATTCCCGCAAGGGATGCAGAGTTTGAGGAGTGGTTCAAGATTTTCAAGACCCATCTCCCAGTAATTGGTGGTATAGTGGGATTGCCGGCTGCTATAATTACCAAAGTAACTACCGAATACGCTACTTGGAAGACCGGCTACGATGCCTATCTATTATTATTAAATCAGATGATAGGGGCGACGGCAACTAAAAATAATAGACGCGGGACATCCGAATCTGCTATAAGGGATGCGGTGAACTTATTACAGCCCAATCCTGCTGTGACAGATGACAATCGAGGGCTGCTGGGTATAACAATAAGGGATACAGAGCCGTCTCCAATAGGAGCGCCTACTGATACTTCGGGGATATCTATAGATTTTGCTGATAGGTTGCGTCATACTGTGCATTGGGGACCTAATCCTATGAATGAGCGTGAAAATGGTAAGCCAATAGGCGTGTATAGTGCGGAAATACGAATGAAAGTAGATACTATGCCAACAGGACCGGAGGATATGGAATTTGTGGCTATAGATACCCGTAGTCCATATGTGGCGAATATGCAGGATATGGCAGGTAAAATAGTGTATTGGCGTGTCAGATACCTGAATAATAAGGGAGAGCCAGGGCCTTGGAGCGAAGTTATATCAGCAGAAGTGACAGGATAGACGAAGCTTACGCTTACGGTTAAAAAATTGGCTTGACAATTTTATTATTGGTGTATAATAAGAATTGTTTCGTTCGTTGGGTTCAATTTTGCAATTTGTCCTGTCGTATCCCGATAGCCATCGGGGAAAAAGCGGGACATTTTACAATTTGTAATTCTTTTCGGGTGCTGATGTAGCTCAGAGGCAGAGCAGCGGTTTTGTAAACCGCAGGTCGTGGGTTCAATTCCCACCATCAGCTTATAGGGGTAGGTGCCCGAGTGGCCAAAGGGGGCAGACTGTAAATCTGTTGGCGCAGCCTTCGAAGGTTCAAATCCTTCCCTACCCATATATACGGGAGTAACTCAATTGGTAGAGTAGACCGATTTGTGCGGGGATAACTCAATTGGTAGAGTATCAGCTTTCCAAGCTGAGGGTTGTGGGTTCGAGTCCCATTCCCCGCTTTTTTGTTAAGAAAAAGAAAACTCAAATGCCAAAGCTCAAAATCATGATGATAAATTCTAAATCTCCCGATAATATCGGGACAGGATCCATCCTAAACTCTAAACAATATCAAAATCCAAAATTCCAAACTTTTTGTTTTGGACATTTGAATTTAGTGCTTGGAATTTTGAGCCTGAGGCTCATCCCGATTTATCGGGAGATATTGTTTAGGATTTAGTGTCCCGCCACATCCCGATAGCCATCGGGAAGAAAGCGGGACTTGGGATTTAGGATTTTTAATATAAAGTATAATGATAGATAGAATTCAAGTAGAGCGAGAGGCCCGTGCCTATATGTCGCGAGGTGAATGGGAAAGGGCTATATCTCTTTATAGAGAATTGCTGGAAACTAAGGGAGCAGACCCCAATATCTATAATCTTATTGGTGATGTCTATGCCAAGATGGATGATTTGCCCGATGCTATCCCTGAGTATTGTTCTGCAATTGAGTTATATGAAACAGAAGGACTATTTGAAAATGGTATAGCGGTATGTAAAAAATTGCTGCGATTAAGTCCCGCAATGGGGGATATCTATTTTGAATTAGCTGTCTTTTATGCTGAAATTGGACTACTAAATGAAGCAAAAGATGCTTTAATGAACTATTTAGAGCATTCCAAAGATAAAAAGATAATAGAAAAAAATTCCCAAAGATATAAGAAATTGATCATTTTATTATCCAGTGATGACCGGCTCAAACCTATTATTCAAACCGTATATACTAAAATAGGGCAAAAAGAAAAAGAATTAAATGTAATCTTAGGAATAGCTGAACCTGAACCAGAACCAGAACCAGAAGAACTACCAGAGTTAATTGAACCAGCCGAACCTCTTACAAGTAATGAGATTATTGAAAAATCAACTGCCCAGATACCAAAGATTGAAAAGACGACAAAGATAAGCCAAAGTAGTCAAGAGCCCGTTTTTAAGAAAGAGGATTTTATTGGAAGTGAAAAATCGTCAACTACCTCAAAGTTATCACCCAAACAACAAAGGGAAAAAGAAATAGCAGATATTCTATTGGATAACCCATCAGTTGCTACGGCTCAAAAACCAAGTATAGAGCATACGCCAAAGTCCCAACCTGTACCACCTGCACAAGAGGAAGTAGTAGAGAATAAAGAAGAGCTATCATCTTGCAATGAAAGTGAAGTGCAGATATTTTTGCACACCATAGAAGAAATCAAGGCAACAGATGTGTCAAAGATTCAAAAAGACCATTATGAGACAGGACTACAATACAAGGATTTGGGATTTTACGATGCCGCTATAAAGGAGTTCCAACTTTCTACAACAGGTGGACCGAACAGGTTAAAAGCTTTAAAGGAAGTAGGATATTGTTTTTTAGAGAAAAATCAGCCCCAGATTGCCGTTAATGCTTTTCATCGTGCGATTGAAGAGGGAGGCAAGAATAGTGAAGATTACATTGCACTGAAATATGGAATTGGAAAAGCGTATGAATTGCTGGGGGATAAGAAAAAAGCAATAGAAGTACTGGAAGAAGTTTATTTGCTTGACATACATTATTTAGATGTTAAAGAAAGACTACTACAATTAAAAGGAATATAAGATGGAGAGTTCTTCTTTTATAGATACATTACTTGAACTTGGGATTATAGCTAAGTCGCAACTGGAAAGAGCTGTAAACTATCAGTGGGAAAAGGGTGGAAAATTGGAGGAAAGTTTGGTGAGACTTGGGCTTTTTAATGAAGATACTTTATTTACATTTTTATCACGCAAATTTGACTACTATGCAGTTGATTTAAAGGAGTTAAAAATAGATGCCGAAACCCTAAAGCTTATTCCATATTGGCTTGCCAAACGCTTCCTTGTAATTCCTGTTAAACAGGTCAACACAACATTAGCGGTGGTAATGATGAATCCATTGGATAGGGAGGCGATGACACAACTCAAAAAATCAACTTATTATGATGTGGTGCCATTTATTGCCAAGAAGAGTGAAATTGAAGCTTTTGTGCGCACTAATTATACATCGGATGCAGTAGATAAGGAGATAGATAAAGTTACTCCAATTCCTGCAAAACTTTCAGGAGTGCCACCCTTCCTGATGAAATATACTTTTGATAGCTTTATTACTGGTAAGTGTAATGATTTTGCATATTCTGCGGCTATTGGAGTGGCACGCAGTTATTCTGATGATACTAATCCTTTATTTATTTACTCAGAAGTAGGATTAGGCAAGACCCATCTATTAGTGGCAATATGGAATTATATACTGGAACACGAACAGCCAAGACAAGTTATATTTGCGTCATCTGAAAAGTTCATTAATGCAATCCAAGAAGCAATAGAAGCACATAAAATAAAGGAATTTCGTACCCAGTATAGTAATATAGATGTCTTACTTATAGATGATATAGGGCTAATTGCAGGAGATGAAGTTTCACAACAACACTTATTCCATATATTTAATGACCTTTTCCAAAATGGGAAACAAATAGTAGTATCATCTGACAGACCACCTAAGGAGTTACCAACTCTATCAGCGAGACTTAGGTCAAGATTTGAAGGCGGATTAATAGTAAGAATTGACCCGCCCGACCTTGAAACCCGGATAGCTATTTTAAAGTTTAAGGCCAAAGAAATAAATATCCCAGATGAAATTATTCATTTAATAGCTGAACAAGTAGGTGGTAGTGTAAGGGAATTAGAGGGTGTCTTAAAAGAGATAATTGCATTTTCAAAATATAAAAAAGAGCCGCCTTCAAAAATAACAGTAGAAGAAATGTTACTCAGAAGGTCAGTTATTAGGCCATATCATGGATAGTAAGCGAAGCGAGACAAGTCAATAAAAGTGGCGAGCAAGTGAGAGCCATGTGAATAAAAAATTTAAGAAAGGAGTAATAACAATGAAGACTATAAAATTTAAGTTTCCATCAATCCGTAAGGTTAAACTACCTACTATTCATCTTGCTAAACCTAACTGGGTTAAATCTTTATTCAGAACTAAGATATTTGATTTATTGAGGCGACCAGTTGCTGGTGAGCGTAGAGCAGTTGGATTGGATATAGGAACCCGATACATAAAAATGGTGCAGTTAAAGAAAAGGATAGGTGGTTATACGCTTGAAAAGTACGGATTAGTTGAGTTATTGCCGGAAATAATTGTTGATAGGGAATTTATGGACCGTGGTGCACTTATTGAGAATATTAGAAAAATAGTAGAAAGTAGTGGCATAGATGAAAGAAAAGTATCTGCCGTAATTTGTGGCAAAAATGTTATTTCTAAAAAGCTACTTATCAAAGTCCCCAAGAAGAAAAAAGAATACGCAGGAGTAATTCAATCACTTGCCAAAGAGAATATACCATTTGACCTTAAAGAAGTTGTTATTGATACCCGGAAATTAAAACAAGAAGGCGAAAATCTTGAACTCTTATTAGTTGGGGCGAAAAATGAAATCCTATACCCATTAATAGATATTCTAAAAGAAGTGGACCTTATTCCCTATACTGTGGATATAATGCCTTTTGTACTTCAATCTGCCTATCAAAAGTACATAGATAAGGAAGGGACTTATATTTTAATTAATATTGGATTTGAGCATATACTAATTGTGATTATAAAAGATGGCTACTATTTCTTGGACGAAGAAATTCCTTTAGGCACACGCACATTTATTGAGGAGATTCAAAGAGTATGTGGGGTTGGAGCAGATATAGCGGTTAAAGTGCTTTATGGGGAGAAAATTAAAGATGTGAAGGAAGAGAATGTCTCCAAAGCAATAGAGACTACCTTAAAGCGAATATTTAGTCGTCTTGACCGCCTATTAGCAGAAGTTCACGAGTATAAGACTATTGTTATTGGTGGGGGTGGGGCAGGTATTTCTAATATACCCGAAGCTTTTAGTAAGCAATTTAATACAAGGTGTGAAGTGGCTAATCCTTTTACGGATATAGATTGCCCAAAAGGAATGCCCGCAGCACCTCATTTATTTGATATTGCAATTGGATTGGCGATAGATAAGCTTGAAAATACAGGTGTAAATCTTTTACCCCAAGAAGAACGGGTAGAGGAGAGAAATAAGATTTTGCAAACACTTGACCAGGGGCTTATATTTTATAGTGGAGTAGGTAGTGTGGTGATTTTAGGATTAGTGGTGTATGGACTTACTTGCAAACAACATAGAATTGAAAGAGAAATTAAAGATATGACTGCTCAACAAGAAGCACTTACGGATAAAGTTAAAGAAGTAAAGGAGTTGATGGACAAAGAGAAAGATATTACTATAAAAGTTAAAGTTATTCAAGATTTATCCAAGCATAAGTATGAAAGAGTTAAGTTGCTTGATGAAGTGAACCGCTTACTTCCCGCATACACATGGCTTGTGGCTTTGAATGAAAAGTTTGCAGATACAGTAGGGATAAAAATATTGCTCCGCGGAATTACTACTTCTAACTTTGCGGTATCAGATTTTATGAAAAATCTGGAGACTTCCGCATACTTTACGGATGTCCAACTTATATATACTCAGCGGGGTGAAATTGGAGGTACCAAGACTACAGACTTTGAAATACAAGCTCAATTTAAAGAATAACGATTATACCACAGTCCTAATTGGCTTTTCCTAAATAGCAGTTTCCGTCAGGTAAAGAAAAAGTTAGCTTTCTAATATCTTCTCTGCTTCCTTTTTATCCGCATCCATAACATAAGGAATGCCACTTATATCTGCTGACTCTTTTGTTAAAGTAGCAATATCATTACGAGTAATATGCTCAAGTGAAAACTTGCGATTACCGGTCATAAGTTGTCTTAATCCTTGTGCCAATCTCTGGTAATAAGTATAAAGCCCTAATGCACCGGTTGGAATAAGGTCAAATGTTTTGCCAAACTTCTTTTTTAATTCAGAAGCTGAAACAAATATCTCTTCCTTTGTTTTGCCAAACCTTTCAATATATACAGGGACTTCGCCTATATCAATTCTCTTGCCAATAGTCTTACCAACCATAGCCGCCGCTATAGGTCCTCGTGCCATGCCTATAATCTTAAAATAAGGCGCCCCAAGTGCAAGTCCTTTGAATATTTGGTCCTCAAAGGTAAATCCACCTGCTATGGCGATATCAGGGATATATTTTCCTTTCTTGGCAAGTTTATCAACATAGAAGTATAACAAAGAATGAAGCTCAACCGGCGGTACACCCCATTCGTTCATCATCTTCCAAGGGCTCATTCCTGTTCCGCCTCCCGCACCATCTACTGTTAATAAGTCAATCCTTGCTTTGCTTGCGTATTTCACTGCTCTTGCCAAATCTACTGGCCTATAAGCACCAGTTTTTAAGAAGATATACTTGGCACCACATTTCCGCAATTCTTCTACTCGTTTCATAAAGCCCTCTTCTTCTACCATTCCAACTCTTGAGTGGCGTTCAAATTCCTTAAAAGCACCTCGCTCAAATGCTTCTATAACAGATGGGTCAAGTGGGTCAGGAAGAACAATATAACCACGCTTTCTTAGGGTTTGGGCTTTGTCTAATTTCTCAATCTTAACTTCTCCACCTATATCTTTAGCTCCTTGTCCCCATTTTAGTTCAACTACCTCTACTCCAAGTTTTTCTATTGCATATTCTTGAACCCCAAGTCTTGTGTCCTCCACATTTGCCTGAACTATAATAGCACCATACCCATCTTGTTGCCATTCCTTGTATAATTTAATTCTCCGAGTCAAATCAGGTGCATCTACTACTCTTCCATTTACTATTTTTGCCTCTACATCCATTCCACATACATTTTCACCAATTGTAAGTGGTACACCGGAGAGTGCCGTTCCTATAGCTATACCTTCCCAATTGTTTTTGGCTATATTAGTTGAACCAATTCCTGGAATTATAAAAGGTAACTTTAATTTAATTCCCTTACTCTGCCCTATTTTAATTTCAAGATTTACATTGGGGAATATAGCTTTGTCAGAGTCGGCTTCTATTCCCTTTGCTCCGACGCAAGTTCCCATTATCGTAAAATGTGAGTAATCCACTGGATAATTCTTTTCACACGCACTCGTAATTATACCGAATGGCTGTGGATATATTGCTTCTGCTCCCCTATAAGCAGATTTGCCTATCTCGCACATCCCTATACATCCATCAACACAGGTGACACACATTCCTGATAAAGGAACGATTGACCCTTCTGTCCTATTCTTTGTCAAAGTAGCTGCACTTGCATTTGTTCTTGTAAGACTCATTTTCCCTCCCCTTCTTTTTTCTTCTCTGCTTCTTCTAATAAACATGCTGCACAAGGTTCCATATAACATTTAACATCCTCATACACATCTACACAAGGATAAGAAATATTCAAGCAACTATTACAAAGCACTCTTTCTGCTTCAGGTCCTTGGCACCTTAACTGACAGGCGGGACAAATATACATACAAGCACCACAGGTCCTGCAAACCTCAGACTTCATATCAAATGGGGTGCTTATCTTAGATTTAGCCCCACGATTCACAAACCCTATTGCCTTTGCCTGCATCTGCTCCTCGCACATCCTTGTGCATAACCCACAAAGCACACAATTCTCTTTCTTTGGCTTAAATCTTACTTTCGTTACTTCATATTTTGAAGCCAAGTCCTGTATAATTTTAGATGTCGGACATATAGATACAAGCAATTCTATAAGAAGCTTACGCGTCTCAACTACTCTTTTTGTATGTGTATGGACTATAAGCCCCTCTTCTACTGGATATGTACAAGAAGAGACAATCTTTGTATCCGGTGGCTTACCTATTTCTACAATACAAAGCCGACAAGCCCCGTATGGACTTAAGCCATCATTATAGCAGAGCGTCGGTATAGGAATACCATAAAACTTGCATGCCTCTAAAACTGTCCACCCTTCCTCTACTTTTACATCTACTCCATTTAATCTTATAGTTATCATTTTCTCTTACCTACTTCTTTTCCCAGGGTTTTCCACGCTTCCAAATCACATTTCTGCTTAGCCCGTCACCTCCGCTGATACCACTTCACCCCACGG
>JACQXS010000092.1:844-19402 GCA_016208615.1 Candidatus Stahliibacteriota bacterium | reverse complement strand
TTGCTTTCAGCGAGATAATTTTTGGCAAGTTCTGCCCCTAATCCGCTTGCTTGACGCAGATTACTAAAATATGTAGAAAGTATATCTGCTTTCTTGGGGTTATTCGATAGCTTTTTCCAAGGGCTATGTCCATTTGGTAGGTTGCCGAGTTCTGTATCTATCTTTGTTTTCCATTCGGGACTATGAAGTCCCTCCCACAATTTTATGGACTTTAACTTAACCATTTAACTATCTTTCTTGGCTTTCCCGACTGCATCTATCGGGACTTCGTTTGTGGAGGCTTTTGTAGGGACAGATTATAATCTGTCCCTACATTTAAGTTTGTGAATGGCTAAAGACTTCCACTACACTATTTTTCTTATGAACTCTAAATCTTTGGAAAATAGATCCCGGATATCGTTGATATTTAAAGCCATCATCGCCATCCTTTCTAATCCCAATCCCCACGCTATTACTGGCACTTTAACTCCAAGTGGCACCGTGACTTCGGGTCTAAACATTCCTGCCCCCCCTAACTCTATCCAGCCCAATTTCTTATGCTTTACATATAACTCAACAGATGGCTCAGTAAATGGGAAATAGCTCGGCTTAAACTTCACTTCACTTGCTCCGGCAATCTCAGTGGCAAACATTTTAAGCAATCCTAATAAAGAGCTAAAGGTAATATGCTCGCTCACTACAATACCTTCTGTTTGGAAGAAGTCAGGTGCGTGGGTCGCATCTACAAGGTCAGGCCTAAAACATCGGGCAATGGCAAAATATTTGCCCGGCGGCTCCGGATGTAAGACAAGTGTCCGAACCGAAAGTGCCGTGCCATGACTCCTTAATATTAGACGCCGCGCCCTCTGGCTATCATACTTATACCTCCAACCTATTGACCCTGTTTGACCTCCATTTTCGTGCGTCTTGCTGACCGGGATAGCAAACTTTGGGTCTATTTCATCTGTATATTGGGGTGATTTAACAAAATACGCCCCATGAATTTCGCGTGCTGGATGGAATTGCGGCATAAAGAGAGCATCCATATTCCAAAACTCTGATTCTACAAGTCCGCCCGTCACCTCTGCAAAACCCATAGAGACAAGTTTAGCCCTTACACTATTTAAAAATTGACGATAAGGATGTGCTTTGCCAATCACTGCCCTCGGAGGCCTGAGGTCTATATTATATTCCCTAAACTCTTTAGTTCGCCATTTTCCATCTTTCAATAAATCAGGAGTTAATTGCGATATCAGTGCAGGGGGTAATGTGCCTCCTTGCAAGAGACCTAAAAGCTGATTACCCTTTCCTGAAAGTTTGTAAGTAGAAGTTATTTTGCGTGTAAGTTCAAAGATACCCTTGTCCTTGCCTCGCTCCCTGTGCCGGGATGCTATGATTTGCTTCTCATCGTCAATTAAAGACTCAAGCGTTATTCCTACCGCCGCTTTTTGAATTAAATTATCTATACACTCAATTTCTTTAATAGCTGTCGCATCTTTTAATTCTATTGCACCACCTGACTTTATTTCTATAATCCCTTTATCTTTCAAAAACCCAATTGCCTCACTCCGCTCTTGCGGCTCCAAAAAGTCTATCTGCTTTATAATTAGCACTTGGGATCGGACTTTCTCAACTATCTGTTTCTCAGGCGTCCCTTTATCTACATACTTTTTACCCAATTCGGATAACTGAACAAAAGTCTCCTGCTCTTCTTTGAGTTTCTCTATAATGGCTTTTGTTTCTAACCATCCCACTGCTCGCCGAATATCACCATCAGAAAGAGGTTCAACCTCAAGCGAAGTAGTATCCATTATTTCCTGTATAGTAAGCTCAGCCCTATCCTTGAAAGCAAGAATAACTTTTACCTCTAACGGATGCAATTCTTTTAGCATATTCTCTGCCATACTATTTTAATACCGGGTAGATGAGAGCCTCTGCTCTCATCAGGTTGAAGCCCTCCCTTCTACCTAATTCCTAATAACCTAATAACCCAATAACCTAATTCCTCTCTCTTCTGTCCTTTTTCTTCTTTTGTGTCCCTTTGTGTCTTTGTGCCTTTGTGGCAGTGTATTTGATTTTTGACATTAGACTTTTAGACTCTTAAACATTATTTTAATAGAATTAGCTTTTTCGTCATCCTATAATTGTCAGAGTCGAGTTTGATAAAATATACACCGCCCGCCAATCCCTCTGTATCCCAATCTACTTGATAACTACCTGCCCTATATCCATTAACAAGATTCTTAACTAACCTGCCCGAAGCATCATACACTCCTATCTTCACACTACCTTTACTTGTTGAGCCTGCGAAATCCAGCTTTGCCGGGACTACTTGATACCTGATACTTGCTACCTGTAAAGTCGGATTAGGATATACCTCTAATCTGATTTCTGTCTTCTGACTTCTGTCTTCTACTCCTACCCCGGGCCTATAATATATTTTTATCTCCTTAAATATAGGCGTAGAATCAACAGTGGGACTTAAAAGCTTAACCTGATACTGAATATATCTTTTGTTATCAAAAGCAGCCGGTATTGTATCTCCACTATTCATTATTCTAAAAGAATCTACCCCATACATATCAGCAATTGTATTTGTTCTTACCCAAACTTCTATGTTGCCGCTATGTAGGTCAACATCCCAAATAACACTATCATAATTTACCTCATTAGTCGTATAAGCTTCATAGCTTGAAGATTTGAGTCCACCTGACAAATAATAGCCCGCCTTCCATACTCCACTATTACTGCCAACCCCCTTAGTTGCACCAACAAATAAGAAACTATTAAAAGATTGAAGTAAAGAGTAGATACTATTTATAGTAGGACTTATAGATTCGTATGCCCAGCTCACTCCACCATTAGTAGTTTTATATAAATACCCACCAAGCGTACCCGTTCCAGCATAGATAGTGCCATAATCATTTTGCAATAAAGAATAGACACACTCAGCATACTCCATTTTCTGAGTTGCTGCCCAACTACTACCGCCATCAGAGGTCTTAAATACTTCACCCGAATCAGGACCAGTGCCTGCATAAATCTTTGCATCCGCAGCATAAAGGAGCGAATAGATAGTTCTATCTATATGAGGAAAGCAAGTAGTATCAAAAGTTATCCCATCTACTGACTTAAAAACCCCTGCATATTCATTTGCCCCTATTTCCCTTGTCCCTGCTGCATATAAAGTATCACTTACTTCTATTATGTCCCATATCCTTAATGCATTATTCACAGTCACAGGAGCCCATGAGCTACCATCTTGCGATTTGTATATCTTACCATCAAATGTTCCCGCATATAATATACTATCAGAGGTCTCAATTAAGGTATTAACCTTTTCTGATAACCCGGTGCTACTCCAACTGCCATCGTATTTTAAGACCCCTTGGTCAGTCCCGGCATAAATAGTGCCTGTATGATATTCTATTAAACTATGCACCCAATTACAAGTAGGTAGATTAGTATTCGTCCATGTATTGCCAAGGTTATCTGAGCTAAATACATAGCCCTTTAAGGCAGCACTATCACCACCAACATAAATTATAGAATCTTGTGTCTCAAGTAATGCCCAAATATTATTTGCCCCTTCCAATACCCCCGTAGCAGACCAGCCACCAGGAGCATCAAGTAAAATACAGCCACTAATTCTTGTATTACTTATCCGGGATTTATTAAAAAATTTAGTCGTATCTGACCACAAACCCTGTCCACTACCACCTGACCAATCCGTCTGAGACCAAAAGCTCAATAAAATATAAAATAAAATATCCATATATCCCCCTTTTGCTTAATTTTGACATATTACTCTAAAAAGTCAAGCTAATATGAAATTTTTTTGTTGACAAAGGTAAAATAGTGATTATTTTAGAAAAAGAGGAGGTTTTATGGATAAAAAGTTATTATTCAAAAGGTTATTATTTATAGGAATTGCGTGTATTACTATAACAGGATGCAGAAAAGAATCGCCTACTCCGCCACCTACTCCTGATGTAGTTATTGCTCTTACCGCTAATAACGATAGCTTACCAGCGGATGGAATGAGTAGCTTAACGGTTACCGCCGTTGTTATCTATTCTGATGATAATAGTCCAGCAACAAGTTTAATTGTCAGATTCTTAACCACAATGGGTAAAGTGACACAAAGGGATACTACAGACTCTAATGGTATAGCTACTGCTACATTAGTTAGCGATGAAGTAGCAGGAAATTCAACAATTACTGCTTATTGTGAAAATAAAAATAAGTCTATTACTATCCCTTTTTACTCTGAGGCACAAGAAAATGTATACATAGCTTCTTTAACTGCTACCCCTGATACTATTTCTGCTAATGGGGCAAGTCAATCCTTTATTACTGCGGCTTTTAAGTATGATGGTACAAATGAGCCAGCCGATAGTTTAGTTGTCTATTTTAATGCTACTTTGGGAGGAATAACTTATTTGGATACCACAGATGCTAATGGCTTAGCTACTGCTGTACTTACAAGTAGCACCACATATCATTAGTGGACTTAAAAAAATTTTTTAAATGTGTTTTACTATAAAGCTCCCCGTTTATTCCATTTAAGTCTCTATTTGCGGATATTATATTAAGCAGATATCCTCTCGCTTTTCCAAAATTTTTATTGGGGTGCATAAAGCTTGTGCACCCCTGCTGCATATTCTGTTAATCCAATAACTATAGCAGTGCAGGGGTCAGGGGGAAATGAAACCTCAACTCTTATATTCCAAGTAAGGGATGCTTCGGGACAACCTATTAGTGGGGTACGCACTGTAGATTTTGCAATTGATGGCGGCCCAAATGGAGGCGAATACATTTATCCAACTTTTGCCCCTACTGCTGCGGAAGCTTTAGCTACTACTCATCTTAATAGTGGAACAATATCCGGCCCTGTTAGAATAGTGGCTCAGGTTCAAGG
This sequence comes from Candidatus Stahliibacteriota bacterium, assembly GCA_016208615.1. Taxonomy (GTDB): domain Bacteria; phylum Hydrothermota; class UBA3073; order JACQXS01; family JACQXS01; genus JACQXS01. The sequence goes on along the minus strand of JACQXS010000092.1, from coordinate 14,502 downwards.
AACAAATATATCTTCGGGTCCAGTACAAATTGCAATTGTAAGCGGTCCACCAGACCCAGCTCACTTTACTGTGGTGACTGCAAAACTTAATCTTTATGCACTTGGGATTGCAGGTGTTACAGACCAAATAACAGCTTTTGTGGGCGATAAGTATGGGAACCCAGTATTAGATGGCACTTCTGTATGGTTCACTACGGCGTGTGGAATAATACAACCAGGGTCAGGTACTACTGGGGAAGGAATAACTTCAAATACCCTTGTCTCTTGTGCCCCTTGGCCAGATACTGGATTCTTTTGGGTACAGGGGTGGACAATAGATGGGTATGGAGATATTATTCAAGATTCAACAAGAATTTTGTGGTCAGGAAATTCTTATCTCTTGCTATCGCCGACGAGTTTTAATATCCCTAATGGTGGAAGCGAGAACTTTACTATTACAGTATGTGATGTAAATAAAAATCCTCTTACCGAAGGAACTACTATAAGTGTTTCAGCAGATGCCGGTGAATTGAGGGGCGAAACTTCTACACTTATCCCTGATACTCAGTCGCGAGCGTGGACTTCATTCCAATTCCAACTAATGGATGATAAGCCAGATACTATAGCTTTAAGGAGCTGCAGGTTAACAGTTAATCTGACCAGTCCAAATGGAAATAAAAATAGAACTATTTATGGGAGTATTTATTAATTAGGGTAGGTTGGGCCCCTTGACCCAACCTTAAAATAATGGAGGATAAGATGAAGAAAATATACTTTCTTGTCTTGGTATTTTGCTTATTAGGGTGTGAACAATTACCGGATGACCCGGATAATGCTATTGTATCAGGGTATATCTATAAGAGAGCCACTCCAATAGACTCGGTATTAGTAGAGGGGAATTGGAAGTATATAGAATGGGATTTTTATGACCCAGCTGAAAGTATACATGTGTGGATAGAAAGCGACCTGGCATCAACAATCCCTTATAAAGGACCGGATATAGATGGATACACGGATAAAAATGGACTATTTAGCATACCAATATACCTTGGACATACGGAAGATGTTAATCATAACTATGAGTACATGTACTATGCAGATGTAAGAGTATTTGTGCCATATATTCTTGGTAGTGATACACTAATGTATGATTTTGGCGGCGGTATCACGCTTGGTAGGGGAAAAGATTTTAGGTTATATCCTATTTCTCTTAGCTGGTTTTAACTAATAATGATGACAAGGACACGGCGAATTTTAATTTCTTCTGTACTTGTAATTCTTATTTTTGTGCTCTTCTATAATTTCTCTATTAGTCCCAAAAGAGTGCGTATCAGTGAACTTACACAACAACATCAAAAAGTAGCAGAAGTATTTGCCAATTCTCGTGCTTACATAGATAAATACAAGGATGTAAAAACGGCATACGACTCTATTTTTGCTGTATGGGAAAAACTGGGCAAATATCTGCCAGAAGAAGAAGAGATGCCTGAATTACTTACTTCTATATCTGATGCAAGTAAAAAAAGTGGAGTTGAATTTATTTTGTTTAAGCCGATGACTTTAGTGCCACGAGATTTTTATCAAGAAAATCCTATACAAATAAAAATTACCTGTGGCTACCACGAACTTGGCTGGTTCTTATCAAAAGTAGCAGAGTTACCACGACTCGTTAATGTTGCCGCATTTAATTTAACACAGGCAAAAGAACCTTCTTCAGATGCCACTGTAAATGCTGAATTCGTAGCTACTGTCTATACTACAAAAAGATAAGTAATTCTAATCCATCTGATGTCAGGTAGGAAATATAGTCCAAATACTAAAAATCCAAATCCACTTTCTTTATGTTATGTTGGATTTTACCTACCGGTTTGTGGATAAAAGAAGTTCCAAATTGTTAGGAATTAAACAAAGTGCAAAATCTTTTACATTATGTTAACTACCATTGCAAGACAAAATAAAATCATCCTATTCTGTTTTACAGATTACTTTTAATTTCTTCAATAAATTCTTCTGCAAGTTTAACAAACTCAGCAGCATCCTCTAATGACAATTCTACTAATTCTTTATAGTCTCCTTCTTGTCTTACCTCAAACATTCTATGTAATATTTTCGAGTAATGTTTATCTATTTTTCCTGTATGCACAAACTCTTTATCAAATATAGAAATGACGCCTATATGTTTAGATGTCTTTAGACTTATATCAGCATTCAAGAAAAGGGCTAAAACTGCATAAAACATAGAATAGTATGCCCTGTTTATTGTAGACCTTGGACTCTCAGATTGTTCTGCAACATCTTTTTAGCATCAGAAAGGGTCTCTTCTGCCTGGTTTAGTCTGTAGGTGAAAAGAATTTCCGTATCTGTCATACTCTTACCCCTTCTGTTACAATGTTTTTTACTATTGGGGATACTTTTAACGGCGAGTTCTCAATTTCGTCCTTCGTAAAAATCAGAGGAGAGATAAAAATAAGATGTTCAAATCCTACTTCCCATATTATATTGAAAATTTTCTCCTTTAATTCTACATCAAGTGATTCTACTTCAAGAAAAATATCCATATCCGAGTATTCATCACTATGGCCACTTGCTCTTGAACCAAATATCCGAAAATCAACTAATTGAACAACTTTGGATAGTCTTTCTTTTAGTGTTTTAGCTATTTTATAATCCCTTTGTTCCATACTTTATATTAATTGGTGTTACTTATAGGGATAAGTAAGCTATCTCAGGTTTATGAATTTAAGTGTCTCTTTGCTTCTATTAGATTCAGCTTTAGCAAAGTAGATACCATGTTTGTTAGGGATCCCAAATTCGTGTGTCCCCGAAGGTAAATAGCCATCAAATACTTCCTTTACTATTCTGCCCGCAACATCGTAAATAGTCAATTTTATTTGCTCTTCTTTTCCAAGCAATAGTAGGAGTTTGTTGTCCACAAATTGTAGTGCTATATTGTCAATTGACTTTATTTGGCTTTCCTCTACTCCAACTCCGGAGCAAGTGTAAGTGACCCATACTTCATAAAGAACAGGTATATCGTCAGGGGCTTTTCTCAATTCTACTTTATACTGGAATGTACGCGCGGCGGTATTTGATAATGGAAAACTATCTATTACATTAACTCCCGGGTATGCATAATATGGTCCATTCCAGGGTTCAGTTAAAATATCAGTAGGACTACCAAGTCCACCTGACCTCCAATAAAACCCTACACTTGTATCTTCGGGTACACAAGCAATATAACCAAACCATAATAAATCACATGCCTCTAATTCAGGTGGTGTAATCTCTAATATAGACGCTTCAAGTGGTCCTGGACTGGCAAATGTAAGCAACATATTGTTTTCGTAGATTTTGTGTCCCACTTGCCACTCAGTTGCCAAAATATCTATTGCCGGTGTACACTTACACATAGGAGCAGCATATACCCAATGCGAGTAATAAGATCCAGCTAAGTCATCTATCCAATATTCTGTAAATGTCAAAGGAGAGGCTGGATTTTGTCTAAACCAGGCTACTTTTCCGGCACCACCAACAATATCGGGGAAGCCGTCTAAATCTATATCTTTAGTTATAGAACCATCAGTATAGCTTTGGCTACCACAGCCCAAATCCCGTAGTGTAAAGCTTGTCCCTGTTCCATTATTGAGTAAAGCATAGAAACGCCATCCCGCAGCGTCGTTATAGCTTGCGAGCACTAAATCTGCATCCCCATCCATATCTATATCAACAGGAAAAGCACCATCCCAATCAACATTGCCACTCCAAAAATCTTGATGCCAGCCCAAAGTAAAATTACCAGGATTACTAATACCATCGTTGAGATAAACATACGCCTCATATAGCGAAGAGTATAAGTCAGGATAGCCATCATTATTGAAATCTGCTGTATAAACGCGCCACCCTTGGTTTGTGCCAGGGTCTATAGTTTGGGATGGAGTAAACACTTGACTCCCATCGTTCTTGAAAATATAGATAGTGCCACAATAAGCATAATCACTATTATCTGCGGCTATTATATCTATATCTCCATCTAAATCTATGTCTGCACCTGAAATCCTATGGAATGCCCCAGACTGAATAGCGTGCCAACCCCAATTGGGAAGACCAAGGTTCTCAAACCACCCTACCCCGATTACAGGTGTAGCTACTAATACATCTATATCACCATCTCCGTCAAGGTCAATAGGATAGACACAAGAAGCCCGATAGCCTGCACTTCCTTCATCTGCATTGCCTATGATATTTTTGAAAAAGTTGTAATACCCGTCATGCTTATACCAGACTACCTGTCCCGCACTATATCCTACAAGGTCGGGTATCCCGTCCTTATCCATATCCACAGGTAATAAGCCCTGTGTATGGTGCCAGATACCTGAATTGCTTTCTATCATATGTTCTACCCAAGCATTATAATCCCAACTGGTGGCTATAAGAGACACTTGTCCCGCTGTAGCTACGGTTACATTACTACTCGTATTGTAGTCTGTTTTCCATGCAGATACCGGACCTAATATCCCAGGTCCTGCCATCCAATCCGTCTGCCGCGATATACCGCCAAACATCACGGACAATAATATATACCACATAATCCCTCCTTCCCCCTAAACTTGAGGTCGCACCTGAGGTTAAACCTCACTTGGGGCTTGATAAAGTCTAAAAGTCTAATAGGATAAGAGTCTAAAAGGTCACTCCTCAAACCTATTATACCTCTCATTTTCTCTCCTTGTTATTCTCCAAGAATATTATAGTTCTAACTATCTACTTGTCAAGTAAAAAGGTTAAAAAATCCTGAATAAGATTTGAACTTTGGGTTTTGATGATTACATCACTGCGTATGACATTTAGATTTTAAGGTTGGTCTATCTCTTTTATTGCTAATTCACACTGTTCTGTGGTTGGTGATTTGCCGTGCCACGCAAGTTGGTTTTCCATAAACGATACCCCTTTACCCTTGATAGTATTAGCTATTATCATAGTTGGCTTACCTTTTACTTGTTTGGAATACTCAAAAGCTTTCAGGAGTTCATCAAAATTATGTCCATCTACTTCAACAACTTCCCACCCAAAGGATTGCCATTTCTCTGCTAATGGATATGGGTTTTTGATATTCTTAATAGAATCGTCTATTTGCAAGCGATTATGGTCAAGAATGGCACATAGATTATCAAGCCCATATCTTGAAGTAGTCATTGAAGCTTCCCAAATTTGACCCTCTTCTATTTCACCATCACCAAGCAGAACATATACCCTGTAATCTTTCTTGTCCATCTTACCTGCTAATGCCATACCATTGGCTATTGAAAGTCCCTGACCCAGCGACCCCGTTGAAGCTTCAATTCCTGGCGTTTTTATCATACAGGGATGACCGTCAAGTCCACTGCCTATCTTTCTTAATTTCCATAGCCAATCACGCGGGAAGAAGCCCATTCGCGATAAAACTGAATAAACAGTTGGTACACTGTGGCCCTTGGAAAGCACAAATCTATCCCTATCTGTCCAGGATGTCGCACCTCTTGGGGCTTTGGGATTATGATGCATTACCCTAAAATAAAGTGCTACTACTATCTCTACACAGGAGAGCGACCCACCAGGATGACCTGACCCAGCAATGTTAATCATTTTAATTATATCTTTGCGCGTCTCTCTTGCTATTTCTTGAAGCTCTTTCATCTTGAGGTCGCACCTCTTATTTTCCATTTTAAGAACTTTTAGACTTTTGAACTTTTAGACTTCCCAATCTTTGTGCCACTCTAATGGCTTTAATCATACTTATAGGATTTGCTACCCCTTTACCTGCTATATTAAATGCTGTCCCATGGTCAGGCGAGGTACGCATAAATGGTAGTCCCAGCGTAATATTCACTGCATTACCAAATTCCCTAATCTTGATAGGTATCATACCCTGGTCGTGATACATCGCTATGATAGCATCAAACTTCTGACTTCTATTTTCTGACTTCTGTTTTCTGACTTCTGTTTTCTGGGGGACGAATAAAGTATCCGCTGGATAAGGTCCTTTTACATTAATTCCTTTGCTTTTTGCTTCTTCTATTGCGGGCAAGATTATTTCACTCTCTTCTATTCCAAAAATCCCTTCACCTCCATGTGGATTTAAGGCACAAACTCCTATCAAGGGTGATATTATACCCAGGTTTTGGGTCAAAAAGTCAGCGGTTAATTCAATTTTAGAGACTATAGATGCTACATTTAATTTCCTTGCCACCTCTTTAAGCGGAATATGAGTTGTGACAAGAGTAACCCGTAATGTATCGCCCATCAAAAGCATGGCAAATCGTTTAGTCCCAGAAAGAGAGGCAAGTAACTCAGTATGCCCAGAAAATGTTGAGCTTGCGAAATCCCGCTTGTCCCGCTTTGGCGGTGGCTCCGGTGGTGAACCTGGCGGGAAAGGACAGACAAGATTGACAGAAGCCTTGTTAATGGGAGCAGTTACCAAAGCAGATATAATTTTAGAACTTACAAGTTTATAGCCCGTTAAAATAGATTGATAGGCCGCACGACCAGCCAATTCAGATACTTTACCATATCCTATATCCTCTCTTTTTACATCTACGCAATCTATTACTTCACCATCCCATTTAATATTGTATCTATTTTTAGTCTCCTCAATTATATTTCGTGAGCCAATGATAACAGTGTCTTGTTGAGGCGAACCTGTCCCGACGCAAAATGTGTCGGGAGCCGAAATCCCGACCTGGCGGGAAGGTCGCACCTCTTGGGGGTGCCCAAGTATAGCTAATGCTTTGAGCGTAACCTCAGGCCCAATTCCACTCGGGTCGCCCATTGTTATACCAATCTGTCCTATTTTCTTACAGAACGGGACTTGAGGTCGCATCTTTTTCATTAAAGTATCTTTATATTCCACCCGTAGAGATATGTCAAGTTAAAAGTTGACTTTTCTGTGGAGAGCATTATTTTAAGTTAAATGTTTCTTGGAATAAATATTGGTAATTCTTTTACTTCTATTGGATTATTTAAGACGACTCCTGAAATATACAAGTATATGAAAATAGCCAATAAAGAGTTATGGGATATAAAAACATGTCTCCTTGAGATAGTATCTCCAAAGGAACAAGTAGAAGCAGTAATGATTGCCTCAGTTGTGCCACAAAAGAATGAAACCTTTGCTCGTATTATTGAAGCGGTCTATGGAGTAGTGCCTTTCTTTATTGACCCAAGTTTGCTTAATGGAGCTTATCCTGAACTTGGTGCAGATAGGGTAGCTAATCTTATAGGAGGACAAAAGTTATTTGGTCTTCCTGTATGTGTGATTGATTTCGGTACCGCAACTACCATAGATGTCTTAATTCCCAATTCCCAATCCCCAATTCCCAATCCCCAACCCCTATCATATGGAGGCGGAGTTATATTGCCAGGTGTGTCATCAGGACTTAAATCTTTACACCAAAATACAGCTCTTTTGCCTAATGTAGATTTTTCAGCAGAAATAACTCAAATACTCGGTAAATCTACTCACGAATGTATAAAAGCGGGTGCTTATTGGGGAGAGGTGTATAGAATTCAAGGACTGATAAATAAAATTAAGGAAACTATAAATCCTATATTTGTCTGTACAGGAGGGATGGGAGAACAATTTGCCAAAGTATTAGCCCTAAAATATGAGCCACTCCTTACTCTTTATGGACTATATTTTATATGGAAACATTTTAAGTATTAATCTGTTGACAATTCAAATTTATGCCTTATCCTAATTAAACAGAGCTTTATAGATAAAAAAGAAACAATATAGAAGGAGAAAATGATAAATAATGTTCTTTATTGTGGTGACAACCTTGAAGTTTTAGAAAAACTTGAGAAGGAAAGCATAGACTTGATTTATATTGACCCACCATTTTTTAGTAATAAACAATATGAAGTTGTATGGGGAGATGAAGCAGAAAAAAGAAGCTTTGAAGATAGATGGGAAGGCGGAACCGAACATTATATTGGTTGGATGAAACCGAGAGTACAATTGATGTATGAAGTTTTAAAGCCTACAGGCTCTTTCTATTTGCATTGCGATTGGCACGCCAATGCTCATTTAAGAATAATGTTAGATGATATATTTGGGAGAAATAATTTTAGAAATGAGATTATTTGGAGCTATGAAACAGGTGGTATCCCTCAAAAAGATTTTTCTCGTAAGCACGATAGTATATTTAGATATTCAAAAAGTGATAGGTATATTTTTAATTCCAAAGAAATAGAAGAAAAAAGAAGCGATGAAGTTTTAAGAAGAATTGCCTCTGGCATTCCGGGGGCGGCAAGATCAAAAGGCGAATATAGACACCCTTCAGATGTTTGGAGGATACCATCAATTAATGCAATGGCTAAAGAGCGACAGGGTTATCCTACTCAGAAACCGGAAGAACTTTTGGAACGCATAATTAAAGTATCTTCAATCAAAGGGGACATTGTTTTGGATGCTTTTTGTGGCTGTGGCACTACAATGGCAGTGGCACATAGATTAAAGAGAAAATGGATAGGGATAGATATATCTCCAATTGCTATAAAGTTAGTAGAAAAAAGACTAAAGAAAATAGGGACTATAAAAAGCAAGCATTATGAAACTATTGGCTTACCCATTACCGAGAAGGATTTGAAAAAGTTAAAGCCATTTGAATTCCAGAACTGGGTTATTAATGCAATGGAAGCAAAGCATAGCAAGAAAAAGAGTGGTGATTTAGGATTAGATGGTTATTTGCTTTATGGAGAATTATTTAAAAAAGGTAGCGCCGGAATACAAGTTAAACAATCAGAAGGAATTGGAAGAAATGTGATTGATAATTTCAAATCTGCATTAGAGAGAGCTAATTATAAAATAGGTTATCTTATAGCTTTTAGTTTTGGCAAAGGGGCTTATGAAGAAGTGGCGCGACTAAAGAATAAAGGTGAAACCGACATTGAATTAGTAAAAGTAGAAGATTTAATAAATAAGAAATGGAAGGCAAAAAATGAGTGAAGTGGATAAACAATTATATCCAATAGATAATTATGCCGACATACGAATTTAAGTGTAATTCTTGTAATGAGCGGTTTGAGGTTTGTGTAAGCATCTCGGAACGCACAAAAGTAAAGTGTCAAAAGTGCAATTCGCGAGAGGTAGTTCAATTATTAAGTGGCTTTTATGTAATAGGCACAGAACAGGGTAAGGGGGGAGGAGCTTCTTCTTGCACTGCTTGTAGCCGTCCTTCCTGTTCATCTTGCAACCACTAAAAAAAAAGTTAAAAAAACTTGACAACTAATTTTAATAAAGTAAAATATTTATCTAATTATGAGTAGTCCGGTTAGTCAAGAAAGTTTTGAGCCCAAAATAATTGGCTTCCTTTGTAATTGGTGTAGTTATGCTGCTGCTGACCTTGCAGGAGTTAGCAGAATCCAATATCCACCCAATATAACAAGTGTTAGGTTAATGTGTTCCAGTAGATTAGAACCTGAAATTGTAATTAAAAGCTTACTTATGGGAATGGATGGAGTTTTAATACTTGGCTGTCATATTGGGGATTGCCACTATATTTCAGGTAACCATCAAACTCAAAAACGGATACTGCTACTCTTAAAATTGTTGGAATTTTTAGGCATTAACCCAAAAAGAGTAAGACTTGAATGGGTATCGGCAGCTGAGGGTAGTAGATTTGCACAAGTAGTAACTGAATTTACTAATCAGATTAAAGAATTAGGTCCCATTTCTAACGAATTATGATTGAAGAGATTAAAAAGATAGCGTCTGCTTGGCTTAAGACAAAAAAAGTTGACCTCTTATTTGGATTAAAAAAAGAGACCCCGTATATTTTCACAACTCCTGATGAATTAAATGAGTTGACTATTAATACAAATTCACCCCTTCTAAATGTTTATAGACCTGTAAAAAGAAATATCATCTACCTATTTCAAGAAAAGTATCCGGACTTGAAAATCGGTGTCATAGCGAGAGCGTGTGATGAAAGAGCAATAATTGAATTAGCCAAGCTAAACCAAATAAATTTAGATAAACTTGAAATCTTGGGAATACCTTGCTCAAAAGAAATGGCTATTGAATGCAGGTGTCCAAAACCTTTCCCTAAAACTCTTAATGTGGGTGAAAAAGTAGAACCCGAGATACAAGATTTGGCTATAAATACTCTTTTGGCTAAAAATTTAACAGAGCGGCTGAACTTTTGGAAATATGAATTAAGTAAGTGTATCAAATGTTATGGCTGTAGGAATGCTTGTTCTTTGTGTACTTGTCAGGATTGTAAAATGGAACAAGATGAGTTTGTAAAAACAGGTAGATTGCCGCCTGAGTTCCCTATTTTTCATTTCATAAGATTTTATCACCTTGCTGATAAATGTGTTGAATGTGGAAGATGTGAAAGGGCGTGTCCTGTGGGTATTCCTTTGCTGACTATTTCTAAATTATTAAGAGTATATGTAAAAGAATTATTTAATTATGAAAGCGGAGTAGATGTAAATCAAAAATCGCCTATCGTGCTTAATTTAGACGAAGCACCAATACAGCAGGAGAAAGAATAATGGAATATAAAAATGTCCCTACGGTATGCCCATATTGTGGGACAGGATGTAGCTTCTATCTATCGGTTATAGATGGAAAAATAGAAGGCATAATACCTTCTCCTGCTCATCCTGTAAGTCAAGGCAACTTATGTATTAAGGGGTGGACAGCTAACGAATTTGTCAATCATAAAGATAGATTAACCAAGCCATTACTTAAACAGAATGATAAATTTGTTGAAATTGGCTGGTCGGAAGCTCTAAATACTATATCCGAAAAGTTCAAAGAATATAAAAATGCTCCTGATTCATTCGGTTTCTTATCTTCTGCTAAATGCACCAATGAAGAAAATTACTTACTGATGAAATTTGCCCGCGCTGTTATAGGAACGAATAATGTTGACCATTGTGCCCGTCTGTGACACTCACCAACAGTGGCTGGTCTAGCCAAAGCGTTTGGAAGTGGAGCGATGACAAATTCTATCACTGAGATAGAAGATTCTAATTGTCTATTAGTTGCGGGCTCAAATACTACAGAACAGCATCCACTTATTGGTAGATATGTACTTCGTGCCAAAGAAAAGGGCGCCCACCTTATAGTTGTGGACCCGAGAGCAATACCCCTTACAAGATATGCTGATTATCATTTAAGGCAGAGACCGGGAACAGATGTTGCTTGGATAAATGGCTTCATTCATATTATCTTAAAAGAAGGGCTTGAGAATAAAGAATTTATTAACGAAAGAACTGAAGGAATAGAAGAGCTTAAAAAGGTAATTGAAAAATATACCCCAGAATATGTGGAAAAAATAACTAATATACCTAAACAGGATTTAATCAATGCTGCCATGCTGTATGCTAAATCTAAATCTGGCTCTATTCTCTATTGCATGGGCATTACACAGCATACAACAGGAGTAGATAATGTATGTTCCTGTGCTAATTTAGCAATGGTTACGGGGAATATAGGAAGACCGGGAACAGGAGTTAATCCTTTAAGAGGGCAGGTAAATGTTCAGGGTGCTTGTGATATGGGAGCTTTGCCAAATGTTTATTCAGGGTATCAGCCCGTAATAGATGAGCCAAATAGGACTAAATTTGAAACTAAATGGAATGTTAAATTACCTCCTAAGGTAGGATTTACAATAACAGACATGATTAATGAAGCAGAAAAAGGTAATCTTAAAGTAATGTATATTATGGGCGAAAATCCAATGATGTCTGACCCTGATATTTCACATATAGAGAAAGCGTTAAAAAAGCTTGAATTCCTTGTTGTGCAAGATATATTTCTCACTGAAACAGCTAAATTGGCTGATATTGTGTTGCCTGCGGCCTCTTATGCAGAAAAGGAAGGCACTTATACATCTACTGAAAGAAGAGTCCAACTGTCGTATAAGGCAATTGAACCGATGGGTGAAAGTAAGCCGGATTGGCAAATCATATCTGAAATAGCCAAAAAGATGGGGTCAAAAGAATTTGAATACCAGTCTGCTACTGAAATTATGGAAGAAATTGCATTACTTACTCCCTCGTATGGTGGCATAACATATAAACGAATGGCAAATAATAGTTTGCAATGGCCCTGTCCAACACAAGAGCACCCCGGGACGCCAATTTTACATAAAGAAAAATTTACACGCGGGAAAGGGATGTTCTTTGGGATAGAATTTAAGGATCCTGCTGAACTTACTGACGAAGAATATCCATTTATCCTTACAACGGGCAGAACTTCATTTCATTACCATACGGGGACATTGACAAGGCGAACTGCTTTATTAACCAGAGAAGTCCCGACGGGTTATATTGAAATCAATCCCGAGGATGCTAAAAAACTTAATCTATTAGATAATGAAGAAGTGATAGTCAAAAGCAGGAGAGGTGAAATTAAGGTCTGTACATTGATTACCAACAAAGTGTCCGAAGGTATAGTATTTATACCATTTCATTTTGCTGAATGTGCGGCAAATACTTTAACTAATTCAGCTTTTGACCCGGTAGCTAAAGTACCGGAACTCAAAGTATGTGCTGTGAAAATAGAGAAAATAGAGAGATGACAGAAGACAGAGGTCAGAAAACAGAAGGCAGACGGATAGGTTGCAAGTCTTTTGCTCCAACTTTATTAAACTTGGCATTATGTTTAAGGGTTTTAGTTGGGATTTGGAGTTTGTCCCGCTTTCTTCGGGATCCCGCTGTGGCGGGATGATTTAGTCTAATGTCTAAAGTCTACAAAAAGGAGGTCGAGATGGGTAAGTTTTTGAGGGCTATTCTATGCATAGCAATGGGTGCAGCAGTTATGGGACTGCACAAGGCAGAGGCGAGGTAATCAGTAGTGCCTACAAATATAGTTCCATCAGGAGGTGCCAAGGCAGTGATACACGAGCTCAATTATCAGGGCTATCTTGCGAGTGCTACTGATACGGTCGGGATTACTGGGACTCCGAATATAATTTTTAGACTTTATACCACACCCACTGGAGGAATCTCTATATGGGGTGAATCACATATTGCTGTTCCTGTGAATAAAGGTATTTTTAATGTAATACTTGGTAGCATGTCTCCTATTCCGAGTACTATATTTACTGGCGACCCATTATGGCTTGAGACGCAAGTTGTAAGTGATACTCTTACGCCGCGTAAGAAATTAGTCTCAGTGGGCTATGCTATAAAAGCAGAGATGGCAGATATTGCAACTACTGCGGATACGGCGAATTATGTAGCAGGTGCGAATGTAGTAGGTGAAGTATCTTTTGCTAATAGAGCGGACACGGCGAGTTATGCAACTACGGCTAATGTGCAGTATGTGGATTCGGCAAGGGTGGCTGTTAATGCGTGGAACTGGAATAACAACGCTTGGGGCACAAAGTATCCGAGTGCGGTTAAGGCGGATACAGCTTACATTTCCGATAGGTATTGGCACCTCGTGTGGTCTTAGGACAGTGATGATAAAGTATTTCCTGAGATAAGGAATATGGTGATGGAAATTTAAGGACTATGACTACTTTGAAAGAAGCAAAGAAAAAATTTAAGGGAGAATGGCTTGCCTTTTTGGTGAAAGAAGAGGCTCCAGAAGTTAGTGGCGAAGTATTGGAACATAACAAGGATAGGAATGTTATTCATAAGAAACTGCGTCAAAAAAGGGTAAAATATGCATATATTACATATGCAGG
>JACQXS010000092.1:0-829 GCA_016208615.1 Candidatus Stahliibacteriota bacterium | reverse complement strand
TGAAATTAAAACTTGAAATTCCTATTATTGTGAGGAGAGTGAAAATAGTATGTCCAAAAGCTATTAGAGAAATTGACTTATTGCTTGATACAGGGGCAAGGTTCACAACATTGAACTGGGAAATTCTTAAAGATATAGGTTATGAGCCAGCCACAATAAGTAATAGAATTAGGATTGTGACAGCAAATGGTATCATAGAAACTCCTTTCTTCAAAATTAAGAAAATATCTATTGGAGAATTGTCTTGTAAAAATGTAGAAATTATCTGTCATACAGTACCTGAATTGGTAGAAATAGATGGACTTCTTGGGTTAAGCTTTCTTTCTCATTTTAAGACTATTATAGATTATAAAGAAAAAGTTTTAGAAATTATATAAAAAGGAGGTTTTATGAAGATGCCGGGTGAAATAGCAGCAGCTATAGGTGAGGTTGGAGTTAAGAAAACTCAACTTCCTATAGCTAAAATGATTGTTTTGGGGATATTGGCAGGCGTGTATATTGGATTTGGGGCCCTTATTATGACTACTGTAAGGGTAGGGCTTGCCGATAAGTTAGGTGCAGGGTTTGCAAGTTTTCTTGGAGGAGCTTGCTTCTCAGTTGGACTAATGTTAGTCGTTATAGGAGGGTCAGAACTTTTTACGGGTAATTGTATGATGACCAATGCATTATGCAGCAGAAAAATAACTTTTGCTGCTATGCTAAAGAACTGGGTATTTGTTTATATTGGTAATTTTATTGGCTCTATTTTACTTGTGACGATTGTATTTATAGGATTTTATTGTTTTAGGGAGCCCGGAGGTGTAGGGGCATTGGCTGTAAAGATTGCGGA
>JACQXS010000100.1 GCA_016208615.1 Candidatus Stahliibacteriota bacterium | reverse complement strand
CAAATGTTCTTGTCCATAAAGTATCACCCTGCTCATTCGTCCTTATTAGATAGACATCATAAGCGCCAGCTCCAAAAAAAGGAATTGTCCCTCCTGCTATGATAAACCCGCCACCCGCACACTCCTGAACTGAATAGCTACAATCATAGTCAGTTCCGCCATATGTTTTAGTCCATAAAGTATCACCCGCTGCATCTGTCCTTATTAGATAGACATCAGCATCATCGCCAGCTCCAAAAGACCCTGTCTTGCCTGCTATGATAAACCCGCCACCCGCACACTCCTGAACTGACCAACCCTCATCATAGTTAGTTCCGCCAAATGTTTTAGTCCATAAAGTATTGCCCCGCTCATTCGTCCTTATTAGATAGACATCACCGCCAGCTCCAAAAGAATTTGTCTCTCCTGCTATGATAAACCCGCCACCCTCGCACTCCTGAACTGAACAGCCCCAATCATCGACAGTTCCTCCAAATGTTCTTGTCCATAAAGTATCTCCATGTGCCTCCGCTGTGTGCAACCCCATAGTTGTACCTATTGCTATGATTAACATAGCTTTCAAAATCCTACACATCTCACACCTCCTTTTACTAACGAACCTAACATCCCCAACGAAAAATAATAAAAGCAATAATTATTCCTATTATCCAGAGTACTATATCCATTATCTCATTTATCTTTTAATTTCTAATTTTTAATTTGTCAAGTATTTTAATCTATTCTAATGATTTACTTTTTAGTATAGTATTTCCGTAGGTATCTTGTGTTCTAATAACTATCTTTTTCGGCTTCCCTATGAGGTGCGACCTCAAATTGATATTAAACTCTTCGGTTTTTGAGTCAAACAAATTATCAAGTGGAAAAGCCATTTGCCACTTTCCTCCATCTAATGCATATTCACAGGATTTTACGCCTTGATTATCTTTAACTATAAAGTAAAGAGTAGAGCCACTTACTTCGCCTATTTCTATAGTCGGTTGAGTATTGTCAATTAAAAAGGGCAGTGAGATGAGTTCGCTTGTTAATGCTTCTTCCATAGGATTACTAATATAATCGGATGCGATGACCTTGAACTCATACTCGCCATCCGGGAACGCTTTTGAGTCAAGTGGATAAAATGGCTCCCTTGCCGCTTGGGGTCGCACCTCTTCTTTGAGTAAAGTCCATCCCTTTTCGTTGCATAACTTAAAATATAAGTTAAAACTTAAACTATCTCCATTGGCATCTTTGGCAGTCCAGACAATACGGTTATCGGTAATCGGTGGAGGGTTTACGGAAGCAAAGTCTTCCATTTTATTACCTGCTGAAATCTTAACTTCAAGAATTTTGGGCCTCTCATTCTGCCTTAGAAATGGTAGCTTGACTTCCTTAATTTTAGCATCATCAGAACTCAATATAGCTTGCCATTGAATAAAGCGAGCAGTCGGGCTATTGACTTTATAATCCGGCGAAATAACCTCTTTCCACTCCGTCCATGTTTGGTCTGGCTCTTTGGTATTACCTGTCCTGGTCTTAAACTTTACTTTTCCTGTGGCTTTCGCTTCTATTTTACCCCACCTTGATATACTTTCAGTATCAAAGGCGATGGATTCAATAATTCCTTCTCCTGCCAGTGCCGACTTAATCTTATATACCTTACTTATTTCCGATGTCCCTATCCATATATCTGTATTTCGAGACTGGGAAGTCTCTTCCACGAAAATACAGGATATATTGGATGGAAGCTCGGCAAGTAATTCACTATTCCCATCCCTATCTATCCTATACACCCTTTTACCGGCAGCAGCAATAATCTTATTCCCTACTGCTTGTATCCCTTTAATAGGAGACCTTGTCTGCCATATTCTATCAACTCTATTGTCCGGATAAGATAGATAGATAGAGCCCGAAGTATCGTAAGTGGCAGAGATAAATAATAAACTATCTATCTTGCAGATACCCGTAATCTCTTCTTCCTCAGCATCGTAGATACAAAATCCTTTACCTTCGGTTGTGATTTTAAGGCATAGCCCATTTTCACCAGTGCCAGCGTAAAAGTATGGCTTAATATAAGTAAGAAAGGGGATATTCAGCTGGTTTGCCTTGTAAAATGTATCTATTACCGATGGATTTTGCCCCGCGAATGCAGAATCCCGAGGAAAGCGGGAGATTTTGGGCTTTGGATTTTGGACTTTAATAATGTTACCATTAGTCCCGGTGGCTACATATAGATTATTATTTTCATCCGCCACTATTTTCCAGATATATTTTTCACCCGTTTCCTTGAACAGTGTGCCATTACCATTTGAGGTCGCACCTCTCTTATCAATCACAAAAATCTTGCCATTGGGAGAAGTACCGACATAAATAAAATCCCCCAATATAGTAAGGGCAAAGACACCCGCTTCCTTAGTATCAAATAGTAGAGAAGTAGAGTCATTTTCAATTTTATATACCTTCCCTTCATCCCCTGTGCCGATGTATAAAGTTTTACCCTCTGAGGTCGCACCTCCGGATGTCGCACCTCTTGAGGTTGCACCTCTTGAGGTCGCACCTCTCTCTGTCATTGTCCAGACAGATGATTCTGTACCTTCCCAAACACATTCAAGAGCAGGAGCAAGTGAAGCAAACCCATCCTTGTCAATCATTATATCTTTAAGTTTGCAATCCTTCAAATCTTGTACCTCCCAAAAAGATGTAGTAACTGCAAACGCATTTACACTTAATAACAATCCTAACGAACCTAACAATCCTAACGAACTAAACTTCCTCATTTTACCTCCAATTCTATAGTTTTCTTTTGCGTAATCACCCACTCGGTTGGGATTCTAAGTTCAAATAGTTTATTCTCTCCCTGAATATTTGAGGTCTTGCCTCCTTCTTCCATAAACAAAACTATAGAAGGTGGTAGGGAATGGAATTCTTGACCTCCTATCCAGCTACTTTTGCCTTTCTGGGTCAAAGTAATGATAATTTCATTGTCTTTTGGTGAAGTAGATAGCCATCTTTGGAGCTCGTCAATTGTAGTTATGTGAGAACGAGCCTGGTTACGCACCATCCTGCCTTCTTCTATATTTATTAAAAGCGTACCTTTCTTGACGCATTGTGGGATAGCAAGTTTAAGATGCTTCTTTACTTTACTACCGCGATAGGTGAGTAAAGAGATAAGCAGATTTAAACTATCACCCGGGGCTACTTCTTTTTTATCTGCTATCACAGCGTCTATTTTGGCAAGTTTAATAGTGTCAGAAGTGATTAAATCTATGCGTATGGAATGGATATCTATTTTTTGGAAAGGATTATTTTGTATAAGGTCAAATATTTCTGCCATAGCATTAGTTATATTTTCCGGTGCCCCAGTGCATATAGTTTTGAAACTAAAGTTCTTGCTCCCCGTTATTTCTAATGTCGCCTCCGCTGTTATATCGCCTGTAAGTTTAATTTGCGTACCAATAGAATAAAAGACTAATCCCTTAAATAGAAAGGATAAAAAGGTCTTCTCTTTTATGATTTGATAATGAAATAATTCGCCATTGAGCATTAAATTCATTTCCACTAAATTAGGCATCTTACCTATCTCTCCAACGATACCGCGTGAATTGTCGTTCTTTATAGTGCCTATTATTTTAGTAGGGACGCCAAGTTTATAGGAATCCATACCAGATGACACCACAGAGTAAATATACCCGGCGGTCATAGGAAGGTCAGTTTCACCAAGTGCCGCCAAAGGATGACCGAAAGCGTATATTTTATTACCTTCCTTGTAAGTGCAAGTGCCTATGACGCCCAAGACTATATCACCTACCACAAAAGGAATACCTAATGCCGAGCCAGGTGAGGGTATAAGACTATCATCCTTTACTCCACTACTCTGGGTTTTAAGAAAATAAAAGTTAGGAAATTGAGTCTCCAATTCATCTAATAAAGTAGTCGGCAGCCAGTCACAGCTAATCGGAAGTTTAAGTTGTAGCGGAGCGGAAATCCCGCTTTGGCGGGGAGGTGCACCTCTTTGATTCCTATCTCCTGCATTCTGTCCTCTGTCTTCTGTCTTCTGTTCTTGATATTGGGATTTTGGATTTTGGATTTTGGATTTTGGATATCTGTCCTCTGTCTTCTGTCTTCTGTTCTCTGTCTTCAACATCTCATTTATAGGAGTTATACCCGCAAGGTGTTCTTTGGCAAATATAGTAAAACTATAAGCAAGTGCACCTATAAGTTTTGATTTTTGGATTTTGACACTTGGATTTGACGCATAAATATATATTGGGCTACCGCTCATTCCACTTATTACACCGGCAGTATCAACTACTTTACCGCTAATTTTAGCTAATATTATATCCCCTTTAATCATATCATTTTTCATAATATCTACTATCTCTACATCAAAAGTATCTATCGCAGTACCCTTAAATACCGTCAGCCCATAACCCTTCATACCGGGCTTTAACTCATCTACAGCCATAAACTCATTTGCACTTAAATCTAATAGTGAAAATAGCAGGGTGACCAATAGTAAAAAACTTTTAATAAAACCTATAACCCGCATTGTAGTTATTTTACCGGTCCGAGTGCTTGCAAAGTGTTCCAAAGGGGCATTAAAAAGAGACTTTGCCTCTCGCAAGTACTCTGTTATACACTGTGCCGTGTTTTTTATAAATTAACTTTTACTTTATCTTTATTTACTAAATATACATTTTGTTCCTCTAAAAGTGTGAGTTGAGTTGATATATTTTTTGTATCATAGTTTTTCAACCATAATTTATATCTTTCTTCTATTTTGCCTTTGTTTAACCTATCCATTATCATTTTATGATATTTTTCATCAATTTCAGCAGAAATATATTGTCGCTTTAATATCTTACATACTTCTATTTCAGAACCGCTTCCACCAAAAAGAATTAAAACAATATCACCTTCTATAGTACAACTTTTTATCAGCATTTCAGAAAGTTTTTGAGGTATCTGACAGGAATGAAATGTCTTTTCTTTACTTACATTTTTTACTAGATTAAAATAAAACCAGCCATAGGGCATTCTTCCTTTAGAACCATTTGCTATATTACCTAATATTCTTTTATCAGTTGGATTCTGATAGGGTACAGCAACATTATCTTTGTAAAAATTGTTATTTTTTGTTTTACGACAATGTAAAATGCTTCTATGTGCGGTTGTAAATCGTTTAGGACTATGTCCAACATTAGTATTATACACCCATACATAATCAGAAACCTCATAACATACTTTATCTAGATATTTAACTCTGAGATAAGCATTTTGTTTTGGATAATTTATCAAAAACATATTTCCAGTATCTTTTAGAACTCTTAAAGATTCTTTTGCTAACTCAATATACCACTCAATATACTTATCAAAAGTTTTTGTATATGATTTATTCCCATATTTTATTCCCACATTATAATCAGGATCTCCATACACCATATCAATACTTTTATCTGGTAATTTTTTCAAAACTTCCATTATATCTTTTAAAAATACTTGATTTATATGGTTTATTATGTCTGTTTGATTATTCATTTTTATCACTTCCCTATCAAATTATATTGTGCATTTTTCAGTAATTTTATTGAGCAGATGTTATTTTCATCTTCAAATGTATAATTATAAAGTCGTAGACAAGAACTATTATTTTCTCTATATCGTAAAACATAACAAGCAGTTATCTGATTTATTGGTAATTTATCTTCTTTTTTAATATCCGAAAAGTATTTAAAAGGATGGAATAGTTGATAGATTGCAAAGTTTTCTGGCAAACCATTTTTACCTTCAAAAATAGTAACTGTACCATTATATTCCATAGTTAAATCAATTTCCATTTGAATATTATCCATTACTACTTTTTCATTATCAAAATAATATTCAAAACTTGTTTTTGTTCTCCTCGGAAAATAAATTTTTGGTATTACTTTATCATCTTCATATAAAAACTGATGAAAGATTTTTAAATTGCTCCCAACAGAAAGCATATTTGACTCACTTGTATCATATTCATTTAAAATGCTCTTTTTATATTCCCTATCAATAATATTCTTTGAGGGTATATTCTCAAACTTATGAAATGCTTTTTCAATACCCTTAATAAATTTATGGTCTCCTTTACCTTGATGAAGAATAAAGTAGTTATTTTTAATCAAAATTTTAGGGAATTTATCAAGATTATCAAGTTTTGTAACATCAAAAGGATTTCCAAAGTTATATTTCTTACTTACCTTTTTTACCAAATCATTATGAAAGATAAAATTGTTTCTTTCTCTACAAATTTTAAATATTTCTGTTATTACTTTTTGCTTTTTATTCTCCATTTTTACCCCTTTTTTGTATTATATTTCTTATATTATACCATTAGACACGGCACTTTAAACTTATTTCTTATTTCTTCAAACACATTTAGGTTAGCACGGTAGTCGGAGTAAGTCCATGCTAATGGTTGGAACTTGTGGTTCTTGTAAATTAGTGTAACTTCTGCAAATATACCATCGCCCAGATAAATACGGTGAGAGTAGTTTTTAGTACTCGCAAGAACAAGATTATGTAAAGTCACATATCCCGGGTCAATATTCACTGTTCTTATGCCATTAGGACGCTTAAACTTATTCTCTATCTTAATCGTAGTAAGCTTGATTGATTTTAATGCTTCCATCTGTATGGGTAGTTCAAATCCAATCCATTCTCTTTTAAGTTTTGCTCCCATCTCTTTAGTATAATAATCAGTAAAATTGAATGGTATAGTAGGACTCCTAAAATCTATTCTCCCCAAAAGAGACTCCATTTCAACGATAACCTTTTCTATCTCACAATCTTCTGCCCTAAAAATAATACCACAGATTAGTTTGGCAATCACTTCAGTATTATACCTAATGGGATGAGTACACAAAAGCCCAATACTAAAAGTATAGGCGCCAAAGTCATTGACCCCTTAGCCAAAAGCAAAAACCCAACTACTATAAATATAACTCCTATACCAATAAATAACCAGTTCTTGGGTTTTAAGCTAATTAAATATGCTTTAGGGTTCTTTCCCGCTGGGTTCACCGCTGGAGCGGGACGAGCGGGATTTCTGCTACGCTCCAATTTCTCCATCTTTCTCTCCTTTCCCCGCTGGAGCCACCACCGAAGCCACCGCCGGAGCGGGGCAATCGGGATAAGCGGGATTTCCGCTCCCGACACATTCTGCGTCGGGACAAGTTCGCTCCAACAAGGTTGTTATTTTTCTTTTATCCGGGACTATTACGCCACCCGAAATTATAGTTCGCAATGCCTCATCTATAGATAAATTGGCTTCCATTATTTGGGACTTGGGAATAATTAAATAAAACCCAGTAGTAGGATTAGGAGCAGTGGGAATAAAGACATTTACATTGTCGTTAATAGCGTTAAGTTCGTTAATAGCGTTAGGTTCGTTAGTGTCGTTTAATTTGTTGGGCTCAATCCCGCCAGGTCGGGATTTCTGCTCTGCTACAATTTCCCAACTCGCTTCATTGGTAAGAAATCCAATAGTATATATCCCTTTGCGTGGGAATTCTACAAACACCGTCTTCTTGAAGGCAGATTTAGATAAAAATATAGCATCCGTAAGTTTGTGTGCCGAAGTGTAGACCGTGCGGACTACAGGGAATTTGGAGAATAGAGTTTCCGTATAGTTTAGTATCCGCTTCCCGATATATCCCGAAGTTATTACTCCAATCAGATAAATTAACAAGATAATAGCCAAAAACCCAATCAACGAGATAACAGGGGTTGGCAGAATAGATAACCCTGGTATGTACTTAATCGCTACTCCCAATATATTTCCGATACGGGTAACTAAAAACCAAATAATAAGTAGTGTAAGCGAAATAGGAAGTATGGCTATTAAGCCAGTTATGAATCGCTTTTTCATATATGCCTCCAAAGTTTATTTATCACTATTAGCATAGATGTCAACTTTTTTTGTTGATTTTTGAGAAATAGAATTTATATTTAGACAAATGGGTATTATCTTAATTATCTTAACTTTGGCGATGGGATTGGAATACAACAATAAGGTATATCAAGTAGAGACAAAAATGATTAACAAGAGTCGCGACCTCAAGTTTACTTATTTTAGTGCCAAAGACCTGCAATCCGTAATTGGATTTGAAATGGAAGAAAAACCACTTACTCAAAGAATTATATTAAAATATAAAACTAAAGAAATAAGCTTATATCCTGATAATCCGTGGAGTGAAATAGGAGAAGAAGTTGTAAATTTACCTATCCCACCTGTGCGAGAGAAGAATAAAGTATGGCTCCCTTTACCACTGGTAAGCGAGATAGTGGACTATTTTGTAGAAATGCAAGTTAAGATAGAAGAGGTGCGACCTCAAAATAAAAGACTTATAATATCTGAGACTAAGCGGAGGATAAAAAAGATAGTCATAGATGCGGGACATGGAGGCAAAGACCCCGGAGCAGTAGGTCCTAATAGGGTACAAGAAAAAGATATTACCTTAGGGATTGCTAAACTTACTGCGATAGCTTTAGAAGAGAGGTTAGGGATAGAGTGTATTCTGACAAGACAAACGGATATATTTGTTCCATTGGGTAGGAGAGCAAGGATTGCTAACCAATCCAAGTCCGACCTTTTTATCTCTATTCACTGTAATGCAGACCCCAAACGCCAACGCCAAGGTGAGGGGACGGAAATATATTTCTTGTCACCTGCTAAAACTAACTGGTCAAGAGCGGTGGAAGCAAGGGAAAATGCATCCCTGGAATATGAAACAAAAGAAGAACGGAGCGAGGTGGAAACTATTTTATGGGATTTGGCACAAACAGAATTCCTTATAGAATCTAATACCTTATCTGGTGAAATGGTAAATTGCGTATCTAATGCTCTTGGGAGCTATAATCGTGGAGTAAAGCAAGCAAATTTTTATGTCCTACGCGGTGTTTATATGCCAACTTGCCTATTAGAGGTGGAGTTTATTTCCAATGCGAAGTGGGAAAAGAAATTGCAAACCCAAGACATTCAACTTTTAATTTCCGAAGGTATTGTAGAAGGGGTTAGAAAATTTAAGACCTGGTATGAAAGATAGAAGACAGGGGACAGAAAACAGAAGACAAAAGAAAAGGGTTCTTATCTTTACCTCTATAGAGCGGGCTTTTTATTCGTCTATAATAGAGTATCAACTGCTTGAGCCCATAGTAGAGGTTAGTAAAAATAGTGGCAATAAATTTATCTATGTCGGATTTATACCTATTACTTTTTGGTTCACAAGGCAGGAGGTATGGAAAAGTTTTTGGGCTTACAGAAAAAATAGACATAGAATTAAACATTGGCTTACCGTACAGGGGATTCAGTGTAATTTTATACCTATTATTTTTCCTATCCGACATAAGGATTTTTATCTAAGGATACCGTGGCTTTGTTTATATCTCCTAAATACACTGCCTTTATTACTATATATTATTATGCGATACAGGGTTAATCTTATTCATGTCAGAAATTACCCGGCAGCTATACTTTGTTTTTTTATTCGCTCTATTTTTGGGCTACCATATAATTTTGATATGCGCGACCTATACCCTGAAAAAGGAATAGAAGCTCAAATGTTTGGAAAGTGGAAAATGGAAAGAGGTGCGACCTCAAATGGAAAATGGAATATACAATATACTTGGAGCTATAAATTATGGAAATTTATAGAACTTAAACTCCTACATAGTGCTTCTTCTATTATCGTAACCTCAGAACCCTTCAAAGAATATATTGAAACAATATTTCTTACGAACCCCGCCGGAGCGGGATTTCTGCTTTGCTCCAACCTAATGAACTCAACGAACCAAACGATACTAATCCCTAACAGTGTAAATATACAAAGGTTTAAGCCAAACCTTGTAAAGCGTAGGGAGATTAGGGTAAAATATGGACTGAGTGATAAATTTGTTCTCCTTCATTCAGGGGCATTTGGGACACAACAAGACATTCCATTAGTGGGACAATACTTTTTGAAATGGAAATCCCTGAAACCCAAAGATGCACATTTAGTCATCTTGTGTGGTACAAAAAAATACTTACCTAATATCCGTAGAATAATAGAAGGAGTTGGGGTAAGTAAAGAGAACTATACATTACTAAACCCAATATTTGATGAAGTTCCCCAACTACTTTTGTTAGGAGATGTAGGATTACATTTGGAAAGTTTGGCACTTGCTACCCCTTATTGCATTGCTGTAAAGGATGGTGAGTACTTGGCAACAGGACTACCTATAATAGTAACTAAATGGCTTAAAGGAATAAATGGAATGATTAAAAAATATAACGCCGGTATTGTCATAGACCCGAATGATAAAAGCTACATTCAAGAGAATAAGCTTTTAGAAAATTATGATAAGATGAGTGAAAATGCAGGTAGATTAGTTAAAGAATGCCTTTCTTTGGAGAAATGTGTAGAAAAATTTAATGAACTTTACATTTGAATTTTTATCATATGACTGTATCTATTATCATACCTTCAAATAAGAGGCACGATAAATTGCAACAATGCCTATTAGCAATTGGGAAGCAAATCCTATTGCCAAATGAAGTGATAATCATTTTTGCCGAATCCGATAGAGAGACCGATAAAATGTTGGAGCGAATCGGGGGCGGAAATCCCGCTACTGCGGGGATGAGTGAAATAATTCCTGACCTCTCTTATCCATTACATAAAGTGCCAATAAAAGATATGAGTTCACTTGCTATAGCTATCAATTATGGGTTAAAAGTAGCTGTTGGTGATATTGTTGTTTTTACTGACGACGATGCTATTCCTGATAGTGATTGGCTTTTGGGGATTGTAAATACATATAAGCAAGATTCAAGTATTGGAGGAGTGGGTGGCAGAGATATTGTTTATTTGTTGGAGCGAAGCCCCCGAATGCCTTCGGGGATAAACTCCAATCCCGCTTGTTCCGCTTGCCCCGCTCCGGCGGTGGCTCCAGTGGTGGCTTCAGCGGGGGAAGCTAAAGAAATTAAAGCTAAAAAAGTTAAAAGGGTTGGCAGACTTACTTTGCTTGGTAGAGTAATAGGCAATCATCATCAAATTGTAAGTAAAGCACAGGAAGTTAATTTCTTAAAGGGCTGCAATATGAGTGTTAGGAGAAAACTTATTTCGCTTGTTGACGAAAACATTTTAAGTCACCCAAGATGGGAATGGGATTTATGCTTCCAAGTTGTAGCAAAGCCCCCGAATGCCTTCGGGGATAAACTCCAATCCCGATTGTCCCGATTGCCCCGCTCCGGCGGTGGCTTCGGCGGTGGCTCTGGCGGGGTAGCCCAAAAAGGATACAAACTTATTTATGACCCGAATATACAAGTCAAGCATTTTAGGACAGCCAATAAACTTACAGCAAGGGATTTATGTTTTCTCTCGCATAATACTACATATATTTTACTAAAATATCTTTCTTGGCCGCGTAGAATAATATTTATTGTTTATACTTTTCTTATTGGGCAGCGCAATGATTTTGGATTAGTAAGAAGCACTTTGTTGTTTTTCTCTGCACCTTCTATGAGAGTGATAGACATAACATATACTTGCTTAGTTGGAAAAATTAAAGGAATGGAAACCTTTTTCAAAAAAAGTGCGTTTTACTCTTGACAAGCTACTTTTTTAATCTATAAATTAGCAAATGGAGGTGATATTATGTGTAAAAGGGTAGCGTTATTTTTGGGCATCTTGGTGCTTCTTGTTGGATGTGCCAAGAAAAAGGAGATGAAGGTAGTGGAAGAAGTGGTACCAGAGGTACAGGTTATACCAGAGGATACGGTTAAGGAAGAAGTTCCGGCACTGCCTACTTCCGCAGAAATAGTAGGTAAGTTGCAGATAGTTCATTTTGATTTTGATAAGTATAGCTTACGACCCGGGGATGCTAAGATATTAGAAGATAATAGCAAAATAATAAAAGAATACCCGGATATCAAAATCATTGTAGAAGGACATTGTGATGATAGAGGGACAAGCGAATATAATTTACTGCTGGGCGAAAGAAGGGCAAATGCGACTAAAGAATACATTGTGAAACTTGGAATTAGTGCGGATAGGATTTCTACTATGAGTTATGGTAAAGAGAGACCATTAGATACGGGACATAATGAAGAGGCTTGGAGCAAAAACCGTAGAGCTGAGTTTAAGCCTAAGGATTAGTTTTAGACTTTAAGAACACACAATGGGTAGGTGCTAAAAAAGTACTTGCCCATTTATATTTAGTATAACTGAACTGGCTCAAAAGGTAGAAGTGGAGGTCTTTAGACCTACATATTAAATTAGAAAAGAATGAAAGGCTAAATCCTTCCGCTACAATTAGTTGTTTGTTTTTTTAGTACAGTTTAGATTTTGCTCTCCAACTGGTGGATGCCTGCAGTGGGAATCGTGCTTTGATATCAGAGGTTATAGAGGGATTAAAGCATATAAGTTATAAATTGTAATATGGCTCATGGTGACCTAATTAAGAGTATTTGACATCGGAATTATTTTAAGTGAGGGATAAAATGGATACATTGATTAATGAACCTATTAACCAAATAATTTTTACTGTGCTGGATGTGGAGACTACAGGGCTGAAGACATATCTTGGACACAGGATGTGTGAAATTGGGCTTTTGAAATTCTGCGGCACAAAAAAGTCCAAGTCGTATAGCAGTTTAGTAAATCCTGAACGCTCCATTCCTGAGGATGTGATTGAGGTGCACGGAATAACCGATGAAATGGTAAAAAATGCTCCGGTATTTGAAAGTATTGCAGATGAGGTTTTAGAGTTTATAAAGGGAACCGTTCTTATTGCTCATAATGCAGAATTTGACCTTGGGTTTATTGTAAAACACTTGCATCGGGCAAAGAAGCCAATACCTGATAATTTTGTTGTGGATACTCTTACCATTGCAAAAAAGCACTTTCATTTCCCCGGTAATTCTTTAAAAACTATTGCAGAATGTCTGGGAATAGGTACAGAAGGCGGGCACCGTGCACTTAAAGATATAACTACTACTAAAGAAGTATTTCAGTATTTTGTGAAACAGTTAAGAGTCAAGACACTTGGAGAGTTGCTTGACTTACAAGGTGGTAGTATAGCATTCCCAGAAATAGAGGAAGTAACGCCGCCGCCTGTAATTGCTAAGGCTATGAAAATTGGTGGTCGGGTAGTGATAAAATACACAGATACAAAAGGCAATAAGACGGAACGAATTGTAACGCCTATTGAAGTAGATAAACACCATAACACAGAATTCTTAATTGCTTTCTGCCACCTGCGAAACGAACAGCGAGTGTTCAGGATGGACAGGATTAAGGGGATAAAGATAGTAGTACAGTCTAACCGTGCAAAGTAAAAAGAAGAGGTTCAACCTCAACTTGATGCAGTAGATGAAGTTAGGAGTAGATTACATTCCAAAGGATATAAAATATCAGAGGAGATAAGTTATGATATAGATGGAAGCATTGAGACCACAGATAAGTATTATTATGATAAAAAAGGCTACTTGATTAAGATGGAGCATTTTGAACATGGGCTATTTTCCAAGCGATTAAAGCGATATGAGTTGTATTCTTATAATATATCTAAACAAGAGGCAATGCAAGAATCGTATAAATTTAATGGTGCAGAAAAGTTTAAGTCGGGTCTCTGCATAAAACATTGTTTTGACACAGCGTATAAACTCAGGGAAACAATACAAGTACCTCCTTCTTCACAAACCCAGAAGGGAACATATAAGCATACTGACCCATTTATATTTAGGAGAATAGTCCTACGATGAAAAGAAAACTCAAATGCCAAAGCTCAAAGTTTCCCGCTTTCTTCGGGATCCCGCTTCGGCGGGACAAATCAAATCCAAAACCCAAATGTCAAAGAAAGAAAAAGAGTTTTTTTGACCTATGAACTTTGGCATTTATTTGGAATTTGGATTTTGACATTTGGATTTTAACCCTCAATTATTACTATTGTTTTTAGGGTTGGGTCTATAGCGCCATTAAGTTGCATCCCGGCCGCTCTTTCAAGTTGAATATATTCAATAATCTCTTTGGATATTTTCTCGCCCGGTAAAAGTAAAGGTACTCCGGGTGGAAAGGCAGTAATCAACTCAGCAGAAACCTCTCCAATAGAATCGGTTAGTTTTACAGCTTTTTGTTTGCCAAATACAGCACTATGAGGGGATAGAACTTGTTGAGGCAAATGGTGTAAAAAGTTTGCCAATTTGTTATATTTTTTAGGCAAAGTGTTTTTCTTGGGAATTGTAGAAGTAAAGTCTATTAAACAGGAAACTAAATAATCTATATCTTGTTCACTATCTCCTATACTTATAATGACAACTATATTAAACAACTCGGACATCTCTATTTTTATTTTATATGTGGTTTGAAGTATTTGTTCTACTTCATACCCTGTATGCCCCGTATTTTTAACATTAATTGTTAAACGAGTAGTATCCATATCATAAACCCCGGGCTTACCAATTAATTCTCTACCAAAACAGTATAGGCCTGGGATTTTATTTATCTTCTGCCTTGCTTTTGTAGCCAAGTCAATTGTCTTAGTCAACAATTTTTTTCCTTCGGTAGCCATTTGCATACGCGCACAATCTAAAGAAGCTCTTAACAAGCAAGATGGACTTGTAGTTTGAATTAAATTAATCATTGCCCTAACTCGTGCCGGATTTACCTTATTGCCTTTAATATGAAGCATAGAAGTTTGAGTCATTCCTGACAATAATTTATGAGTACTATTGGCACACATATCAGCCCCTGCCTCCGTAGCCGAGCAAGGAAGTAAAGGATGGAACTTAAAATGAGCTCCCCATGCTTCGTCAACTAAAAGTAATTTATTTGCTTTATGTGTAATTTGGGCTATCTTTTTCATATCAGTAGCTAACCCATAATAATTGGGATTAACTATAATAACTGCTTTTGCATTGGGATGTTTTTCTATAGCTTTTTCTATATCGCGTGGGTTAATATTGTAAGGAATGTGCAATTCCTCGTCTATTTCAGAAGGTATAAATACTGGTGTAGCTCCAGCTAATATAATACCGGCGAAAATGGACTTATGAGCGCCGCGTGGGACTATAATTTCGTCTCCATCACTACAAGTGGATAAAATCATTGTCAAAACCCCACTTGTAGAGCCGTTCACTAAGAAAAAAGAGTAATCTGCTCCATAAGCTTGAGTGGCAAGTTTTTCAGCTTCTTCTAACACATTTTCATAATTTTCAATATCATCTATATCCAAATCTAATTTAAGTGCTTTCTCGCCTATGGAGTTACGGAATTTCTGAGCTACACCTTTACCTTGTTTGTGTCCAGGGGTATGAAAGGGAATAGTTTTATTCTTAACATATTTAAGTAGGGCATCAAGATATGGAGTACTTTCTTGGGATACCATTTTTTTTTTTTTTTTTATTTAATAAAATCCTAAATCTGAAGTCCCGCTTTCTTCGGGATCCCGAAGAAAGCGGGAAATTTTGAACTTTGACATTTGAGCTTTATTAAAATTATTCATCTGATAATTTCCAAATCAAATCGCTTGCCCCAAATATACCGTACCTGAGTTCATTTGATATAATAGATTTAACGAATTCGGGCAACACAAAAGAGGCGTGATGGATTTTAGGGCTATAGTATTTAAAATCTAATCGCCTCTGCTTAATCCTGTTTCCAAGTTATGCAATGTCTATTTCCTTAGGGTTAAACTTTTTTGAACCCATAGTAAGCGACCAATATACGCCTGGATAAGTAGGAACTACTGCTGTATAAACTTGAACAATAGGAAATAGTAGTTGAAATTCACGCACTACTTTTCTAAGTAAATTAGGCTGAAATATAGGAGACCCACTCTGTACAGCTATTAGACCATCCGGCGTTAAACACTTTTCCGCATCCTTATAGAACTGTATATCAAATAAATTTTCACCCTTTCCAATAGGGTCAGTTGAATCCACTAAAATGATATCATACTGCTCTTTGCTATTTTTCAACACTACACTGGCATCATTGAATAGTAGATTAACTCTCTTATCTTGGAATGCCTTTTGTGCAATAGGCATATATTTTTCGCACGCTGCGGTGACTTCATCATCCAATTCAACCATAGTTACTCTTTCAATCGGGTGTCGCAGAACTTCACGCAATATTCCACCATCTCCGGCACCTGCTATATATACGGAATGCGGATTAGAGTGTGTAAGAAGTGGTAAATGGACTAACATTTCGTGATAAATAAATTCATCCACCTCTGTCAATTGAACTATATCGTCTAAAACTAACATCTTACCAAATTGACAAGACTCTACAATCTTAATGTTCTGGTATTTAGATTGTTTTTCCTAATTCCCTAATCCATTCAACTTTTTTCATCTTTTCTCCTTTTTTATTTAGGCACAGGGTCAAGGGACCCTGTGCTACCCGGTGTCTTTTTACTAATCATCAAGGTTTGGAAACCTTTCCCACTATATGAATAGCGTTTGCAAATTCTTTTGTCAGTTCTACTTTTTTTTGCAATACATTGCCAATCACGATAATCTTTGCTCCTGCCTCTACTTTAGAATGAGCATCATCAGGCGTTCGGATACCACCACCTACAATAATTGGGATACTAATATACTTGTTAATAGCTTTAATCATTTCCGTTGGCACACTATGTTTTGCTCCACTACCTGCCTCAAGGTAGATAAACTTCATCCCAAGATACTCACCTGCCAGAGCATTGTATTTGGCGATATCTATTTTATCGCGTGGTATAGGCATAGTATGGCTCATAAATGCTACACTGGTAATATTGCCTGATTCTATAAGCAAATAGCCCGTCGGAATAGTTTCAAGCCCCATATTCTTAATCATAGGTGAAGCTCTTATATGCTCGGATATCAGGTATTGGGGATTATTGCCTGATATAAGAGACAAAAACAAAATAGCATCCGCGTGAGCCGAAACCTGCATAGCACTGCTGGGGAAAATAATAACAGGAACAGTAGATACGGATTTAACCCTCTTCATAAAGTCATTAAAATTATCACTCCCTATGGTGCTACCGCCAACAAGTATGGCATCTACTCCATTTGTGGACATATATTTGACTTGTGTCTCTACCTTATCACATTTATCCGGGTCAATAAGAGCCAAAAAAGCCGCTCCCAAAGTATTAAAAAGATGAGTAAGATAAAAATATGTCTTCATTGGACTAAAAAGTAGTCTAACTTTTTAGCAAGTCAAGATTTTTTTAATAACCGAATACCGATAACCTATAACCGCATTAGATAATTTAGTAATTCTTGCATATCTTTAGGCAAAGGAGAGTGGAATTCCATTTGCTTTTTAGTTATAGGATGCATAAATGCCAATTCCCCTGCATGCAGGGCTTGGCGTGTGATGATAGTTAATATCTTGTCAAATATAGGGGTAGGTACTTCTATTGGTTTTTTGCGTCCGTCATAGTCTGGGTCACCTACTACGGGGTGACCGAAATGCAATAAATGAACCCGTATCTGATGGGTACGACCGGTCTTCAGTTCTACTGATAGATGAGTAATATACTTAAACTCGTCAAGCACCCTAAAATGTGTAATCGCATCCCTTGATTTTAGAGGCGTCACTGCCATATGCTTTCTATCCAAAGTATGCCGTCCAATAGGCGCATCTATGGTGCCTTCCAACATACCCATTTTGCCCCATACAAAAGCAATATACTTACGCCGTATCTTACGCTCTTCTATTTGACGAGCAAGCTTAACTAAGGCAATCTCTGTTTTAGCAAAAATAATTAACCCAGAAGTGTCTTTATCTAAGCGATGCAATACGCCGGGTCGTGTTCTGTCCGAAACTTTACTCAAATCACAATGATGGAGTAAGGCATTGACCAGAGTACCGTGCAAATGACCAGGAGCAGGATGAGTTACTATAACCGGTGGTTTATTGATAACTATTATATCTTGGTCTTCATACACAATATCAAGTTCTATGGGTTCGGGTGTCACTTTAAAGCCCTCAGGTTTAGCATAATTAACATCTACTTTATCGCCACGATTTAGAGGAGTATGGGATTTGGCTTTCTGACCATTAACAAGAACTTGCCCTTCTTCTATTAGTCTTTGAATCTGAGACCTTGATACTCCTATTCCTGCTTTATACAAATACTTATCCAAGCGTATCTTTTCTTTAGGATTAACTATGCGAGAAAATTCACTCATATTAGAATTATAGGCACATAATAAAGTAAAAGCAACAAAAAATATTGTGTTTGACAAATGAGATTTTAGTGCTATAACTTACTATAGATGCTGATTTTTAAGACAAAGGGGGAGAGATGTGGATATTATTCATAGTGGTAAGTGTTGGATTTAAGATGCCTGATAATTCACAGATGTTGGCATATGGGATAAATACACAAAGTAATTATTTTCTTATATCACAACTTGATACAGGAGATGAAATTAATACAAGTTTTGTAGGACAAAAGAAAAGTGATCTCTCGTGGATTATTACTGAGCCATTGGGGGGGATAGTAGGTGGAGGCGTATTTGGATGTGTTTGTGGGTGGAGCGTATGGTTGCTTACATATAACAAAGATCCTTTAGAATACTTTGAGGTAGCAGTTACAGCGACAAGAATTGGATGTGCTGTTGGGAGTGGAATAGGTATTTGGGCAGCAGGTAAATATGTAGAGAAAGAGAAGGGGTCTCTTTTATTGACGCTACTGGGTAGTAGTATAGGGATGGCAATTGGATGTGCTGTTGGCTATGATTATTTTAGTCTATTGGGCTTACCTATAGTGTGTAGTCTAATAACTTATCGGTTAAGTTTAAAGTTATAAAGGGAGGATACTATGAAATACTATCAACAAAAATTTGTATTCATATTTTTAGTAATTATCACTATGATTGCAACTACTTCTATTTATGGATTGCAAATAAACTATCAATTTGAGGCACCACAGATTGAAAAAATAGAGGTGCGACCTTCCCGTCGGGTCGGGATTTCCGCTCCGCTACAACAAGAAGAATATCATAGAATAAGTATGTTGGGTACTATAAGCTATGGAAGACCGGGTAGCCCGGTAATGCCTATCAAGGCGGCTAAAATATTGCTTCCCGTAAATGAAGAAATAGCAGAGATTGAAGTTATTGCGAATGGAAAAACTATATTAGAAGGCACATATAAGATAGAACCCGGTCAACTGCAAGTGCCAATTTCAGACCATCCGACTATTAGCCCATCAGACTATATTATGCCAGATACTCTAATTTACAACTCCACTGCCGCATATCCCGGTAATCTATATGCGCGAGCGGGAACATATAGCTTATGTGGCTACAAAATTGCTCATATTTACTTATATCCTATTGAATATATACCTGTAACAGGCCAACTTGCTTACTATAAAGAATTAGAAATAAGAATTAAAACTAAACCCGACCTGATAAATCGGGATTTTGCAGGGTCAAGGGACCCTGCACTACCCGGCACTACTGCAAAAAAGAGAGTATTAAAAATGGTAGATAACCCGGAGATGATAGATAGTTATTTATCATCTTTATCCGCAAATAGAATTCAACCCATTGTAGCGAAGCGTAAATCCCGCTTGCCCCGCTCCGGCGGTGGCTTCGGCGGGACAGATACAATTGATTATATTATTATTACTAACGAGGACCTCAAATCCGCATTCGAGGAGTTAAGGCAGTTTAAATTGAGACGCGGCGTGAAGACAGAAATAGCTACAATAGAAACTATCTACTCCCAATATCCGGGTACGGATAGCCAAGAAAAGATACGGAATTTCATCATTGACCTATACGCGAATAAGGGACTAAAATATGTCCTGTTGGGTGGGGATGATGAAATTATACCTCATCGTGGACTATATGACATTGTGAACGAAGGATACCCTGGGAATGAATATCCGGAATACGATTTACCCGCAGATGTATATTATGCAGGGCTTGATGGGAATTGGGATACTGATGGAGATAAAATTTGGGGTGAACCGGATGAAGCTGACCTATATACAGAAGTAGTAGTGGGCAGAATGGCGTGCGATTCAGATTCAGAAGTAGCAAATTTTGTTAAAAAAACAATTGCCTACCAGACTACCCCTATAGTTGCTTATTGTAATAAAGCCCTAATGTTAGGTGAAGATTTGCACTGGACATCCTGGGGACGAGAATATAAAGAAGAGGTTCGGCTTGGCTCTAATAATTGGGGCTATACAACACAGGGCTTCCCGGTATACTTTAATGTTGATACTCTTTATGATAATCCAAGTTATCATTGGGATAAAGAAGCACTAATTCCAAAGTTTAATGCCGGGGTGCATTTGGTCAATCATTTGGGGCATGCCAATCCTGTATATGCGATGAAAATGTACCTACAAGATGTAGGGACAAGGTTGACTAATCCGTTTTATTTTATTATCCATAGTCAGGGTTGCTATACTGCTGCTTTTGATAATAGGGATAGTGATGGCAGTTATATTCCGGTTGATTGTATTGCCGAAGAGTTCACTACTATTAGTAGTGGAGCAGTCGCATTTATAGGGAATTCAAGATACGGATGGGGAGAGAGTGATAACACTAATGGCACATCTCAACGCTTGGATAGAGAATTTTTTAACGCTATATTTGGTGAAGGAATATACGCCATAGGAGAAGCTTTACAAGATGCCAAAGAGGATGCCGTACCCTTTGTAGATTCAATAGATGCACTTAGGTGGTGTTATTATAACTTAACTCTATTAGGGGACCCGCAATTAGAAGTATGGACTGAGACACCTAAAATACTTACCGCCACATATCCTGAGACTGTATTTATTGGTACAGATACAGTCGCTATTAAAGTAACAAATGGTACTACTCCTATAGAAAGTGCCAAAGTATGTCTTATTATGGACTCTACGATTTATGCTTTTTGCTACACCAATGCAACAGGAGAAGCTTATTTTATCTTGTCGCCCGTAAATGTTGGAACTATGGAGATAAATATTCATTCTCACAATTATTTGCCATACCAAGGCAATGCAATTGTTATTGCAAAAACTACTCCTTATGTTGTGTATTACAAGTCTATTATAGATGACGATAATATAGGACAAAGCAATGGTAATGGAGACTTTTTACTAAATCCTGGTGAAACTATTGAACTTCCTATATGGAGCAGGAATTTAGGAACTCGCCAAGCAAGAAAGGTATATGGAAAGCTCAAATCTTTTGACCCTTATAGTATAATTCAAGAAGACTCCGGATACTTCGGTAATATAGCTGCTATGGATTCAAGCTTGGCATATAATTATCTATTTACTGTAGCTAATAATTGCCCAGATACGCATTTGCCCAACATAGAACTTAAATGTTATGATAGTTCAGGTACTTGCTGGATTTCTTATCCGCAACTTAAAGTCTATTCTCCTATACTCAATTACTATAGCCATATAATAGATGATAATAATGCTACGCTTGACCCGGGGGAGACGGTTTCGTTAAGTGTAGGGATTAAAAATATCGGCTCTGCTACGGCAACTAATATACAAACAGTATTACGGACTACGGATAGTTTTATTACTATATTAGACTCAACGGCTCAGTATCCTGATATACTGCCCGATTCTATAAGAAATAACTTGATAGATTACAGAATTACGGCGTCCGCTAATACTCCCAAACATCATATTGCCAACTTTTCAGTTGCTATGACTGCATCCGGATATTCGGAGACTGTCAATTTTATGCTAAAAGTAGCGCAAGGTGGTGATTTTATAGTCTTTGACCCTGACCCTAATCATTCAAGTGGATACATTATTTATGACGCCCTACTCTCAAATGGCTTCTGGGGCAACTATACACAAGACCTTACTCAAATATACTCATATATTCACGAGTATAAGGTAATTTTTGTCTCGCTCGGTATATGGTTTTGTAATTATGTATTAACTGATGAAGCAATTGTTGATTCTCTATGCTCGTATTTAAACTATGGTGGCAATTTGTTTTTAGAAGGTGGTAACTTTTGGTTCGGAGATACGCTAACTAAATTGCGACCCTATTTTCATATAGAAGGCGTTGCACAGGGATCCTCTGATTTAGATACTATTATTGGGATAAGCGGAACTTTTACACAAGAAATGAAATTCAAATACAAGGGTGAGAGTAAAAGTATTGACAGAATTAAAACAGACACCGGGGCATGGAATATATTTTACAACCGACCCGCTATCTATGACAATGCCATTGCTTTTAGGAGTGGAAAATACAATACCATAGGCACTACTTTTGAACTCGGTAAATTGACAGAGATGGACGAAACCCTTAAATTGGAGCGAAGCCCCGCATACTGCGGGATAAACTCCAATCCCGACCCAGCGGGGGATAAAACTAATATATGCAGATTAGTAGATTCTATAATGAAGTGGTTTTTGAAAAAAGTAGAGCACGATGTGGCGGTTTGGAGTATTGATAATATACCTGATATTATTGAGCCTAATATCCCCATAAATCCAAAAGCTACGATTAAAAATATTGGTAAATATACAGAATCGTTTAATGCTATTTGCTTCATAGAGTCACTTGGGTGTCAAATATATGCAGATACAGAGCTTGTTAATTCACTTATTCCCGACTCTATGACACAAATTGCTTTTGCTTTATGGACACCTTATGAAAATACGCAATATAAAGTAAAAATTAGGGTTAGTATAGTAGATGATGAACCGGCAAATAATGTGAGAGAAACTTATACTCTGACTAATTATGCAAAAGAAGAAGCAAAAGAAGTAGTGGCTATTATGCTATCATATCCAATCCCTAATCCTATGCGAAGGGAAACAATAATTAAATACTCATTACCGCAGAAATGTTATTGCGAGTTGAAAATATATAACCTGTGCGGTCAACTGATACGAACATTAATAAATGAAACCCAAAAAGAAGGATATAAAACTGTTATCTGGGATGGTAAAGATAAGCAAGGACAAAAAGTAAAAAGCGGTATATACTTCTATCGGCTTAAAGTAACGCCTCTTCTGACTTCTGATCTCCAACCTCTGTCTTCTGTCTTTATATGTACACGAAAACTAATCCTGATGCGATAAAAAAGATGAGAAAGTATTTATTGTTTTGGATAGTAGTATTTAGTCCTTATGTATATAAAGGGATAGAAACATTTTAATAATAAAGGGGGAGAGATGTGTAAATATAAGAAGGGTTTTTGGGTTATAGGGTTATTGGTGGGGGGGAATTGCTTATTTGCAGAGGCACCGGATACTGCCTGGACACGCAGGTTTGATAACTTTATAGGTGCGGCTGTAAAGCAGACACAGGACGGCGGATATATTATATCAGGTGGGGATAGGCTCCTAAAGACAGATTCATTGGGAAATAAAGAGTGGCTTAAAGTTATTGAGTTTGGGGGATACAGCCGTTCCATTTGGCAGACACAGGACGGCGGATATGTTGTGACAGGAGGAGGGAATTTTCAAGACTCAAGTATCTTACTTATAAAAACAGATACACAGGGGGATGTGGAGTGGAATAAAACTTTTGAAGAGAACAGTTTCTGGGGAGGACTCTGTACCCAGCAGACACAAGATGGAGGATATATTATCACAGGAGACAAATGTAATGAAGACTCTCTTGTGCTTATAAAGACAGATTCAGCAGGGAATAAGGCGTGGGAGAAGAGTTTTAGTAGAGATAACGCGGGGACGAGTGTAGGTTGCTGGGTACAACAAACACAGGACAAGGGATATATTATTACTGGAAGGATATATTTTGATTCAAGTGCGTTTGAGTTATGGTTGATAAAGACAGATTCGACAGGGAATAAAGAATGGGATAGGACCTTTGGAATAGGTGTAGGTGAGTGTGTTCAGCAAACACAAGATAAAGGATTTATTATCTCAGGCGCGTGCGGGGGTATTAGCTTGATAAAGACAGATTCGACAGGGAATAAAGAATGGGATAAAACTTTTGGTGATGGGGGTTGTGATGCAGGATATTCAGTGCAGCAGGTTGCTGATGGCGGATACTTTATTGTCGGTTGTCGGAATACATGCTATGGGATTTGGGTAATAAGAACTGATGCAGCAGGTGATACTCTATGGACAAAAATTATGAGAAGTGATAGCAGTACTAATTCTTGGGAGATAGGTTATAGTGGTCAGCCAACTTCGGATGGTGGGTATATCGTCATTGGAGAAAGTTCTCCAACAAGAACCCAGAGTGGATTTCCTGAAAATCTCGGGTCATGGCTTATAAAAATAGAGCCTGAGACAGGGATAGAAGACAGACAAAATACTCAAGATGTTAGCATACAAGTCTATGATGCGGCGGGAAGGATAGTAGAAACATTAGTTTCGGAAAAGAAAGATCCTGGAAATTATAATATAGATTTTAACTTTAATAAAAGAAAGGGGATATATTTTGTGGAACTGGTGGTAGGTAATTACAAGGAGACGAAGAAGTTAATTCTAATGAAATAAGACTTTACCCAAAGATATTATACACACAAGTTCAATGACAAAGTGCAATACTCTGTTATTTAATTTATAGCCCATTCTTTATGAGTAGTTTCCTTTAATTTTACAGTCTCTCGTGCGTAGATACTATCGCCAGCAATTGTAGGTTTTGCCAGTAAAGTGCATACAGGGTCGGGGTCATCTTGAGGGACAAATACTTCTACAAGTTGGAAGTTATAAGTTTCTCCCGAGCTAACCCAGCCGAGTTCTTTTTGTGCGCCTTCTGATGTTACAACAATATACAACTTTACAGAAGTATTATTTGTTACACTGAGCATAAAATTATAGTCAGCTCTTGGCTCAGTGTTACAGCCACATAAAATCACGATACTTAAACATAAATAAAGCTTACGCATTTTATCTCCTCCCAGTTATTGGAAAGCCATTTAGTATTTCTCATAATTATATTCTATTAGGGTTGTCAAAAAGTAAAGAATTAATGATTATTTTTCTTTTATTGTTTGTAGTTTTTAATACTTTAAACCCGCCACTAATTCTTGATATAAATGCAAGTAGAGAAACACATAGAGAAAGAGAAAAATAAGGGCGTTGAAATATAAGCACTACGAGTGGAGCAAGACAAAAGAATATAAATGTGAGTAGAGCAGTGCTTTTAAGTCTAATGCCTACGGGAAATAGGGCTACAAATATGATTAGTGTTTCAATAGGCACCAAATAATACAGGAATCCAAAAGAACTTGCCACTCCTCTGCCTTCGCCCTTAAATTTGAGCCACAAGGGCCAGTTGTGTCCTATTATAGCTAATAGCCCTGCAATATAGTGAATTATGGTAGGGACACGGCATGCCGTATCCCTACAAATTAACATTGCAATAAGTATAGCCAGTATGGGTTTTAGGAAGTCGCCAAAGAAAACGAGTACCCCTGGAATAAATCCAAAGGTTTTATATATATTTGACGCTCCTATACGCTTAAAGCCAATGTTTCTTACATCTATTCCTTTTAGTTTGCCATAGATATAGCCAATAGGAATGGAGCCGATTAGATACCCAATAATTATTGTTATAAAAAACATCTATCCTTGTTGCATTTCTCTTACTATTTTCTGAATAAGTAAGTTAGAGTCGTTCGCAAACTTACTTACTTCACTATCACCCAAATTTACTAATGCTTGCACTGCTGCCACTCTAACCTTATCTGATTTAGCGCGCCTAAATGCAGTACCGGAGCGTGCGGCAAGTCTAAGAGCAGGAATAGCTTCTTTTGCACCTATTTTCCCTAATGCTATACAAGTCTCTTCTTGTATAGTTTCGCCCATTTTTCCTAATGCTGTATGTTGAAGCGAAGCGGAAATCCCGATTTGTCGGGACTGGACAGAAATTAAGTCAATCAGCGGACTTACTGCGGGAGTATATTTCGCATCTCCCAGAAACCCAATACCTAATTGACGAATGCCTGGACTGGGGTCATTAGTAATCACATCTACAATTATTTGTTTAGCCCGGTCAGTACCTATTTCATTAAGCTTACGCACAACTGCTTTTCTAACATTGAAATCAGGATTAGAAAGTGTTTCACGCAACTGTTCCACTACAATATCTGGATGTCCTATTTTATCCAATAACTCTATAATCCTGAGCGAACTTTCGGCTCTTTTTTCCAAATCCAATTCCTCTACTAATCTTGTAATGGCTGTTTCACCTATTTTCTCTATCAAGAAGACAATAGATTTGCGTACCTCTATATTAGGGGTTTCTTTAATTCTCTGGATAAGAGCCGATACAACAAAATCACCTAATTCTACTAATAATCCTGTATCTTTTTGCTTACTCTCATCCGTTGAGCAAAGCTCATCTAATAATAGTCGCGACAATTCACTTTCTGCAAATTTGTGCATCGTTTCTTCTGCAAGTTTATATCTATCTAAAAAACCTTCCTTACTATGAGTATGTTTTCTAAATAGTTGAATTATCTCTGAACTCTTTTTGCGATTACCTTCTTTTAAGTACCGATTAGCCGCCTCCTGTAATATAGAAGCTATTTCTGAATAAGTAGGTCCGTGACTCTCTTTATCTTCTGTTGCAATAAGCTGATTATCAACAGACTTAACTATTTCTGGGTTTTTCAATGTTTCAATTCCTGAATATAACTTTTTGAATGCCTGTGCTGTTTTAAGACGAATGTCTGAAATAGTAGCACCAAAATTATGAGTTAGTTTATCTAATAACTTATCTGCCAGTTTTAATTCATTATCTGAACCTGTTTGTTCAAACAACTTTTTTATTCCTTCAATTGCCTCGTCTGTTATTAGTGATAAGCCGTCTTTTTTTGTTAAATCATCCAATTTTTCAATGGTAGTTTCTCCTTTAATTTCTGTTTGTACTTCTATAGGCGTTTCAAGCATATTAGTTTGTTGGACTAATTCATTATACAGTTCTAATGATGGGATTTTATCTTTAGTCAATAAAAGTATCCTATCTAATACTGCCTTTAAAGAAGGAAGTCCTTTACTGTCGGCGCACATAATTTCACGATAGGCAGTTGTGATATTGCTTACAATAGCTTTTATTTCAGCGGTCGAAAATCCTATTTCACCTTCCATTATTTTTACTCCCTCAATGGGTATTTCTTTTCTAACCTCTGGCTTATGTTGGATAAGTTCAACAAGAAGTTTAGGGTCAGTAGCAATCAATTTCTCTGCTATTTGTAATTTTACTTTGTCTCTTGCGGGTGCATCATCTATTGAAGAGACCATTTCAGTTACTCCTTGCAGTGCTTCCATAATAGCATCTATTGAGCCACCTGATTTATCAACAAGTTCAGCCCCCCTTTCAATAATGAGGTCTGATTCCCCTATAGCGGCATAGACTTTTTCATTTAGTCCAATATGGATAACCTTTTCACTTTGGAATGTCTCGGTAATGCTATCGCCTGTGCCTTTTAGTTTGTGCTTCTTGGCAAGCCCTTCAAGGAAAAGTTGTAATTCTTTAAGCGTAATTCCTTGTCTAAATGTTACACTTTAAATATTACAGGCATCAAGCGACTCCATAAAAGCACCTTTTATCACTTCTGCATCTAATCGTACCGTATTTGCCAAAAGAGAGCCCTCAACTTCACTGAGGATAAGGATTTGATATTTTTCTAATATATTTGAAAGTATCGCCTCATCTGTACTTACCGATGCATTTATTAAATCACTCCCCGAAGGATAAAGCAGCATATTACTCATAGCAATTCTAAATCCTCGTATTAAATTGCATACCTGCTCAATATCCTCTACATCAAGGGACTTTAATTTATATTCTCTCTCTTTATCCATTAGTTTTAGGACTTTCTTTTTTGTGTAATTTGGCTATTGTTTTGGATGCCCAATGTTTATTATCGTAAATCCTTGACAGCCCTATCATAGTTGCTAATAGATAGCTGGGTATAGAAATATATGGATTCTTGCACTCGTCTGTTAAACAAGAAGCTATACTGAATGCTAATGAAGTATGCCCTGATGGAAGTGCCCAATAATCTCCAGAAAAATTAAAAGGTGAATAACTGTATGCCCCTTCTTCTTTATCCGGACGCGCCCTGCCTATAAGGGCTTTAAACATATAGGTAATAAGGGTTGATATAATAGCACTTTCACCACATAAAAGGGTAGATTTTTTTAATTCTTCATTATGCTTGACACAGCCAATCAAATATGCTCCACCTAATGCTATTATAGCGCTTTCACTCCCAATAGACTCTATTATTTCCATTACTTTATCAGATGTAAAAATCGTTTGCTCTTGACTCCATTCAGATATTTGCTCATCCTGAGTCATAATACCAGCAGTAGCGCCCAAAATAATACCACACTCAAGCCAATCCTTTCTATTCCATCTCGTAGGTGAAGAGATGGTGTATTTAGTATCAGAATACATATTTCCCCAATACTTCCGTGAACAAATATTCCAAGAAGAGTCTGAAAATACAAGCAAAAAGAATGTTAGCATAAATGTATCTATTTATATTCTATTCCTTTGTATGTTTGTATGTTATATTAAAACAAAGTCAAGCAATTTATTATACTGCAAAACAAAAAGCCCTCTATTAATTACCAAAGAGAGCTTTTTATTTCTTATCTGCCTAAAAACCTACAACCTAAAAAGCTAAAAACCTACAACCTAATAAGATAATTCCTATCCCGATATTGTTACAGTTACCGGGTCACAGAGTGGTCCAAGTCGCATCCTTTTATCAAACCATTGTGCTTTGTAAGAGATAGTCATCGGTGCATTCGCTACTTGATGGATATAAGGTGAACAGGTATCGTCAGCCAATAATTGCCATCCCGCCATCCCTATAGGAGGTTCAGTCAACGCACCAGGTATAATACCACTGATAAAATACCATATTCTCGCCCCATAGATACCGAATGGTT
>JACQXS010000101.1 GCA_016208615.1 Candidatus Stahliibacteriota bacterium | reverse complement strand
TGTGCAAAATACCTACTTTAAACTTCATTCTGTGCCCTCTTTGGGGCATCAACTTGTGCTTATAGGAGGTGGCTTTCCTGAGCTAAATCCAAGTCTATTTATGGGAATAAAAGATTGGTCCCCTAAACTGATAGACTCTATTATATTAAAATGCACAGAAATAGTTGAAGGTGATACCTTATATCTTATAGAGATGAGCATGATGGAAGGTCAGCGTGTAAGAGAGATATGGGTATCAAAGAAGGATTGGTTACCACGGAAAATTATAAGAACTGTTAAAGTTGCTTCTCCACTAATTACAGAGGAAGTATGGAGTGAAATAAAAATAAATCAGGATATCACGGATGATTCATTTAATTGGAAACCAACAAAAGAATGGAATGAAGAAGATTCTCGTATTATTACAGGAGATAAGACACTTCCAAAAAACAGTGTAGCCCCCCCTTTTTCTTTTCTTAGTATAGATGGAGATACTATTTCATTATCAGACTTTAAGGGAAAAGTATTATGGCTTTGTTTTTGGAGAGTAGGTTGCCCACCTTGTAGGACGGGTATGCCTTATATTCAAAAGATTTATGAAAAACTTAAATCTAAAGGATTATGTGTACTTGGATTTAATTGTGCAGATGATAAAGAAATTGTGATAAAATATTTTGAAAAGAATAAAATTACTTTCCCTAATATTTTAGACAATAGTGAAGAAGCAAGGAAGACAGGACAAAAATATTACAATAATAAGGTACCTTTGCACTACATAATTGACCGTGATGGCAAAATATTTGATACTTATATAGGGTATGATGGCAAGGAGTATCAAGAGATAGAGAAAATTTTGGAGCAATTGGATGTCAAATGATCTATCCTTCTACTATAAACCTAAATAATGAAAGAGCTTACTCGTTTCTTTTATCTCATCCGTCCTTATTGGAAGTTCATTGTTGAGTCTATTGTAGTTGGCGTTTTAATTACTTTACTTGGCATTCCTTTTCCTTATTTCACTAAACTTTTAATAGATGATGTTTTTATTGGCAAGGATAAGTCATTGTTACTTTTTGTAGTTCTTGGTATTCTCTTTTTTACTATATTTCGTCAGTTGATTTCTTCACTTCGTAGTTATTTTGTGTTGCATACCCAGCAGGAGATGGGGCTTGATATTCAGTTTAAGTTTTATCATCACTTGTTAAAGCTGCCGTTTAAGTTTTATGACTCAAAAGAAATAGGAGAAGTTTTATCCAGATTTGGTGATGCCGGTCAATCTTTAATGTTTACGGTTAATTTAATTAACCGGTTGATAATGAGTAGTATTTCTTTACTTATATTTCCTGCAATATTATTTTACATTCATTGGAAGCTTGCTTTATTAGCGTTAGCTGTATTCCCTTTGAATGCGTACATATTTATGCAAGTAAGCAAAATTATTCGTAGGTATTGGAAGCGTATAGCCGAGAAGTCAGCGGATGCATCAGCTAAAAATTACGAGTCATTATCAGGG
This sequence comes from Candidatus Stahliibacteriota bacterium, assembly GCA_016208615.1. Lineage (GTDB taxonomy): Bacteria > Hydrothermota > UBA3073 > JACQXS01 > JACQXS01 > JACQXS01. The sequence continues at coordinate 14,897 of JACQXS010000101.1, read as the reverse complement.
ATTAGAACTATTCAATCCCTTACTATTGAGGATAAAATATTTGATAAGTTAAGGTCTTTATTTTCAGGGGTTAGGGATTTACAATTACGGTCCGGGTTTGTTCAACAAAGTTCTAATTTTAGTCTTAATACCCTTCAAGCAATTGGCACTTTCCTTTATATGTGGTATGGGTGGAATCTTATTTTGAATGGCAGTCTAAGTCTTGGCACTTATCTTGCCTTCACTATGTTTATCGGTTATGTTGCTGGACCTATTCAAGAGATAGTCTCTCTTATAGGTGAGATACAGCCCGCCCTTGTACATATAAATCGTTTTTTTGAATATTATGATATAGAGCCCGATATAAGGGATATGCCGGGCAGTATATCAGCACCTAAATTCATTGGCAGTATTCAGTTTGAGGATGTAAGTTTTAGTTATAATTCCGGTCCACCTGTTCTAAGTAATATAAATATAGAAATACCTGCTGGCACTACTGTTGCGGTTGTAGGTAAGAGTGGAGTGGGCAAGAGTACTTTTGCTTACCTTATTCCAAGATTTTATGACCCAAGTTCTGGTCGTATTTTAATAGATGGCTATGATATTAAAGAACTTAAATTAAAGTCATTAAGACAAAATATAGGGTTTGTATTTCAGGAGCCATTCATTTTTCATGGCACAATGCGTGATAATATTATTTGTAGTCATTCAAAAGCATCCCAATCTGAGGTTGAAAAAGCGGCCCAAATTGCCAATATTCACGAATTTATAATGAAATTACCTAATGGCTATGATACTAATGTAGGGGAGCGTGGGGTAAAAATTTCATACGGACAGAAGCAGCGGCTTGTTTTGGCTCGTATATTACTTTTAGACCCGTCTATTTTAATTTTAGATGAGCCTACTTCATCTGTTGATATGGAAACGGAACACGAAATTATGGATGCCTTAAAACAAGTAACTAAAGGGCGTACTACAATCATAATAGCTCATAGATTGTCAACAATAGTGGATGCAGATTTAATTCTTGTTATTGAGGATGGCAGAATAGTAGAAAAGGGTAATCACAACAAGCTATTATTAGATGGGAATAGCTACTCTCGTCTTTATAGCAGTACAATGCTTATATGAGATTTGATTTTGTTCGCCGGTTCTTGCAAATTATAATACTTATATTTATATGCTTTATTGGTATAGGTATAGGGTTTATATTTATATTTAAGTGTGATGTAACCGTAGATGCAGTTGGTATCATTCAGCCACAAGATTTGACAATAGTAAGAGCAGAGCGTCCAGGTATAATATGCGAGATATTTGTTAAAGAAGGCGAATTTGTAAAAAAGGGACAACTTTTAATTAAACTTGATAACAGTGAAGCTTTATATACACTTCGTAAGTTAGAAAAGGAGTTAAGTATAGCTAATCTTTCATTTACCATAGCAAAATCAACTCTTGAAAGAACTATTTCTTTATATGAACTATCTTCTTCTGTGTACAAAAATTTAATTAGCATTAAAGAAGATACTACCGCTAATAGTATTTACGAAATTGCAGTTAAGCACGCAGAAGAACTGGCATGTAAAAAAAGGATAGAGCAAATACAGGATGAAATAAAAACTGTACAAGATAATTTGATAAAAACAGAGATACATAGTCCGGTTGATGGTATGGTATTAACTGGTGAACTTAACCAACTTAAAGGGAAATATGTCGGAGTAGGTGAAGATATATTAGTTTTGGCAACTACTGAATTATGGGTAGTTAAGGCAATAATACCTGAGAAACATATCTCTAAAATCAAAATTGGAGATGTAGCAAAAGTAATGCTTGAAGCTTATCCTGAGTACGGTACTTTTACTGGATATGTAGAAGAGATTCCTATTTTGCCTTTGACACGCGACGGAATACCTGTTTATTCCACTACTATAAAACTTAAAAGTGTTGATTTAAATTCATACAAATATGGATTAAGAGCTAAAGTTAAAATTATAATGAAACGCGGCAGAATCGTATCTATTATCATTGACAAATTACATAAAGCAAGAGGACAAGTAGATAAAAGTAGTCTACATTTTTAGTAATGATTTTATTAATTGGATTATTGTCATTAGCCGATACTTTATATTTGACGCTTTCAAAAAGTATAGAGATTGCTCTTGGGCAAAATAAAAGTTTGTTGAGTGCACAAGAATATCTAAATGCAGCAAAATCTACTCTTACTGCTTCTAAATGTGAGATAGGTAATCGGAGTGGACTTATTCCCAGTATTACGCTTTCTAATTCGGAGAATTCGGGTAAGTTATCTATATCTTCTTCTCAAACTCTACCTACTGGTGGTTATTTAGACTTATATACTAATTTGGGGCAATCCGGATTTACCATCAGGTCACCCAAAAAGAATAACATAGAGTATAGGATTTCATTTTCTCAACCCCTATTTACTGACAATTTAACAAAATTTGCGGTGCAAGAATCAAAATTCAATATGCTATGCCAAGAAGCTAATTACGATGTAGCTAAAAGAGATTTACTATTCAGTGTAATTGAAGGATTTTATGGAGTGATAAAGGCAGAAGAATCAATAAAAGTGCAAGAAGAAGTAGTTAAGCGAGCAAATGCCTTAGTTGAGCTTTCTAATGCCCAGTTTACAAAAGGACTCGCCATTGATGTAGATTTGTTAGAAGCACAAATTTATCTCTCTATGGTTGAGATTGCACTAAGTCATGCAAAAATAAATTTATACTATGCAAAAGAGCAATTTAGTGCTCTTTTATATTTAGAGCCATCACAAGAGTTTAATCTCTCTTACGAACTATCTATAAAACCTTCACAGGTTGATCTCCCTGCCCTAACTGATTCTGCGATTAAAACTTACCCATTTATAAAGAAGATAACCCATGAAATAGAGCTTGCAAAACTTGATATTAAAAAAGCCAAAAGAGGGTTTGATTATAATTTAATACTTACTGGTAATTATGGGAAATCAGGTTTTGATTCTTCTTTTAAATTCAATTTCCAATCCCTTGAAGAATCTTGGAGTGTAGGAGCACAAATAAACCTGCCACTATCAGATAATCGTATAACCTTAAATAAAGTGAAGTCTGCTATGCATAACTTAAAAGCATTAGAGTTAATAAAGGATAAGACCAAAAGGGAACTTGAAATGCAAATTAATCAAGAAGTTGTATGTCTAACAGAGTTCTATAATCAATATAAGTTACTACAAACTGCTACTGAGTATGCCAAAAGTAATGTACGCTTTTCGGAAGTCAAATTCAAAGAAGGACTTATAAGAGGTGAAGTAGTAATAAGGGCACAAGATTATTTCACAACCACACAACTCACATTAGTGAATAGTATAGTGAATTATACTCTCTCTCAGGCAAAGCTTTATTATCTTACAGGTGCATCTTATTTTTAGTCCTCTACAAATCACTTATAATTAGTTCTACTATCTTGGCTTGCAAGTTTTTATATTACAGGGTCTAAAAATCCTATGCTACCGAGTACTACTTATTCCATATTACAAAACAACCAATGTGGGAAAAATGATAAAATAAGAATAGAAAAAATGACGGAAAGTTAGATATATTGATGAACTCAGTTATTATATATTTCATTCAAATTATTCCAACTTCTTTCTTGCCCATACAATTCTATAAATCCCTGTCCAAATTGTTGTAATAACAAGCAGCCATAGAAAATATACAAATACACGAGCTCCAAGCAAGCTTCCTATTATAATTATCGGTATCCTGATTCCCCTATCAGCAAACCCACTCTTACAAGTTTGCCCGAGACTCTCTGCACGGGCTCTTGCATAAGGGACTAAAAATGAGCCTCCTATCGCAAGAACAGCAAGAATAGATGCAGAAGTATTATTGCTTTTCAAGTACCACAGGAACATCCCGAAAAATATCACAAAATCCGAACACCTATCAAGGCAGGAGTCAAGGAAAGCACCGGCTTTAGATGTCTTATTTGTAATTCTTGCAATTTCACCGTCAAGTATGTCAAATATTCCACCTACAAGTAAGATAATACCGGCTAACCAAAAAATTCCCTCTTTGTAGTAGACTCCCGCAATACAGGTTATAATGAAACCCAGAACCGTAATGAGATCAGGGTTCACTCCTGATAATAGTTTTACTAATGGAACTATCCATTTACGCATTCTTTCTTTTAATGAATCAAGCATTCTGAATTATTTTACCACAAAGAAGCGTAGATAATAATAGACAATAGGAGCAACAAATAAAATAGAATCAAATCTATCTAACATACCCCCATGCCCCGGAATTGTATTACTTGCATTTTTAACCTGCGCATCTCTTTTCAATAACGACTCAACTAAATCGCCTACCGGTGCAGCACAAGCACTCAAAATTCCTAATATCAAACAATCTATTGCCGATAATTCTGTCGCTATGCTATATTTTAATATAAATATCCCAATAAGCCCACAAACTCCACCCCCTATTAAACCTTCCCATGACTTACCTGGCGATATTCTTTTCAATACTTTATGTTTACCAAAATTATGCCCTATAAAATAAGCTCCACTATCATTTGCCCATGCAAGGACAAATGGAATAAGCGTATAAATAGCCCCTTTAGTATATTCGGAAGTAAAAACTATATGTGGAAAAAAGTAGCAAAGCTTAAAATTTGCCAAATTCTTCATCGTCTCCCCATAATATAAGAAAACAGGTATTTGACGAAGCAATGTCAGATGACTGAATAACCATCCCACATAAAATACACCAAATAAATTAGCCGAAATATGGTAAATAGCCTGGTCTATAGTTTTTCTACATAAGTCCGAAACCGATATAATAAGTAATAACATCGTTAAAGTTAAGAAAGTGAACATATACGACGCAAAATAAGCACTCCAACCCAAAACAAGAGCCGCTATTACTCCCAGAAATGTATAAGGCTTAAGACCACGCGATTCAAGGATGTTAAAAAATTCATACGCCCCAACTCCTATACACAGTTCAATCAATAATAGATAGTATATCCCACCTGCCCAAGCAATAAATATAAGAACTGGGATAAAAAGTGCAGAAAGAAGGATACGATAAAAAAGTTCGCTCCTCTGTATGACAGTTTTCTTATCTTCCACCAAATCTGCGTTCTCTTTGTTGGTATTCATATATGGATTGAAGGAGTTCATTAGTCCTAAAATCGGGCCACAAAATGGAAGTAAATACAATTTCTGTATAGGCAATTTGATATAATAAGAAATTAGATACCCTTTGCTCACCTGAGGTTCTAATTAAAAGGTCTGGGTCAGGCAAGGTATGAGTATATAGGTATTTTTTAAATCCTTTTTCATTTACCTTCTTAATTCTTAAGTCTATAATTTTATTCACCGCATCTATTATTTCTGCCCGTCCACTATACGAGATAGCAAATGTAAGACAGAGACCCGTGTTTTTCTGTGTTGTTGTAACCATTCTTTCTATCCTTTTCTTAACTTTGCCAGGTAATTTGTGTATCCGTCCTATAAATTGAACCTTGACATTGTTTTGATTAAGCCCATCAAGTTCTGTATCCAATTGTTCATATAAAAGGCTTATTATTTCTTTTACTTCCATAATCGGACGGCTCCAGTTTTCTTCAGAAAAAGTATAAAGTGTAAGATATTTAATCCCAATTTCTCCGCAAGACTCCACTATATCTCTAACAGATTCAATTCCCTCTCTATGTCCTTCTATCCGCGGTAGTTTCTTTTCTTTTGCCCACCTCCCATTACCATCCATAATAATAGCAATATGCACGGGCAACTTATTTTTAACTATTTTATATTTTGCGAGATCTATCTTTTTCATTCTTCCATTATCTCTTTTTCTTTATTGATAAGAATGGTACTTAGTTTTTCAATCCACTCATCTGTAATTTTCTGTAACTTTTCTTTGCCCTTAAATTTGTCATCTTCCGAAATACCATCAATTGATTCAAGTCGAGCTATCCCATCTCTTCTTACATTACGCAAAGCTATTTTGGAATCCTCCACTATTTTATGAATCACTTTAACAATCTCTCGCCTCCTTTCTTCAGTTAATATTGGAACGGGCAACTTTATCACTACCCCATCTTTAGTAGGTGTCAACCCAATTCCAGATTTCATAATCGCCTTCTCTATTTCCGAAATTAAATTAGCATCCCAAGGTCTTATGACTATTAATCTGGGGTCAGGACAAGCAATAGAAGCCAGTTGCTTAAGTGGTAATGCAGTTCCGTAAGATTCTACCTTTAGTTCCTCAACTAATCCCGGTGATGCCCTACCCGTTCGTATTCGTGTAAATTCATGCTTTACCAATTCAATTGTCTTTACCATTTTATCTGAAACATCTGAATATAAATCTTGTAGTTCTTTCATTTTATTAGTGTGCCTATCGGCTCTCCTCCTATTACTTTTTTTAGATTACCCTTCTCTTTTATATTAAATACCCTTATGGGAAGTTTATTCTCCGCACATAAAGTAATCGCAGTTAAATCCATTACTCCTAATTTATTCCTCAATACCTTATCATATGACACTTTTTTATAAAATATATGCTTTACTGCTTTCTCCGGATCAGCTGAATATACACCATCAACCCTTGTACCTTTTAATATAATTTCAGCCCCTATTTCAAGCCCACGCAACACAGCAGCAGTATCAGTTGTAAAATAAGGATTACCCGTACCTGAAGCCAATAACACTATTTTATCCTTTTCAAGATGTCTTATCGCTTTTCTTATTATATAGGGTTCGGCAAGCTTATTTACCTCTATCGCACTCATTACACAAGTAGCTCTATTTAATCTTTCTAATGTATTTTGCAAGACAAGTGCATTTATTACCGTAGATAACAAACCTACATAATCACCCACTACCCGCTCAATATCAAGCATATCAGCTTTTGCTCCCCTAAATATATTCCCACCACCTATCACTATCGCCAGTTGAGTATTGGTATTTTTTGTGGCAAGGGCTATTTCATTAGCAATATAGGTTAAAGCAGTATAGTCTATCCCAAATTGCTCACTACCTGCAAGTACCTCACCACTTAATTTAAGTAATACCCTTTTATACATCTTAATTATTATGACTTTAATTCAATTCGCTGTCAAGGAATTTGTGCAATAATTAATCTTGTTTCTTTTCCCAGAATTTTCTCACTTGCTTAAAGTAATCAATTCGCTCGTTAATCTTTCCAATCTCTTTTGGATAAAACTCAAGAAGTGCATTGCACAACTCTAACATCCAATTTTTTCGACTATTTTTCGGTATAATATTAACTATATTTGCATTTGCTATTTGAATTTGACCCCAGCCAAGAGCTCCAATAGTTAAACAATCCCACCCAAAAAATTCAATTGGAGAGAAGATTACATGCTTAACTACAGCTTTCGTACCCTTAATCTGGTAATCAATTTTGAGTAAGACAAAATAGTTCACATCATCCTCATAAAATCTAGATAATCGCTCAACGGAGGTTAAGTTTGGCATATTAAATTTTGTATCCAATCTGTGCGTTTTAACATCCAAAAAAAAAAAAAAACCGTCTTTATCAGTAAAAGCTAAATCAGCCATCGCACGACGTGCAAAAGAATTAGAATACTCATCTACAAAATTACCTAATATTGTTTGAAAATTTTCTGAAATAATGTTTTCTATAGCGTCCCCAACTGCACGAGGGCTGTTTAGTGTTCGTGTGGACAAAAAATCGGTTTGATTATTGAGAAATGCTTGTATCTTTTTCTCAAGATTTTTATAAGTATTTGTACAAAAAATCTTGCTCTTTTTTATCATATAAGTTTATTACTAAACAAGGTTTCAGAAAATTTAACTCTATTTTTCTTATTAGCACTATTGCCATTTATTCGCTCATTAAGGGTGTTTCGTTCCCAAAAAACACCATCAGAATATCCTTGTATTGTTTTATCATTCTCTGCTATTTCTAACCTTTTTTCTGCAAGACAACAGTATAACTCATCTATTTCTATCCCAACATATCTACGTCCAAGTTTTTTTGCTACAACCGAAGTTGTACCAGAGCCAAGAAATGGATCAAAAACAACCTCGCCTTTTTTTGAACTTGCCAGTATAATCTTTGCAACCAGTTTTTCTGGTTTTTGTGTTGGATGGTCCGTATTTTCTAACATTGACCAAAAAGGAATGGTTATATCAGTCCAAATATTTGATGGACAAGTAATGCGATATTTTCCGTCCTCTGTTTCTTCCCAATCTTTTGGTTCTCCATTTTCATCTTTGTAGGGAGCAATAACTTTCCTTTTTACTTTTACCACATCCACATCAAAATAATACTTGTTTGATAAGGCACAAAACCAAATATCTTCGGAACAATTTTTCCAATTTGATTGTGCCCCTCGTCCTTTCTCTCTTTCAAATGTAATTCGGTTTTGTATTTGAAAATATTTTTTTGCAATATTAAAAATTGCACCCGATGATTTCCAATCACCACACATATAAATTGAAGCATCGGGTTTTAATAGCCGAATAATTTTTTTAACCCACGAATCCAACCACTCTTCATATTTTTCTGACTCCATCGCCTTAAATGTAGTTAAATTGAAAGTTTTGTTCAGATTATATGGGGGGTCAACAAAGACTAAGTCAACAAATTTATCCGGTAAATAGTCAAGCACTTCAAAAATATCTTGATATATTGTCTTGTTCTCAATTTCGGAAAATGAAACTGGTTTATTTAATTTAATTAAGTTTTTTCTTAAACGCACAACATCAGCATCACTTAATGTGATAGTTCTATTCCTTGTTGCTCTTTGTTTGTTATTTAATCCCTGCATAAAAATTATTAAATAAATCATCTATCAGCACAGCATGGGCTTCGGCTATTTCGTTAGCAATATAGGTTAAAGCAGTATAGTCTATCCCAAATTGCTCTTCACCTGCAAGTATTTCGCCACTCAATTTAAGTAATACCCTTTTATACATTCTGTTAATATGACTTTAGTTCTATTCGTTGTCAAGTAAATTTACTTCCAAACAAAATGAATACTTGTGTCTCAAATCGGAGAGGGCGGGATTCGAACCCGCGCTCCACCTTTCAGCGGAGACACGATTTCCAGTCGTGCTCTTTAAACCACTCAGACACCTCTCCATACTTTAATCAAAAATAGCTATAAGTTGTAAGTAGTAAGCTTAATCCTTACAACTTACTACTTTTTGATTTTTGATATTATTACATGGCACAGGGTCATAGCCTCCGCGTGTCCACGGATTACAGCGTAGTATTCGCAATGTTCCTAATCCTAAACCTTTCAATGAGCCATATTTCTTTATTGCTTCCATCATATAGGAGGAGCAGGAAGGATAGAATCTACATCCTATAGGCAGAAAAGGGGACAAAAATTTCTGATATATCTTTAAAACCCAAACTAATATCATACTCCCTGCTTGGTCAATAATTTTAGAACCGCATCTCGTAGTACATTATAATCCATAACTTCTGTTCCCTTATACGCTATAATAATACATTCGCCCTTAAAACATGACTTATTTTTGCGATAGATATCTCGGAGACGACGCTTCAACTTATTTCGCACCACTGCCCCTTTAATATGACGGTCTAATATAATCCCTATTCTCCGGGTATCAGATGGACTATAAATAAGTGTCAGTGTCCCTATTTTTTTTCTGACACCTATCTTGAATACTCTTTCAAACTCACGCCTTTTTGTAATCCGTTCTATCCTTGCAAAGCACTGGCTATGTAAAAAATTACCTGCCTCACTTTCCTTCATCAGACACAGTAAGTTTTTTACGCCCCTTTGCCCGGCGTCTTGCAAGCACATCTCTGCCTGAGCTTGTTTTCATCCTTTCTCTAAATCCGTGTGCTTTGTTGCGGCGCAACTTTGATGGACGGTAAGTTGGTTTCATTTGCCTATATCCTCTCTTTTACTTATTACTTTATCTATAATTCCATACTCTTTCGCCTCTTCCGGTGACATCCAGAAGTTACGGTCAGTATCTCTTATAATTTGTTCCATCGGTTTATCAGTATGTTGTGAGAGTATAAGATTTATTTCTTCGCGCACTTTCACTATTTCCTTAGCGTGTATAGCAATATCCGTAGCTTGCCCTGACACCCCACCCATTGGCTGATGTATAAGGATACGGGCATGCGGAAGACAAAATCGCTTCCCTTTTGCACCTGCGGCAAGCAGTAATGCACCCATTGAAGCGGCTAATCCCATACAGATAGTAGAAACATTGGACTTGATATACTGCATAGTATCATAAATAGCCAGCCCTGATGATACTGCACCACCTATTGAATCAATGTAGATATGTATATCTTTATCCGATGCTTCTGACTCAAGGAATAGGAGTTGGGCAATTATTAGCGACGATACAGTATCATTTATTTCGCCCGAAATTATTATTATCCGCTCCTTTAACAGGCGAGAAAATATATCATACGCCCGCTCGCCATATGCTGTCTTCTCTATGACCATCGGTATTAAATGACTCATTATACCCCCTTCCCTATATCAAATTAACTATCCTACCTTAAAACTTTAACTTCAAGAATAAATATATTCACTAAATATCTCTATGTCAATAGATTTTTCAATTCTTCTTACTTTTAACCCAAAATTGCGTTCACTTCTGCAACTATTTTAAGCAACTCTGGAAACTCTGGCACTTTTTTCAAAGCATCAAGTAAATAATGTACCACTCGCGGTATATATTCTGCAAACTGCACCTTATTTTCTATCATACTTAAATACGCAAAAGCCCCCAAAGCCTGCATATTCCGTTGTAGCCCAGCATATAGAAAAACATTCCGAAAATGCGACTTATCAAGTGTAATATGCTCTTTTAATTGATAAAGATAATAGTCAATCATCTCTTCCCTTATATCATCACTAATTGGCAGATAGGCATCTTTTAGTAATGAAACAAGGTCATATGCTAATAGTCCCTGCTGTGCGTTCTGGAAATCAATTATCCTTACTTTACCCTCTTTTAGCATAATGTTTTGTGCCTGGAAATCCCTGTGCATAAAATAAAGTGGCTCCCTTGCAAGTTTATCGGCTAATTTATGGAACTCGGATTGTAAAGAGAGATTAGAAATTCCACAAAACGCCTCCAGAAAATAGCGTCCAAAATACCAAGCATCCCAACAAAGTGCAGGAAGTCCAAATACTTTATTATTTAAGCCCTTGCCCCTAATCTGCATTAAAATAAGAACATCAATCACTTGTTTATAGATATTAAAATCATCTGTCTTGATTATGTAAGATTGCAAAGTAAGGTCACCCAAATCTTCCTCCACTATAAGCTTCTCTTCTATGTTATAGTAATATATTTCCGGCACTGCTACCCCTATTTTGAGCAAAGATTTGCTTATTTCAATATAAGAGTTAAACTCTTTATGCTTACCATCAATAACTACAATAATCGCATCTTTATCTTTTATTCTGTAAAACTTGCACCCTGAGCCACTACTTTTAAGCAAATATATCTCACCTTCCGGGAAGCCTAACTTTTCCATCACTCTTAAGGGCAGTGGGGACACCCCCCCGCCCTTAAAAACCCTACTCCCCCAAGAAGTAAAATCTCTTTTTAACTTATTCTGCATTTAAGAACCCGCTCGGATAAAAAACAGCATTTTTTGCACTCGTCCCACTCTTTACAATCGTATTATCCCACACAATACAATTTTCAAGCACCACTTTATCCTCAATGACACAATTATTCCCAATACTTGCAAACCCAATAATGCTCGTCAGCTTTGAGAGGGTTGAATTTTTACCCATACATATATTACTGACAGGGCTATTGGAAATTAAACGGTCAATAAGAATATTATGATGAAGATTTAGATACCCTCTTATACTTCCAATTTCTGCCCAATAATGTAGGGGCAACCCTTGCGGTTGCCCTACAATATAACCTTTTAGACTGCCGGGATGTGTTTTAATTAACTCAATCCACACATCTACAATAGAACACAGCTCTTTATAAGGCAAAAAATCAAGTGTCTTCTTGCTCATTATCGCTATCCCAGTATATGCTACTTTTAACTCTTGAACTCTTAAACTCTTGAACTCTTTAACTCTTGAACTCTTTAACTCTTGAACTCTTAAACTCTTAAACTCTTTAACTCTTGAACTCTTTAACTCTTGAACTCTCTCCCCAATATCCACTATATTATTTGAAACCATACTTATATTATTGAACTGAGGATAGTTATGCAAAATAAGAGTTGTGAGTGCTTTATTTTTCTTATGATATTCAATAGCTGGGATTAGATTAATATTACTTAATACATCTCCGTTGTGAACAATAAATATGTCTTCATTCAAGAAATCCCGCATCGCACCTATACCGCCACCTATACCAAGTATTTGGGGTTCGTGTGAAATATGGAACTTTATACCAAACTCTCCCCCATCACCTAAATATTCTTTAATCTTTTCTGCCAGCCAATGAGTATTTACACCTATTTCATTGACCCCGAATTGCTTTAAGTAATAAATAATATGCCCAAGTAATGGATACCCAACTACGGGAAATAAGGGTTTAGGTAGTATATTAGTTAATGGTTTAAGTCGCTCACCATACCCCGCACAAAGTATAATAGCTTTCATTTTCTTAAAATCCAAATGTCAAAATCCAAAGTTCAAACAAAACCCCAAATCCATAAGTAAAATGATAAAAGAGAAATTTTGAGCAGTAGATTACTTCGTTTGGCATTTGAGTTTTGACATTCATTTGGCATTTGAGCTTTGGAATTTGAACTTTCTTTATATCTATACTTATTTTGGTATTTGATTTTTGATATTTAATATAATAGATATTGGTCACGGATAGAGGCAAAAGAGTGTAGCTCCTTCTCCCATTGTAGTAGTAATTCACGGATATCGCTTCCGCCGGAGCGGGATTTCCGCTTCGCTACAACATCTCTTTCAATAAGCTCACGAATTCTTGAATCCCCTGCCAATAAATCAAATGGCATTTGTTTTTCCTCATACTCGTATGGTGGTGAACGCCACTTAAATAAATCAGGATACATTTGCTTTATCGTCTTAATTATAACTACTCCTGTCATAAAACTTAAAAACTCATCCCTATTAGTTATATGGAGTTGCCCCCCTTTACACTGCTCACCTGTATATTTACTTGTTGTAGGTATAAATTGCATTGGACGAAAAATTACACCCGGCAAATGTTCTTTATTTAGAGTAGCACATAATTCCTGATGGTCAATAAATGGAGCGCCAAATAGTTCAAATGGCTTAGTAGTTCCTCTACCTTCTGATATATTTGTTCCCTCCAATAGACACATCCCCGGATACACAATTGCCGTGTCAAGAGTCGGCATATTAGGAGATGGCATTACCCAAGGTAGCCCAGTTTCATCAAACCACATATTGCGTTCCCAGCCCTGCATTTTTATTACTTTAAGCTCTGCTCCTATATTAAAATGAGAATTAAACATAAAAGCAAGCTCCCCTATGGTCATACCGTGTCTTACGGGAATAGGATATAAACCAACAAAGGAACTAAATTCAGGAGCTAAAATAGGACCTTCTACTTTTACACCATTTAGTGGATTGGGTCGGTCTAATACTATTACTTGGATTTTACATTGGGCACAAGATTGTAAAGTTAATACCATCGTCCAAATATAAGTATAATACCTTACACCAATATCTTGTAAATCAATAACTATCGTATCAATATCATCAAGCATTTTTTTTGTAGGTGCAAGTTCTTCTTTAGTCTTCCCATATAAACTATATAATGGTAGGGACAGATTATAATCTGTCCCTACTTTTAACTTTTCACTTCTCACTTCCTCCATATATTGTTGTGTCCCATACAATCCATGCTCAGGACTAAATAATGCTTTAACGGAAAACGGGTATCCCGATTTATCGGGATGACCCGCCATAAGAAACAAATCCTGTGTATAATTGAGGTTCGAATCAACCGATGCCGGGTGAACTAAAAGCCCTATTCTTTGCGAGCAAGTGCGAGCAAAGGCATTTGTTTTTGTTTGTTTTTGCCCCCGCAGAATGCAGGGTGGGGGTAGGCGGGGGTGGTGCCCCCGCCATTTGCCCTTAAACTCTCTAAACCCATTCTGATGTTGAACCTCCTCAACACAAACATCAATTCCTGTTTTTACTCTCATTTCAATAACTATCTGTTCCGCTATCTCTATTTTCACCCGTTCCCGATAACGCTGCATCGGGATTGGAGTTTATCCCGATAAAATCGGGACTTCGCTCCAAAAATAATATAGCGGGCTTGGAGGAGACTTTTTTAGTCCCCACTGAATTACCGCATTGCTGGCACAAATATTCCCATAGCTCACCATCCGGTAGTATAAGCAATAATCTCTTATTCACGGGCATCGCCTGTTTGCAGGTAGAACAAAAAAGAGCAGTGGCTTCAAACTCCTCAAACTGCCTCATAACTTCATTACATTGCTTACACTTTTTGGGCCTCTCTATTGATTACGATAAATCTGCTCTCCCTACTCTGCTATGGTAGCCTGGTGCCGTGTACTCCATGGTCCACTTTTGGCGTCGTCGGTCGTATTTTTCCACCTCAAGAACCCATAAAATCGCTTCCCCGCATCCGCAATATCCAGCTTGAGCGTATGGATAGCACGCGTGAATATAACAGTATCAGTGCAATTAGCAGGCGATACAGGAGCGGCGTCCCCTATCTTATAGCGTAGCTCTATTGCATCTGCATTCTCGTGCCTACTTGCCTTTGTACTATCTTCTGCCCCCCTGCACCTTACCTGAATTGTAGCACCCGCTCCACTCTTAAGCATCACACACGGAGCAACTGTAATAGCAGCCCTCGAAGTCGGCTCTGTATCCCTAACTTTAAGACCAAGCCCTTCCCTATCTCCATC
>JACQXS010000090.1 GCA_016208615.1 Candidatus Stahliibacteriota bacterium | reverse complement strand
GCACCAGTATTAAGTGAGAAATAGGGATATGCCGGTAGTTCACCAGAAAATACACCTATAGAAATACCACCCGGAGTGGTAACGCGGGTATTTATAGTCCCTAATCCTGTTGTACCTCCACTTAAAGTGTACATTTCTGCAACATAGCCTATGTATAAAGCTTTGGGAGTTAAGAAAGCTTGTGTTTTTCTTGTGAATTCCAATGACGCATGCGTTTTTGTAGAGTATCGGTATTTCTCTATTGCCTTAAAGCGAGCGACTACAAAATCAATATTCGCATATATGCCTGGCGAATTATCATATGCAAAAGACTGACCTCTTTCTTTGAAAACCTCTTTCCAGTAGGTTTCAGTGGTTACAGTATGATAATTACCACCGAATCGCCAAATTATAGGCCTATCTGTCGGTCCACCAAATAATGGTGTCGTCCCCAATATAAATAGAAAAATGTTCATCCCTCACCTCCTTAAAATAGCATATTATAAAGCATTTACCTTATTCCTCAATTTGGATAAATGTTGGTACAAGTAATTGCCAGGGCATTGGGTATCAGAATCAGGATAATCCAAATGCCCCAATATCTGCAACTTACCCAACTTTTCACATAAATCTAAAACCAGCTCCTCCAATGCTTCAATTTGTGATTTAAGAGGTGGCTCTTCCTCACAATTACCACAAACGCATATACCAATAGATTCTTTGTTATCACTTTTGACATGAGCTCCTTCTTCATCAATTGGTCTGCCTGCCCATACTTTACCATCCTGGTCAATTACAAAATGATACCCTATATCATCAAATCCACGCCCAATATGTAGTTCTCGTATTTCATCTATTCCCTTATCTCTTGGCAAAGCAGAGTGATGGATATAAATTTTAGTAATCTTACGCATTTATGTTGTAAAATCTAAAAAAAAGAACCTAAATACATTGCCACTAAAACACTAAATTACACTAAAAGTTTAAGCTAATTTTGTTCCGACCCTTGTGGTTCGGGTTGTGGCTCAGGTTGTGGTTTTTGTTCCTCGGGTATTATTTGTGGTTCAGGTTGTGGTTCTTGTTCTTTTATCTTTTCTGGCACTACTGCTTCTGTTTTCTTGGTGGTCTCACGGAAGGAACAGGCAATTGAAATTCTATGCACGAGCCCCAAATTTGCCATTGGAGTTAGAGCATAATCTACATTAAATTTTGTAGTCTTAATCCCAATTCCAAATGACTTACCCGCAAAAATATCAAAATCACCCCCTGTCTCTAAATCTTTACCCCACGAATAGTATCCGCCTCTTGCTGTTAGTATTTTAGATATCTGCCACTCTATGCTGACAATAAATTCGTTCGCCGGTAACTCAATTTCTGCTGATACTTGCATAAGCTTCTTAAACAAGAGGTAACTGCCTCCAAGGCGAGCATAAATTGGTAAATTCTCATATGTAGAATGGAACCGAGTAAGTTTAGTGCCTAAATTTTGGACTGTTCCGCCTATAACAAGACCGTCGTAAGATTTGGGATAAAATAGATACCCAATATCTCCTGCTATGGCTACTCCCATATATTCGTATATGGATTGGGAAATAAGTTTAGTGCTCACTCCTATCACATTAGAAGGGTTGATACCTACTCCAAAAGTACCGCCCGCAGCAGGCAAAATATATGTCCCACAGCCTCCTTGAATACCAGCTATGTAGCGTGTATAATAGGAAGCGAGTGTCCGTGTATCTATTTGAAGGGCAGCAGGATTAGAAAAAAGAGCAAATGGGTCTCCTGTTATACCTATACTACTACCACTTAATGCTGCACACCTTGCACCATTTGGGATATGCAGGAAATCAAATATCTCAGTCCCATTTCCCCCAATCGCCAATGAAGGTAATAGTGATATAAATATCACTACTTGATACATTATTCCTTTTTTCATCGTTCCTCCTAATTTTATTTTAATAGATTTCGCATATCATAGTTTAGCACCGCAGTTCAGGCAATATTTAGAAGCTTGTGGCAAGAATTCAGTGCCACACTTTTCGCATTTGCTGATAAATGGACCGAATGGTATTCTCGTATCTCCACCCTTGGCTCTGAATTCGCGAATCTCTTTCATTCTTGGCTTCCTTTTTTCTTTGAATGCCCATAAGCCTTCTGATGGTTCCATTGCCCCGATATTAGAAACAAACCATGCTTTTGCCTGTTCCCAAGTGACACGCCAATTAAGCTCTTTCCACCAGTTAATGTGGGTCTTAAAATAATATAAACTGGAAGGTGATAAAGTTATCATCCTATCAAGATATTCTTTTGTCTTTTCATCTAACTTATCTAATGCTACAACATCATTTACTACACCAAGTTTAAGAGCTTCCTGTGCATTTATTTCTTTGCTCAAAAGCACCATTTCAGATGCCTTTTTTATACTCATATGGAGAGGCAGCCACTGCGATAATCCACCTACTGATGTCATACCTACTCTGGGTCCTGGGGAAATAAATTTTGCATTCTCTGTTGCGATTGCCAAATCACAGCACACTACAAATTCCCATCCTCCACCTGCTACTGCCCCATTAACTCGTGCAATAACAGGCATCCCACAATGCATAATAAGGTCAAAAACTCTACCATAATATTCACCCCAATTCCAAAATCCCCACGGCTCTTTGTTGTATTTCTCTGCATACTCATGAATATTACCGCCAGTGCAAAATGCCTTATCGCCAATACCGGTCAGTACTACAAATTGAACTGCATCATCTGCCATTGCCCGTTCAAATGCAGCACACAATTCTTTAAGCGTACCCAAAAGATAAGAATTAAATTCTTGTGGCCTATTAATAGCTATTAATGCAGTATAATCATACCAATGCGGGTCATACTTGATAGTCTGCCAATCATTAGGATTTTCTGCGGGCTGCCAATCAAATTTGCTTTCCCCCATATTCCACCTCCTATAATATTTTTAATACTAAAAATCTAAATGTCAACAATTTTTGTTAAAATATAATTTTTTTCTTGCAATTTGAAAATTGAGTGATAAAGTATTTATAATGAAACGCAAATTTATACTTTTATGCCTTATTTTAGGCTTTTTAACTCCACTTAAAACATACAGTGAGTATTGGGCAGAATTTGAAATGAAGAAGGCACTATCAGAAAAGGTGAACTTTGAAGTTAAATCGCAACTTAAATTTAGTGGTGGGTTAAATGAACTTTATAATTATAGGACGGCGGTGGGTCCCGTTGTTCAACTAAATGAGTTCACGAGAGCGGGCTTGTATTTTGAGAATAAGCAAAAGATGGTCGCTGATAAATGGGAGGGTACGAATTGTCTTGGATTAGTAGGAGATTTGACTTATAAGTTCTCTGCATTCTCGTTAATGGACAGAAATCGTATAGATTATGACAATTTTGAGGACTGGGTGTATCGGAATTTATTGAAACTCTCCTATCCATATGTAGTGGCTG
>JACQXS010000097.1 GCA_016208615.1 Candidatus Stahliibacteriota bacterium | reverse complement strand
TTTCATTTCTTTTCCCCCTTTTTTAGTTTTTTCTTCTTATCTTTCATCGTTTATCTTTCATCTTCCATCTTTTATCTTTCATCTTTTATCTTTCATCTTTCATCTTTTGAACTCTTGCCCTTTGAACTTTGAACTTTGAACTTCTTTGGGATTTTGGATTTTGGATTTGGGATTTGGGATTTGGGATTTTGCCCTCCGTCCTTTGCTCCTTAAACCACTGAATAGTTTGTGCCAATCCGTCAGATAGGTTAGTTTTAGGTGTCCAGCCCAATAATTTATTCGCCTTAGTGCAGTTTAAAAAATTCTTACCCACTTCACCTTCTCTTTTATCTTGATATACAGGTGCTAATGAATACCCAATAATCCTACTCATCTTATTAAATAACTCATCTACCGATGTCGGTACTCCGGTGCCTATATTTATTATTTGATTATCTCTTGCGAGCAGGTGCGAGCAAGAGGAGTTGTTTTTATTTATATTTTTCCCCGCTATTGCGGGGTAGGGGTTGGCGAGTAAGGTGTCCCCGCCTTTTGAGATTAAACCTCTTTCCATAGCTTTGATGTTTGCCCTGACTACATCGTCCACAAATACATAATCACGCACCAATTTGCCAAACCCGTACAATGTGCATTGCTCACCATTTAACATAGAATTAGCCCAAATAGCTACTACCCCTGCTTCTCCAAAAGGGTCTTGACGCAGACCATAGACATTAGCATATCTCAAAATCGTGAACCGAAGACCAAGAGAACCATAATATTTAATATACTGTTCAGCTGACCATTTTGATATCCCGTATGGTGAAAGTGGATGCTCAGGACACTCTTCGGTTGCAGGGATACTTGTATTACCATACATTACTCCACCAGAAGAAGAAAAAATAAACTTCTTTACCTTGTATTTTAGTGAAAGTTGGAGCAAGTTAATAGTTCCTAATATATTGACATTTGCATCTAAGTAAGGGTCAGAGGTAGACTTTTTAACCTGTACTTGTGCAGCTAAATGGAAGACTATATCCGGCTCCATATCAGCAAAAATAGTCTCTATTTTGGGAGATTCAATTTTAAGTTCATAAAAAATAGCCCCTTTATTTATATTCTCCTGCCTACCCATAGATAAATCATCAATAATAACTACTGTATGATTTTGATTAATCAAGCTATCTATAATGTGCGAACCAATAAATCCCGCCCCACCTGTTACAAGAATTTTCATATTCTTAGTTTAATAAGTAGGTGCGGGCCCCCTGACCCGCACAACAATATTTGTGTAACTTAGTGTTTTGGTAATTTAGTAGCATTATTTAATTTTTGAACTTCATTATTAATAAGCGTTTTTACCTACGATAATAGCCCTGAATGTACGCAACAAAATCTTAATATCCAAACCAAGAGACCAATTCTCAACATAATATAAGTCATACTTGACACGCTCCTTAATTGAAGTATCACCACGCAACCCATTAACTTGCGCCCACCCCGTAACACCAGGACTAACCCTGTGGCGCTCAAAATATCTAATTATCTCAGTAGCAAACTTTTTTACAAACTCAGGCCGCTCAGGACGAGGACCTACTAAACTCATATCTCCCTTAAATACATTAAATAACTGTGGTATTTCATCTATACTCCATCTGCGTAATGCTTTACCTATTTTAGTCACCCTTGTATCATCAGCAGAAGCAAAAATAGGCCCCGTCAATTGCTCTGCATTCTCATACATACTCCTAAATTTGAGGATGTCAAATATTTTATTATCCTTGCCTACCCTTTTCTGCCTGTAAAAAAGAGGACCATCCGAAGTGAACTTTATCATTACAGATATCAACAAAATAATTGGCGAACAGATTAGAATTAAAAAACTTGATGCCCCAATATCAAATACTCTTTTCAATAAAACATTCCAATAAGTCAGCGGAAACTCCTTAATCCCAAGTAAAATATAGCCCTCTAACTCATAATAGCCAATCCTTGAAGTCAAAAGTTCGTATGGGTCAGGGATAAATCTAATTTCTACCGGCATACCGGAACAGCGTAAGATAATTTTAGCTACTTTTTGATACTGGGATAAAGGAAAAGTAATAAGTAGCATATCAATTTTATTTTGCTCTACTATTTTACGAATATCATAAATCTCTCCCAGCACAGGTATTAGTTTTTGGTTGTTAGTTTTTTGAACTTTGAACTCTGAACTTTGAACCTTATTTTGCTTCGCTTCTTCATCCACTATTTGACCAATAATCCTAAACCCTGCAATAGTATTATTCTGTAGCTTGTCTATTATATCGGTCGCACGCTCAATCGGTCCAACAATACAAGTGGAACGAATGCCTATACCTTTTTGATATAGCAATGCCTTCACATATCTCATAGATGCCTTACCAATAATTACTAATACTCCCCCTATAAAACAACCAAGCACCATTACTATACGCGAAAAAGTGAACGCCCGATAGAAGAATATGGGAGCCAAAAGAATAATCGTACCCATAAATACGCCCTTCAAAACATCAAATGTTTCGTCTATAAAGTGGGTGGCTTTTTTCGTATCATACAGACCTGATAAATAGAAAATAATAATCCACACTACCACAGCAAATGCTGATATGAGTAAATAAGGATATAGACGAGGGATGCCTTTAGTTATAGGAATTAAATTAGAATAAAATCTAACCCAATGAGCCAAAGGAAAAGAGAAAAAAATAAGCACCGCATCCCAACAGATAGGCAATAAAAATAAAAAGATATGAATCTTGTTGTTCTTCATCTTGATGAGGTTCAACCTCAGGTTAAACCTCTATCTAATTTTTCCCAAAAAGCGGGATGTGTTTTACGCATATATTTAATAAACCCAACAACTTGTGCTATGGTAGTAAGACAAAAATAGAACGGAGCATAAAAAAGTTTATACTGTTTATGATGAAATAAGTTAAGTATTAATCCGACTATGGCTAATCCATAAAACATAACTTGCACTAATAAGCAGATAGAATAGAAAGCACCTCCAATAAATAAATTTGAAATGAGTAATGTCATCATAAATATAAAAGTAGACCATCTGAAAATTTTATGCGAAATCACCTGAGGCACAACCTTCTTAATAGAGAAACAACGAATAGAGTTAATCGCACCCATAAAGATACGGATTTTACGCCTAAACTCATCTCTACTCTGTTTTGATGCCCCCTCGTATGCAATAGCAGAAGACTCAAAAACTACTCTTTTATTCTTATTAATCACACCCAGCGCTACTGCAAAATCATCCATAATAATGTGGTCATCTTTAGGAAAGGGATAAACTTCTTTTTTCAACGCATAAATAGCACCATCTACAAAAGTCGACCCTATCTCTGCTTCCTTAGTTTTCATTATTGTCTCCATACCCCAATATATTTTCTCATTCTCACTTACCTCGCCATTAGAGACAATTTTTTTCACCCCACCTACACATCCAACAGTAGGGTCAGCAAGATGAGGAATCAATTTTATTAAAGCATCCTCTTTGAACATTGCATTAGCATCGGTAAAAACGAGTATGTCAGTCCGGGCATCACAGACTGCATCATTTAATATCGCTATTTTACCCCGTCTATCGGTAAAATGTAATACTCTGATAGTTGCTTTCTCGTGAGATTGGAGAGCTACTTTATGTGCAAGCTCTACGGTCCGGTCAGTAGAACCGTCTGAGACAACAATTATTTCTAACCGATTAGGATAGTCAAGAGATAAACAGTTTTCTATTTTTTGTATTATCACTTCTTCTTCATTATGAGAGGGAATAAGAATAGAGATTGGAGGTAAAAAATTGGGATTCGGGATATGTGTATTTTTCTTGAACTTGGAGATAACAAAAAGGAATAATAAGTAGCCAAAATAGGTATAAAATAATATCCCAAAAGAAACCCAAAATACTATCTTCATATATTATTTTTCATAAGATACTTAGTAAAAGAGTGAGCTGATTTAAGTATTCGCTTACCCTCCATTGGATTTAGAACAATTTGAATAACTTTACGGACAAGATATCTTGGTCTTATATAGAATTTACTACGCGCATAATCGCAAAATCTCACTAAATCTTCTTTACTTAAACCAGGTCTGCTTACTACACAATTATGCAACCCTTCCTCTGTTAGCCAATCACGATAGTGATTTGTCGTAAGATACCCTGATGCTTTTGCCCATTCGTATGCTTCTGTCCCGGGATACACCATTATTGGAAAAAATTGAGCCGTATCAGGGTTGAGGAGTTTAGCAAAAGCAAGTGTTTTAAGCATTGTTTCCTGCGTTTCACCAGGATTACCTACCATAAAACAGCCGTGAATTAATATTCTTGCCTTTTTAGCATTCCTCATAAACTGGTGAGCCATATCTAATTTTATTCCCTTATGCATATTATCTAATATACCCTGGTCACCTGATTCAAAGCCCACACATAATAGCCGACACCCGGCTTTGTGCATTAGTTTAAGCGTGTCAATATCTACATCTGCACGCGAATTGGCTGACCACCTAATTTTTAAACCACGAGAAATTATCTCTTCACAAAGCTCTTTACACCTTGGACGATTTAAAGTTAGAGTATCGTCTTCAAACATAATCTCTCGTAATGGCTTAAAAGTATGAACGATATACTCTAATTCATCAACTATATTCTTAATACTCCTATATCTTACTTTTCTGCCACTAAAAGTTTGTGGATAAACACAATAATTACACTGATAAGCACATCCCCTACCACCAATAATCACAACTACCGGATACTGGGAATGGGCATAAAAATAATGGGTATAATCAAGATGATTTTTATAGACTTTTGATACAAAAGGCAACGAATCTAAATCCTGTATAAAAGGACGGTCAGAATTGTGGAATATTTCACCATCCCTTCTATAACTTATTCCCCGAATCCCTTTAAGTCCATCTTTTAACCTGTCATTATGAGCAATTAACTTGTCATTCTGAGCAAAGCGAATAATCTCTAAAAGTGTGTATTCATATTCACCACGACAAACAATATCTATTTTATCACTCATTCGCAAAGTCTCTTCCGCAGTAGCCGAAACATGAGGACCTACTAAGACAATTTGGGATTTTGCATTTTGCATTTTGCATTTTATTAACTCTCCTATTTTTATATCATTATATATACTTGGAGTGCTCGTATCAATTACAACAAGCTCTGGGTTAAATTCAGCCACAATCTTTAATATATCCTCTAATCCCATCCCGGTTGCCGGAGCATCTACAAGTTTTACATTAAATCCAGATTGCTCAAGTACCCCCGTAGCGTATGCAAGCCACATAGGATAGTAAAAAGTGCCAGATTTCGTGATAGCAGGTGACCTCTGCTCACGCGAAAACTTACCCAAAAATGGAGGATTAAGCAATATTATGTTCATCTTTTCCACACTCTCGTTTGATTTTAAATGATATAAAATGTAACCATCCAATTCCAAGTTTTTCACATAACATATCTAATGGCACAAATAGAACCAAAAGCACCCAAGGCAGTTTAAGTTTGAATAATGGAATAAATGGATTGAATGGCTCAATTTTAATTCCCACGATATTTTTACATCTTTTTAGAAAACTTAAATCATCCAGCGTTAAATCTTTTTCATAAGGCGAGTGAGAAGTTGACCATCTTTTTCTAAAAATATTTCTAAGAACGAACCGTAATTTAGTAGCCCAAGGATCAAGAGAGATAAAGTTTGTAGTAGGTTTAGATACTCTTATTACTTCTAATATACATTGCTTAAAATCTGGGATATGATGTAATATATTCAAAGCAATTATAGAATTAAATATTCCTGCTTTAAATGGAAGATCAGATGCGTTAGCATTAATTACAATATTATTTGGATTTTGTTTTTTGATATTTTTAAGTGCATTAAAAGAGATATCCAAAGAAAAAATAGAAACTTTGTCGTTTCTCATAAAATACTCCGTATATCCCGGGCCTGACCCTAAATTAAGGATTCGTGGATTATCTGGAATAGATTGCCTCACATGCTTCATTATACATGCAGAGTGCTTTCTCCAAATTGGGTTTAGCTCAAATCCTCTTTCCTCGGCAAACTTAAACTCGTGAAAATTTTTTTCTTCTCTATAATATTTTTCTCTCATAATAATCCTATTACTTTATACCATTTAATGGTTTTCTTTATTCCCTCGGATAAAGTATAAGGGGGAATATAACCAAGCTCCCTCTTTGCCTTGGAAACATCACAAAATAATGTATCTTTTGATGTCCACTTAACAGTATCTCTTGAAAAAGGCGCTTTATTTGTTTCCTTGACTCTGAAAGGAGGTATTCTAATAATTTTACTTAAACCTTCAAACAAAAGCCCAATTCCCCATGCCACACGAACAGGTATGTAAAATATCTTTGTATTAGTATTAAGTTGCTGCCCTATCTCTCTCACTACCTCTTCAATAGAATAAGACCTTTCATCTGAAATAAAGTAGATCTCACCTGCCCTCCCCTTTTCTCCGGCAAGTTTTATTCCGAAAACTAAATTCTCAACATAGCAAAATTCCATCAATGTTTTGCCGTCTCCAACAATTGGATAACACCCCTTATTTATTACCTTAAAAAGCCTCTGAAACTGTAACAAGCTTCCCGGTCCATAAATCATCGGCGGCCTTACTATAACTGTGTGCATACCATAGGTTTTGTAATACTCCACTGTGAGTTTTTCACCCTCAAGTTTAGTTCCTCCATAAATATTTTCAGGTTTAGGTTCTGTTTCTTCATTTACGGGGTTTCCATTTCTCGATGGTCCTACTGCTTCTATGGTACTTATATAAACAAATTTTTTAGTACCAGCTCGCCTACTCATCTCAAGGACATTCCTCGTGCCTTCTATATTAACGGATTTATATTCTTCGGGAGGTATAGTTAATTTTAATCTTGGTATAGCAGCCAAGTGATAGACAATATCAATATCTTCAGTTACTTTCTTTAGTAACTCAATATCTCTTATATCACCATATACAATATCATTACCACTGCTCTCTATAGGAGATATATCGCTACATGGTTTAACAAAACATCTTACATAATCCCCATCAGCAATAAGTGATTCAACTAAATGACTTCCTATGAAACCTCCTGCCCCTGTAACTAATACTTTCATTTTAATTTAAACTCCCTTTTCTCCATAAAAGAGAGGCATATAACGACCTGATGCTCTCATAATGTTTATTAGAAGAATAATGTTTTTTAGCCACATAATAAGCATTTTTACCCATCTCTTCTGCTCGCTTACGGTTAGTAATTAAGATATTCAATTTTTCAATAAGCCCCTGAACATCTTTAGGATTAAAAAGAAACCCATTATACTCATCCTCAACAATTTCAGGTATCCCTCCAATCCTTGAAGCTATTACTGGCTTGCCACAAGCAAACGACTCAAGAATTGTGAGACCAAAAACCTCGTACCATTCTGAAGGAACAATAGTACATAAGGCACCACAATATAGTTCCTTTGCTTGTTCAAAAGAAACAGAGCCTACAAATTCAACATTATTTATTCCTTCTTTTATACAAAATTTTTCAAGGAAGGATTTTAAATGTCCATTCCCAGCTATTTTTAGGGGAAAATTGATTGATTTAAAAGCCTTAATAAGTGTTTCTACTCCTTTGTTTTTCTCTATCCTCCCAATATAAAGAGCATAAACTCCCGGGTGAAATTCCGGTAAGTATTTTTCGCTCTCGATAAAGTGCGGAATATGAACAATTTTATTTTCAGAAAAACCAAATCCAATAACTTTATTTTTAGCAAATTTGCTAGGTGCAACAATGCAATCAATGAGGTCAAAAATTCCTGCTTTCTTACAATAATAAGCTAATATCATAACTAAAAAACTACGAAAAAATGAAGCATTCTGGCACTTGTAAAAGATTGCATTATAATAATGTCCTAATTTACACCTCTCACATGCATTTCCTTTTGTATAAAGTAGATGACCGGGACAAATTAATTTATAATCATGCAGTGTATACACAATCGGAATATTATATTGGGTTAATACCTTAAAAATACTAAATGGAATACGGTGATAAATATTATGCACATGGGCAATGTCTGGATTTTCGGATTGGATAATTTTATGCATAAGATATTCTGATTTTTTATGATAAAACATCCGAATAATGTTCTTTACATACTTTTCTATGTGCTTCACTCCATTTTCCATAATATCATAACACTCAGTAAAATTTGAGGAGTATGGAGTAAAGTAGTTTTCCGAGTGCTCAGTACAGAAAGGAATCACATGATTATAATGTCTTGAGAGCAATTCTGATAACTCAAAAAAATATCTATCAGCCCCACCTCTGATAAAATAATAGCTATTAATGTTAAGTATTTTCATTCTTTATAAAGAGCAAGCGTCTCTTTAGCCATTTTTCCATAATTTCTGCTTTGCTTTTTACAAAAACAACTTCCATATTCACTCCTTTGTCGATTGTGTCACAAAAGCGGTGAACCAATCCGAATACTTGTCGACAAAGAAGTTGGGTAATTGAAAAAGATTGTTTATATCGTTCAATATGGTTATAGCTAAATTTCCGAATTAAATAAGGTATAGTCAGGTTCAGTATCTTTCCGAGATACAATATAGACTGTTTTGAGAATCCTATTATATGATACGGTTCAGAAAAGGGCATAATTCGGCTTGTCTGATTACTTCCTTTGAGTTCAAATACGAAGTCTTTTAGAAAATTTGGAATAGAATTTTCGTTCGGCAACACAAGGTATATAACTCCACCGGGTGCGAGAAAATTTGTGATGTACTTCATAAATTCTACGGGATTTGTAACATGCTCAAGAACACTGTCGATATATATAAAATCAAAAAATTCACGAGTGTAACTAAACTCATGAATCCTGCCAACCATAATATCAATACCGGTCCTACATTTCACTGTTGCTGCAAAATCAGGCGAAACATCCTGTCCATAAACATTCCAATTGAAGGTTAGGGCTGACTGAAGGCCAAACCCCTCACCACATCCAATTTCTAAATAATTACGAATTTCTCTCTCCGAAAAACGCCGAGCTGTCCGGAAACACCGCACGGGGTTCTCAAGATGTGTTATTCTTTCCATTCTGGCTGTTAATTCCCGAAAGTACTTGTTTTCATTTGAATACATTTTCTCCAGTAAAGCGTCAGAAAAAAGAGGAAAAGGGTCAACATAAATAAGAGTACACCTTCGACACAAAACGATATTAACGGGAGACAAATCTATTGTGGTAATCGTAGAGAATAGGTAGTCTATTCTTCTCGGTTTTCCAATGATCATCTTGTCCTTTGAATTACAAAGTGGACACTGCATACTCTTTAACTCAAGCATACCTGCCATAAATTTCTTTATAAAGAGCAAGTGTCTCTTTAGCCATTTTTTCCCACGAAAAGAGCTTTACTCTTTCTAATCCCTTTTTTCGTAATTTTTGCTTTAATTCGCTATCTGTGAGTATTTTTTTCATAGTATCCGCCATTTCTTCAACATTTAACGGGTCAAATAATAAAGCTGCATCCCCCACTACTTCTGGGATAGAGGAAGTGTTTGACGCTGCAACCGGTGTACCACATGCCATTGCCTCAAGCAATGCTAAACCAAAACCTTCGTTAAGAGAAGGATATACAAATAAATCTGCGCAATTATAGAAAAAAGGCAATTCAGAATCGGGTACATTTTGCACAAATAAAATATTTTTACCTGCATATTTCAAAATTTCTTTGTCTTTCCAGCTTTGGAATCCAATTATTATAAGCAATTCATCTATATCTTTACTTATAAGTTTTTGGCATGCTTCAAAAAGCCTCTGAAAATTTTTTCTTGGGATGAAAGCTCCTATTGCTAAGATGTAATTTCTATCTATTCCATATTTATCCTTAAGAAAGTTCGCACATTTGCGTTGTTCAAGTACTTTAAACATTTCTTTATCAATCCCTTGAAGTATAACTTCTATCTTGCCTGGAGGTATATTTAACTTTTCCATAATGTCTTTTTTTGTTGCTTGCGAGGGAGCGATTATTTTATCAGCTTTTCCTACGGCAGAACATATTTGAGCTTTCGTATACATTATATACTGTCTACTCCCTGCAAGTTGAGAAAATTTCATCGAACTTAAATCATGAATTGTAACTATATATTTTGTCTTAAGTTTAAGTAAAGGAAGCCTCTCTACTGTGGCATGATATATGTCTATAAAATTTTTGGCCAGGTATAGAGGAAATCCGATTTGCTCCCAGGCATCCCCAAGGATGTGGTTATTCAAACTATCCCAGGCTTTACGCCAAGTGAAATTATTAAATTCTTGTATTAAATAACTCTTCTTTTTTGAAAAATAAAAATACTTATTCGTAGAGTCAATTTTTTTTAGAGATTCTATTAGCTTAATAGTATAAATAGCAGAACCACCTTTATAAATATCAGTTATACGAGCATCAATCGCAATTCTCATATCCTTAAGAGGCACCAGTTTGATAGTGTTTTAGTTTATTCATTCTCCTTCAATTACATCCTCGTAAAGAGCAAGTGTTTCTCTGGCCGTCTTTTCCCAAGAGAAGAGTTTTACTCTTTCCAGCCCTTTATTTCGCAAATCCTGTCGTAATTCAGCATCTGTAAGTATTTTCCACATAGTATTGGTTATTTCATCTACATTTAATGGGTCAAATAATAACCCAGCATCACCTACTACTTCTGGTATGGAAGTGGCTCTTGACGCTGCTACTGGAGTCCCGCATGCCATTGCTTCAAGTACTGGAAGCCCAAACCCTTCGTATAGTGATGGATATACAAATAAATCTGCACAATTATAAAAATAAGGCATCTGTTCCGCACTTACATTCTCTACAAATAAGATGCCATCCTCTACACTTTCAAGAATTTCTTGTGAACGCCATCCCCTAAACCCAACTACTACAAGTATATTATTTATTCCCTTATTCCTGAGTTTCTGATGAGCCATAAAAAGCCTCTGTAAGTTCTTTCTTGGGTTGAATACTCCTACTACAAGGATGTAGTTCTTAATAATACCATACTTATTTCTAAGAAACTTTGAACAGGTAGAGATATCTAAAACACAATATTTTTCATCTATCCCTAAGAGAATGACTTTTATCTTTTTTTCTTCTACCCCTAATAGTTGCATCAGGTCTTTTTTAGTAGACTGTGATATAGCTATAATCTTATCAGCTCTTTTTACCGCATTAAAAAAATGCAATTTTGCATATAGAACAAATTTTCTACTACCCACAAATTCTGGAACCCTTATTATATTTAGGTCGTACACAGTTAATACATATTTTGTATTAAATTTAAGCAGTGGCAACTTTCCTGTTGTTGCATGGTATATATCTATCGACTTTTGAGCAAGCTCAATGGGCAGAAAAAATTGTTCCCAAGGATCTCCAATAATATGGTTGTCCAATGGTACCCATGTTCTCCACCATTTTATCCCCTTTAATAATTTATTCTTTTTATGCGTGCAGTAAAAGTATTTATTCTTCCTATCTATCTTTTTGAGCACTCTTAGGAGGTTGAGAATGTAAGTTGTAAATCCACCCTTGTAATCTTCAGGAACACGAGTACCGGGCGTAACCCCTCCTGTATAGTCTTGAGTTACTCTGGCATCAATAGCTATTCTCATATTTATGTAGATTCTTTGATAAAAATCTTTTTATCGCAGGAAATTGTGATTTCAAGATTATTTTATGTTCACTGAGCTTCTTTTTAGCTCTTTTTTTATTGAATAAATAAAAGAATGACCAAATACAAATTCTTGTGAGTGAACCGTAAGCGGTAAGTAGCATACAGATAAAAGCAACATTTTTTCCATAATGTTTTGCAAAAAAGATAAGTTCGCTTTCAAGTTTTATTGTAACAATCTTGGAAGGAAAAAAAGTCCAACTCTTAGCAAGCAAATGAGTGATTTTTGCCTCATTAAAGTAATATACTTTCCAACCTTTTAGTCTTGCTCGATAGCAAAAATCTACATCCTCAAAGTATGCAAAGATATTTTCATCCATAAGTCCAATTTGCTTGAATACTTCTTTTCTGATCATCATACATACTCCAGAGACCCAGTCTATTTCTGTTGTCGTAAATGGAGTAAAATACCAGGGGTTACTACCATCCAAATTTTTATCAATCTTA
The DNA here is from genome assembly GCA_016208615.1 of Candidatus Stahliibacteriota bacterium. Lineage (GTDB taxonomy): Bacteria > Hydrothermota > UBA3073 > JACQXS01 > JACQXS01 > JACQXS01. The sequence continues at coordinate 13,828 of JACQXS010000097.1, read as the reverse complement.
AAAAATGTTTGCCATAAAAAAACTTTTGAAAGAGTTGGAACCCTTCCAGAACATACAAGCTGAATCGTTTGGTCCGGGTTCAACACTTTGGGCCCTAATATTCCAATGTCAGGTCTTTTGAGAATGAAATTGAGCATTTTATCTATACTCTCTTCGTGGACTATAGTATCAGGATTAAGTAATAAGAAATAATCTCCTTTACCTACTTTAATACCCTGATTACTTGCCTTGGCAAAACCAACATTCTCTTTATTCTCAATCAAATAGACTTGTGGATATTTGCTCTTTATCATCTCTACTGATCTATCTGGAGAATTATTATCTATCACAATAATTTCAAACTCTATCTCCTTAGTAAATCTATATATAGAAGCCAAACAAGACTCTAATAAATGCTTAACGTTCCAGTTAACAATTATTATAGAAAGTTTTATCATGATTTTGTGCTATTCTTGCGGCACTTACTCCCATTGCTAACAATAAACCTAATATAGTAAGTGCCGACTGGTTAGCTATAGGACAATCAACAATCCCATGAATTATATACCCAATTAATCCTCCTGCAATTCCTAACATAATGCCATTCAAATAATCATCTTTATTGCCTACAGATTTGACTTTGCGGTTTAGTTTAAAAAATATCATAAAACATAGCAAAAAGAATAAGACAAATCCTATTATTCCTAAATTAGCAAAGATTTCCAAGAACAAGTTATGAGTAGAACGGCTTTTAAGTGGGTCGAATAGCCAAGGAAATCCATACTCATATTTAATAATTTGGTAATTTCCCACTCCAACTCCTACAAGAAAATTATCTGCAATTATTCTTATGGCACTCTTCCATAAGTGTATCCTTCCAACAAGAGCAGAAAAAGCAAGAGTGAAAGTAGTTCCAAATCTAAATTTAATGATTAAGTATAGATTTTTATAAAGTAAAACAATAAGAATCAATATAAAAATAGGTAAGTTTTTCTTTATATTTTTAGTCTTAATAAAATAATAAATAATAATACACCCAATTGCTATCCAACCTCCGCGAGAAAGTGTAAGAACAATGGCAAAAAACATTGCACCTAATACAGTCATTAAAAAAGTTTTTAACCATTTGTTTTTAGATACAAGGAATATTCCTAATGCCAACGAAATCACAGGATTTAATAGATATGCAATTAAATTAGCATGAGCATATCCTTTGCCCATTTTAATCCCTCTTAACCCGCCAATAAAAGTCATCCCTCCTGTAAAATATCCTTTAAGTACCATTAAAGTATAAATTGTGAACGAAAATATTATCACAAGAGCTAATTTAAAAAGTTGCTCTTCGCTCTCTAAAATACTTGAAGCAACAATAAAAAATAAAATAAAGACTAAAAAATGTAGACTTTGTTCCAAAGCCCATACTGAACCCCACCCTCTTGAAATAGCATGAATTAAAGAGACTAAAACCGTAAGTCCAAGTAAAATTATCAAAGTAGTTTCTGTAAAATTTCTAAATAAACTCTCTTTCATTAGAAATGAATTAAGAATTAATGAAATAGTTATACCAAATATAATAAAATCTATAGCCGTAAAAAAAGTACCCGGAACTTTTATACTACCAAAAGGTAAAATTAAAGCCAAAAATAAAAGTAAGTAATAGGGTTTTCCCATCAAAATAAGCAATAAAAAGCCAAATAATACACCGATAAGAAATTTATTTGCGTAACTCATATTAGTATTTACTCCAATTACAAAATAAACTGCTATTATAAGAAGTTGTAATAGCATAGCCATAAAAATTAGATTAGTTTTTTTGATTAAAAAATGTGCTATCATTTTTTATTTAACCCTGTAAGTATTTTTTCAAAAATTTCCGCACCCTTCTTCCGGCTAAACCCTTTAATATATTGATAACCTAAATTTGCAATTTCCTCTAATTTTTTATCGTCTTCAAGTAACATTATTAAATTATCGGCTAACTTTTTAGGATTATTTGGATAAGATACGAGAGCCGTTTTGCCAGGAATAGTATATTCTGGCACACCACCTACATTTGTAGCTACCAGTACACATTTACATGCCATCGCTTCCATTGGAGGTAAGCCCCATCCTTCTTCTCTGCTTGGGAATAAAAAAATATCACAGGAAGAATACAGTTCTCTTAATTCTTTACCAAACACTCTTCTGTGATATTCAATATCTACTGATAATCCTGGTAGTTTGTTTCCACCAAACATTACCAGTTTTAGATTGGGAATTTTTCTCCTCGCTATTTCATAAGCTCTTATTCCATCATCCATACCTTTTATCTTAAAAGGAGAATAACACATAAGCACCCTTTTACTGCCAAAAACCCTTTCCTTTGGCGGATAAAACATACCGAAATCTACCCCCTGAGGTACAGTATAAACCACTTCTTCGCCCACTTTTTCTAAAAGAACTTTCTTAAGCCATTGAGAAGTAGTAATTTTATGTATTGGAAATTTATAGGTTTTTTTAACAACTTCTTCGTTTCCGCCCCATATTTCATATCCCATAATAAAGTAGATTTTTATTCCTTTCTGATGATGAGCAGAAACTACAGGTCTTACTGTATGCCAAGATGTAGCAACTAAAAAATCACTGACTGGGAAATATTTATCACTAAGATATGGTACACCGACTATATTCAAATTGTAGCCCTCCTTTTTATACCAGTCTTCTCGGTTGCATAAATTAATAAAAAAACCCTTGCTCCACGATTTCCATCCGCTAAATTTATAAGGACGAGAAGGAATAATCGGATAAATAATAGATATATTATGCCCTTTTTTCATTAACTCTTGCGAAATCGTAAATATACTTCTAACTCCGCCAGTTATTCCAATAAAAGGTAATACAAATGTAATTTTCATCCCTTATCCAATAAAGCTCTCTTAATAAAAGTTATTTCTTCCAAAGAAATTCCTTTACATACAAAGAGTCCACCCAAATATATGCATATACTGATTGGGATAATTAAAAAAAGCGACTTTATGGGAGACAAAAAAATAAAACTACCCATTAATATAGCACTAAAGGTTGGTCTCCAAATATAATTCACAAAGCTAATTTTTCCTATTTTATTAAACCTTTGATAAGAATAAATAAACAATACACCCTCAGCCACTACAGTTGCCACGGCTGCGCCAACTAAACTAAATCGTGGGATTAGTATAGCATTTAAAATTAAATTCGTACCTGCCATTAAGGCAACTCCAATACTATATTCTTTCTCTCTATCGCAAGCAATTAGTGAATTAGAATAGACCATCGCAATAAAACTAATAGTTATATACCATACTAATATTTGAAAAGCTACTGCTCCCTCTTGATATTCCGGGCCATAAAATATATGTATTATCTGCTTACCAATTAATGTCCCTCCCACTGCAATTGGAATTCCTATAGTGAGCATTAACTTGGCTGACCGAGACAATAGATTACAAAGCCGTTCGTACGACTCCTTATAGTATCTGGAAATTACAGGAAATATGGCAATAATGTAAGCTCCGCCCAACATAAATACAAACAGTATAATCTTATAGGCAGCACTATATAATCCTACCTCTCTCTCCCCTTTCATAAATCCAAGCATTACCGAGTCAAAATTAAATGAGATTTGAATCATTAGCCACGCAAGTCCCAGAGGAATAGATTTTTTTAATAACCCTACCCAAAATATGGGGTTAAATTCTAATCTTGGGAATTTGAAGTTCTTCGTAAATATATAAAGAAGGAATATACTGCCTACCACATTGCCAGCCCACCAAAAATAAGGAACAAGCAATAATTGATTAACCTTTTTTACCCAAAAAATAACCAAAAAAAGATAGCATGCCTTATCTAATACTTTTGCAATCCCAATAAATTCCATCCTCTCAATACCACGAAATATCCACTCAAAAAATAATGCCGATGGAATTAGAATAAGTCCATATGAGATTATGAGAAGTTTTATCTCCAGAGGCTTATTAAATAAAAATACGGATAATATTAATAAAACAAAAGACAATATCCCTAATAATAGTCTTAAAGTAATTATATTATTCGTATAATTATATAATTCTGTTTTTACTCTGGCTATCTCCCTCGTTCCTAAAGTTTGAAGTCCTAAATCTGTGATAAGCATAAAATAGGTTACAATAGCATACGCAAAACTAATCTTACCAAAGTCTTTTGGTCCAAAAACTCTCGCCAAGTAAATCACGGCAATAAAACCCAAAATTTTGGTCGCGATTTCTGCTATCGCCTGAGAAGAAAAATTCTTTATTACACGATGTAGTGTACCTATATCTTGAGTACTCATTTTATTCAAAATTTCCGTCTTTTTGGGAGTATAATCCAAAAAATTTAAGTATGCTGTTTATTATTCTCTCGCTTGCCTTACCATCTCCATATGGATTAGGTAAATTTGACATTCTCCCATACTTATCTTTATCAGTCAACAGAGCAATTGTTTCGCTCACTATTTTCTGCTTATCCGTACCAACTAAAATAGCACTACCTGTATTTATTCCCTCTACTCTTTCGGTAACTTCTCGTAAAACTAATACAGGTTTATTTAGTGAAGGTGCTTCCTCCTGCATTCCACCCGAATCTGTTAATATTAGTTTAGCGTGTTTCATTAAATTTATAAAACAAAGATAGTCTGGCGGCTCTATGAGATATATACCTTGGCTTTTTCCTAATATCTTATGCACTGGTATTTTTACATTTGGATTAGGGTGCACTGAGTAGATTATTTCTATATCACTAAATTTATCCTTAATTTCAAGCAATGCTGTGCAGATATTATTTAATGGAACATCAAAACTCTCTCTCCTATGAGCAGTTACGAGAATAAACTGTTTGCCAGATTCTACAATATCTCTTAATCTCCTATCTTCAAATCTATAATCCATACTTAAACCCATAAATAAAGCATCAATTGCCGTGTTCCCTGTAATCCATATCTTTTCTTCAAGTACACCTTCGCGCAGCAAATTAGATTTAGCTATTTGAGTAGGTGCAAAGAGCAGGTCAGAGATTGTATCAGTGAACTTACGATTCATTTCCTCAGGATATGGGCTATATTTATTATGAGACCTAAGTCCTGCCTCTATGTGTCCTATTGGAATCTTCTCGTAAAAAGCAGCCAGTGCGCCTACAAATGTTGTAGTTGTATCACCTTGAACTAAAACCAAGTCCGGCTTTTCATTTCTAAGAATAGATTTCAGTTCAGTAAGTATCCGTGTAGTTATATAATACAGGTCCTGTGCCTCTTCCATTACATTAAGGTCTATATCAGGGGCAATAGAAAAAACTTGTAGTACCTGGTCCAACAATTGTCTATGCTGTGCCGTGACAACTACTATTGACTTAAAAATATCTTTACGGGACTCTATTCCTTTTATGACAGGCACCATTTTTATTGCATCCGGCCTCGTTCCTATAATGGAGAGAATTTTTTTCATTTGATACTTGTAGGAACATAAACTATGAGACGCGAGATTGTTATTGTACACAATCTTACTCTTAGGGTAGGACAATGGTGAGTAAATAATCTAATTAAGACCACTAACTACCAAGCAATACGATATTACCTCCTTGGATATGGGTAGTAGCACCACGCGTATCTATAACTAATTTGGATTGACGGACTATCTTTTTATAATCATATACACTATGGTCTGTTGCTATGACTACACAATCTACCTCTCTTATCTTTGTTAACGGAACTGATTTATATTTACGATTGTTCAACTCTATACTCCTAACATATGGATCATTATAATATATTTTGCCCACTTTTCTTAATAATAATCCTAATAGCTTCAACGACGGTGAATCACGCAAATCTTCTACATCTTTCTTAAATGCTACGCCAAGCACCAATACAGTGGATTTAGATGGGCATACTCCATACCTACTTATTGCCTCTATTACTTGGTCTACCACATAATATGGCATATTATCATTTATCCTTGCCGATAATTCAATAAACGAGGTATGAAAATCATATTCCCGTGCCTTCCAAGATAAATAATATGGGTCAATAGGAATACAATGTCCACCTACGCCCGGTCCCGGATAAAATGGCATATACCCAAATGGTTTACTTGAAGCTGCCACTATTACTTCCCATATATTTATTCCCATCCGCTCACATAATTGGGCAAGTTCATTTACAAGAGCTATATTGACATTCCTAAAAGTATTTTCAAGTAGTTTAGCCATTTCCGCCGCACTCGCTGAACTTACTGAGATAACTTTACAGCCAACAGTTTTGTAAAGAAGGAATGCAAGCTCAGTGCATTTGGAAGTAATACCACCAACTACCGTAGGAGTATTGCCGATAGTAAATTTTTTATTCCCGGGGTCTATTCGCTCAGGAGAAAAAGCTAAATAAAAATCCTTCCCTACTTTAAGTCCAGATTTAGCAAGTATAGGAAGCACAATTTTTTGTGTAGTTTCGGGAAAAGTAGTGCTCTTTAAGATAATAAGTTGTCCCTTACGCAGAGTCTTAAGAATACTATTAGAAGTATCTACTATATAAGAAACATCCGGCTCCTTATTCGGATTTACAGGAGTAGGGACACAGATTTGAATTATATCACATTCAGCCAACCGAGTAAGGTTTTGGGTAGCAGTTAATTTTTTAGCTTTAATAACCTTATACAACTCTTGCTCATCCGCATCCCTGATATAACTTTTACCTTGGTTCACAAGAAGAACCCTACTCTCTTTTATATCAAACCCTATACTTTTAAATCCCTTCTTGGCAAAATGAAGAACTAATGGTAGTCCCACATAGCCCAATCCTATAACTCCGACTTTTGCCTGATTAGTTTTTATTTTCTGGTCAAGCACAGACTACCTCCTTTTTAACAAAGCAATTATTTTTCTTAATTTCTCATTTTCCTCTGTCGTAAGATTTTCCGACCAATTTAATAAAAATGCCATAAGAATGCTTAATGTGAAACTTAAAATAAAAGCACCCATAATTATAGGCCTACGACGAGGAAAACTTCTCAGGTCTGGAATGCGTGGCTCTTGTAGCACATTAATGGTCGGAGTATCTTTAACTTCTTGAATTTTAGCCTTCTCATATTGTTCTGTGAGCAGAGCAATTACTTTCTCTTGAACGATAATCTCTCTTTTTAACCTTACTAATTTCAATGTAACCGTAGGTACATTTTTAAACGGAATGGAAAAGCCAATTCCAAAATGAGTACTATCTGTTTTATACTCTATAGCTCTCAACTTCTTATCAAGCTCCTCAACTTGCGACTTAACTTTAATAACTTCTGGATTCTCATCAGTTGCATATTGACTCAGAATACCCAATTGTACCTCGTAAGCCAAGATTTGTGCCTTTAGGTCTGCTGCTGTATGGAGGATAGGTGCTATTTCTTCCTCTATTGATATAGTTTTATGAGATTCTTGAAACTCTCTTAAGGATTCTTCTGCCAATTTAAGAGTTTCTTTTACTTGTTCAAGTCTTTTGTCAAGGAATATACGATTTCGCTTACCTATGCTCATAACTAAATCTTTGTTCACTTCATCAAGATTCTTGATATACGACTCTGTTATCTGCTTTGCAAGATTTGGGAATTTGGCGGTCGTAGCTATACTAATTATGCCCTCAGGAGTTACAGCTATATCTGTGGCAGCCGTAAGTGTCCGATAAGCGTTAGTCTTTGTTTTTGCTTTATAGATAGACATTAAATTACACTCCTTAATTACTCCGTCCATTATTTTTTCGGATTCTAAAATCTTCGCAAATAAATCAGAAGGTGTTGAAATTCCCAGTCCACTACGCAAGGCAGATATATCAGTTAAAGCCTCCATTATCCCGCTACCCAAAACTTCTGTTCCCGAAAGAGGAGGTAAAAGTGAAGCACAAGAGGTATATTTTTTAGGCAAAATAAAAGAAATAATAATTGCCAGACCAGTAATAATAATAGTATTCCAGAAAATAAGCCGCTTCTTTCTAATTAATACTTCTATATAATCCACTATCCCAATTTGCTTCATTTATTTTTGTAAAGTTAGCCAAGCTATTAAAATAGATGTGGCGGTAGATGCGATAACAACATAATCTTGCCACCACTTCAAATAAATTTTACTTACTACAATTATATCTTCCTTTTCTATCTCTGTTTTATCAATACTAACTTTAGTACCATCTCGCTTAATGACATAGCTCTTTTTAATATTCCCCCTCTCAGTTGGTCCACCTGCCATTCCTATATAATGCAATACTTTCTTGCCAGATTCATATGAAAAGTTACCAGGTCGGTTCACCTCACCCTTTACATACACATATGCATAAGGCACAAATATAACAGAATTACGAGACGGAGAGAAGTCTAAATTACCAGCACCTTTTACTTCATTATTTGGGGGTGTGAGATTAAAATTTTCAATATCCCCTGAAGGAACCGGTCCACCTGCCAATCCTATGTAATCCCTTACTGTCTTACCTGGGAAAAATGAATACGCTCCCGGTCGTACTACTCCACCTTCAACATACACAACATCCTCAAATCTCATAATTGATAATGAAATGCTAATATTCTTGAAGTAATGTTTAACTTCCTGTTCTACTAATTTTCTTGCCTCATCTAATGTAAGCCCAAGTACCTTTACCGTACCCAAAATAGTTCCCCCTGATGGTACTATGTCGCCGCCTGCTGGACTACGAAGTGAAAACCCACCTGATTGAATAAAAATAATCCCCTCAGGAGAAACTGCCTGACTATAAGTAAAGTTTATATTCCCAGCTATCGTTATGGCTAACTCATCTCCTATTTGCAACTTATAATCCGTTGGCACAGGTGGCAAAACTAATAATAGCAATAATGTAATCATTTATTTATATTTCTTTATTTTTTTAACTTCCCATACCACTCATTTTCAAACTCTTTATATTCGGGCTTAGATTTTATTTTCTCCCACCACCACTTATTCTCTATATACCACTTTATTGTCTGGCTAATTCCATCCTCAAACTTAACTTTTGCTTCCCAATTTAACATATTTATTGCTTTACTATAATCAGCGAGCAATTTTTTAACATGTCCCGGCCGGTCGGATATGAATTTTACTAAACTACTCGGTTTATTAAGAGTGTCAAGTATAATTTTACTAATAGTAAGCACATCTACTTCTTCGCCGGAACCCAAATTGATTGCCTCTCCCTCTATACCGGGAGTTTGTAATGCTTCCCATATACCTCTCACGGTATCAGATACATATGTCCAGTCCCGAGTATTCTTACCATCTCCATAAATCAACAACTCCTTATCTTCTATAGCACGAGAGATGAAAAAAGGAATTAACTTTTCCGGATACTGATGTGGACCGTAAGCATTAAATGGTCGCACTACCACTACTGGTAACTTATAAGTCGCCCAATATGAGTACACAAGTCTATCCGCACCCGCCTTGCTCGCCGCATATGGAGATTGAGGAGCTATGGGATGCTCTTCATCCATTGTACGGCGATAACTACCATAAACTTCTGAAGTAGATATTTGCACAAACCTTTTAATTGGATTTCTCCTTATCGCTTCCAGTAAAACGAATGTGCCCTTAAAATCAGTGTCTATAAATGGGTCGGCAAGGTCTATTGAGCGGTCTATATGAGTGAAGGCGGCAAAATGCACTACCATATCCTGAGTTTTAATTAAATTAAACACCAAATCCTTATCAAGAATATTGCCCTGACAAAAAGAAAAACGCTCATTTTTCCAAGTCTCTTTATCAAAATTGTCCAAATTGCCACAATAGGTTAAAGTATCAAGAACTGTTACTTTTTTTACATCGGGATGCTCTCTGAGTACCATTTTTACAAAATTACTCCCTATAAAACCTGCACCTCCCGTAACTAATAAATTCATTTCTACCCCTTTACTTTCTTAACTTGTTTTTCTATTAGCTTTTTTATCTTATTATATGAAGGTGGTGGCCCAGTTCTAACCTGCTTGTCATTTATAAATAATGATCAACCTCTCTAAATATCACTTTGTCTAAAAACTCCAACGACGCCCTTTTAGCTCGTTCAAAAACCATATTTTGTGCCGGACACCAGCCATTTTTGAGTACAGTAACTACAACCTTGCCAGACTCTTTGATTGGGGTTTTCTTTTGCCTTATCCATTTGGGTGGAACAGCATCTTCGGCAAACGGTTTCCACAATAAAATGGGGTCAAGTAATCCTCCTAATTTATCTATTTTTTTATATCCGTGCTTCTTAAACCACGATGCCGACATCCAAAATGGCAAAGGGATTCCCCAGGCAACTATACCCTTAGCACCCAGATTTTTTACATCTTCTTCTGCTGCTTGCAATAAAGCTTTGCCCATTCCTTTTTTATGAAAATTACCTCTACCTTGTTTATACCCGTGTACCCAGATACAATTGATAAAATAGAGGTCCTTGCCATCCACAGATGAGTACTCAACAGGAATATATTGTATCATACCACCCACTACTCCATTATCATCAAGAGCTAATTTTACTCGCAATCCCTTATCTTTCATCTTGTTACACCAAATTTCTTTATGATTGCCTGCTTCTTTTATTTCATCAGACCAATCTTCTAAACATACAAAAAATAGTTTCTCATTCTCTGGTGTTAAATTGATTATTTTTATTGGACTCTTTTCTTTAACCATCTTTCCTTTCCCAATTATACGGAATTTCATTATTGTGAGGGGCTATCCTATATTCGTCTGGATTTTCATAACAATATACCTCGGTAGAAACATTTATCACAAGGGCTTCCTCCTCTGATATACACTTAAATCCGTGATATACATACGGAGGTATATGAATAAGTATAGGATTGTGAACACCTGCAAAAAATTCCTGTACCTCACTATATGTTTTGGAATCTTTTCTCGCATCGTAGAGTACTATTTTCATCATCCCTTTTATACAAGCCATATTATCGTGTTGAACTTTATGATAATGCCAACCTTTGACTACTCCTGGATAAGCAGTAGTCATATACACTTGGCCAAAATGATGAAAAATAGCATCATCGGACCTGAGTATTTCCATCAATCTACCCCTCTCATCCGGTATTACTCTTAATTTCTTTACTACTACCCCGTCTATCATATATAAAAAATAGGGTCTTACGCAGACCCCTCTAAATTCAGATTTCTTAAAATATGCAAGTCATTTTCACTCTCTTAAACTTACATACTTTAAAAAATCTTTACTCCCTCCTATTTTGTGAGAAATTAAAACAAAATTTCCATAAGTCAAGAAAAAAAATAAATAAATTTAAAATAGTAGCAATTTTGTGGTTGACAAGATGGAGTTAAAATCTATAATAAGCTGTTTAGAAATGAGATTTTGTAATTTAACAATTTTAACAAGGAGGGAAGGATGGTTGAGATAGGAGGGATTTTTTGGGTTGTGCCTATTGGCATTGTAATAGCCCTGATATTTGCTATTACTTTAATTAGGCAGGTTATGCGCCATCCCCAAGGCACTCCCAAGATGCAAGAAATAGGGGGTATAATTTTTGAAGGTGCTTGGGCTTTCCTTAAACGCCAATACACTACTATTGGTATCATTGCAGTCATTACATCCATAGTTATTGGTGTTTTAGTAGGGAAGTTAAGTGGTGAAGATGAGTTAGCCAAATTAGGGTTAAGTGGATTTGGAATAGGATGGCGAACAAGTATTGCGTTTCTTGCGGGTGCTTTATGTTCAGGGATAGCTGGATTTGTAGGTATGCTTATAGCTGTAAAGTCTAATGTTCGTTGTGCCGCTGCTTCTTGTCAGAGTTTGAATGCCGCTATTAAGGTAGCCTTGTATGGAGGTGCAGTATCGGGGTTTTTAATTGTGGCTTTAAGCTTACTTGGTGTAACGGCTATATTTTTTGCTTTCGGGGGTGCTGTTTATCCTGACATAGCTCCTCATCTTATTGTAGGATTTGGATTTGGGGCAAGTATGGTTGCTTTATTTGCACAACTTGGGGGTGGAATTTATACTAAGGCAGCTGATATGGGAGCAGACCTTGTAGGTAAAGTAGAAGCTGGTATTCCTGAAGATGACCCTCGTAACCCAGCAGTTATTGCAGACCTTGTCGGAGATAATGTAGGTGATTGTGCAGGTCGTGGAGCTGACTTATTTGAATCAACAGCCGCAGAAAATATAGGAGCTATGATATTAGGAATTGTGTTATACACTACTACACGAGAAATAGCATGGATATTATTCCCATTAGTTCTTCGTGCCTGTGGGCTTATTGCCAGTATGATAGGTATAATGTGTGTGCGGGCAAAAAATGAAACCGAAAACCCTATGTCAGCACTTAATCGTGGATATTATGTAGCAGTAGGTTTAAGTATCATCGCCTTGTATTTTGTAGTGAACATAATGCTTCACAGTATTTGGTTATTCTGGGCAGGGGTTGTCGGTATATTAGCAAGCATACTCATTATTTATGTAACCCAATATTATACTGAACCTCGTTTCGGTCCTGTGAAAAAGATTGCTAATGCTTCGCGGACAGGAGCAGCTACTAATATAGTAGTTGGTATGTCAGTAGGGTTTGAAACTGTTTTGCCTACTGCACTTATTATTGGTGGTGCTTTACTACTTTCTTATTGGTTAGGAGTTCAAAGTAATATAAGTGGGTTAGAACCTTGGTGCCTGGGTGCTTTCGGTACAGCAGTGGCTACAATGAGTATGTTGATGACTTGTCCATTTATACTTGCCGAGGATACATTTGGTCCCATAACCGATAACGCTAATGGAATCAATCAAATGGCAGGTACAGGTGCAGATACTCGGCGTATCACTGATAGACTGGATGCTGTTGGCAATACTACTAAGGCTTTAACAAAGGGTTATGCTATGGTATCGGCTGGGCTGGCTGCTTTCTTATTATTCCAGGCTTATTTGGACCGTATATCGCTATTCCGCTATGGAGTAGAAGGCAGGTTCACGGTCATAAATTTTGTCTGTCCTGAGGTATTTGTGGGCGGAATTTTGGGCATTATGCTTGTGTTCTTATTTAGCTCATATTCCATTAAAGCAGTGGGTATAGCGGCAAGTGAAATTATAGATGAGGTAAGACGGCAATTTAGGAACTCACCCGCTATTATGCAAGGGACGGCAAAACCGGATTATGCAAGTGCGGTGGATATTACGGCTAAAGCAGCTTTGAAGGGAATGGTTGCACCGGGGTTATTAGTTGTGCTTCTGCCTATAGCTACGGGAGTTATTTTTAAGTATCTCAACCCAAATTATGATGCCGCTATGGTAGTAGGGGCATTGCTTATGGTAGGTACTATTGGAGCTATTCTCTTGGCGGCTTTTATGAATAATGGCGGCGGTGCATGGGATAATGCGAAAAAGATGATTGAAGATGGACAACTCAAAGATGAAAATGGTAATGTTATTGGTAAGGGAACACCAACTCATGCTGCTGCTGTATGTGGCGATACTGTTGGCGACCCATTGAAGGATTGTGCAGGCCCATCTTTGCATGTAGTGGCTAAACTTTTAAGCACAATAACATTAGTAATGTGCTCACTCTGGGCATTGTTGTAAGAAGTAGCAAGTCGTAAGGGTAGACAAGTCACCGCCGGGGCGGGACTCCGTTATGGCGGAGGCTTTTATGCCTTGCACAAATGAGGGGAATAGGATAGCAACATGACTTGTTCTTATTGAGTTGGAAGTTCTTATTGGGTCGGGAGACCCAATTCTACCCTTGACTTGATTTTTGATATTCGCATTTTGATTTTTGATTTGATATGAGGAGGGTTAGTCCTAATTGGTAAGGCAGTGGACTTGAAATCCACCGGGCCGCGAGGCCCT
>JACQXS010000102.1 GCA_016208615.1 Candidatus Stahliibacteriota bacterium | reverse complement strand
TATTTACTACGATTAAAAGTGGGGTTGCTTTGCTTATACTCGCAATGTGTAGAAGCTGATTTCCGCAGAGAGAGAATCAATACCTAATCTTTTCATTCTGTTCTTAATTTATTATGCTTTTTCATCTTGTCAAGCAAAAAAGTTCAAAAAGAGAAAACCTAAATACTCTGCCACGAAGTCACTAAAACACAAAGGAACACTAAATGATAAAATCCCAAATCCTCCCGCAAATGCGGGATCCCGAAGAAAGCGGGACAAACTCCAAATCCCAAAAGGGAAGAGTTTTTTAGACATTTGTATTTTGGGGGAGGAAAGAATTATTCCGTGAGGTTAAACCTCTTCTCTCATTGTAAGCGAGGCAAGAATCCATAAAAAGAAAATGTATCCGCTGAGGATAGCAAAATCAATGTAAGTTTTATTCAATGAATATTCTTTCTTTATGATTTCGTGAATAATATTCACCGCATAATGTAGAGGGAAGCATTTTCCGATAAATTCAGCCCATCCGGGTAGAGCATCTACATTAATTATTACTCCTGACAGGAAAAGGGAAGGTAGTACGAAAAGTGGAATAAAAGGAAATACATGTCCTTCGTGGCGTGCGAAAGTAGAAATAAAGATTCCTATCATCACCGAAACAACGGCAAGTAGCCAAATAACAATGAACAAAATAAGAATCGTCTTTTTATCAAAATTCAAATCAAAAAGCCAAAGCGACTCAAAAAGTACTACTGATGCCTGAAGGGTTGCCAGTCCTATGTAGCCGAGTGTATAACCTCCAATAATAGAAGTCCGGTTAAACCCACTGATAAGCATTCTTTCCAAAGTTCCCCTTGTCCTTTCCTGTACAAGCAATATGGCACATAAAATAAAGCTCAAAAAATGCACAATAAATGCGATGAAAGGGATGGCATAATTTGTTACAGGAATACTAAACGGATTAGACGGGAATGCATCAAAAAGAACTTTTAGGAAATAAATTATGATAAGCGGAGCGATAATGGACAATCCCAAAAACCGTCTATCACCCTGCAACTGTTTTATCACTCGTTTAGCTATAATAAGTGCATTCATTGTTTTATCACCTTAAGTCTAATGTCTATGGTCTAATGTCTTTTCTTTTTCCCTAATAATCGCCAGAACAATATCTTCAATACTATCAGGATGAATAGTGATGGATGAAATACTTTGTTTCAAGCCGAATCTTTGTAATTCTTTGGCTATGGCTTCTGGGGTTGAATCAATAATGCTTTCTTTCAGTTCCCCGTTTTCATAAATTTTCAATAATGTTTTACCCCGTTCCAAAATTTTTTGCGGCGTATCAACAGTAAGGATTTCGCCATCTCTAAGAATAGCAACTTTGTCACAAAGCAACGCTTCGTCCATCAGATGTGTACTAATAAATAGCGTTACTCCCTTATTCGCAAGTTGGCGGAACAGTTTCCACAACAGTAATTTCAGGTGTGGGTCAATAGCAGCGGTAGGTTCATCCAAAAAAACAATTCTCGGCTGATGTATAAGGGCACAACAGAGCGAGACCCTTTTTTTCATCCCTCCTGAAAAAGTCCGTACAAGGTCATTAGCACGGGTTGTCAATTCAGCGAATTCAAGGATTTCGGTTGCCTTGATTTCTTGCGAGCAGGTGCGAGCAAGAGAATTTGTTTTTGTCTGTTTTCCCCCGTCAAAGGCGGGGTAGGGGTTGGCGGGGAAGGCGTCCCCGCCTCTCAAAACTTTCTTGGCACCTCCGAAGAACAGGATATTCCTTTTTGCAGAAAGGTCATCATACAAAGCAGGTGACTGCGGCATATAGCCAATTTGAGGACGGAGTTTCCATTTGTCACGAAGCGGGTCTAAGCCCAAAACTTTTACACTTCCACCAGTTGGCTTCAATGCACCGACAAGTGCTTTTATCAGAGTAGTTTTACCAGCACCATTCGGGCCAATCAAACCGTAAATAGTACCTTCCGGGACATTGAGTATGATATTATTCAGTGCGTGAAGTTTACCATATTTTTTACATAGATTTTCTATTTCAACTGCATTTGTCATAATAGCAAACTCAAAACTCAAATAATTACCTAATGTATGGGATAAGGGCTTGGGGGATACTTATAGTTCCATCCTTTTCCTGATACTGCTCTACTAAGGCAATAAATGTGCGTGGAGTAGCAAGACCTGTGCCATTTAATATATGAACAAACTGACTGCTTCCCTTTTGCCTAAACTTAATGCCCGCTCGTCGTGCCTGAAAATCCTCACAATTACTGCAAGACGAAACCTCTAACCACTCCTTACTTGCGGGTGCCCATACCTCTATATCGTATGTCTTGGCAGAAGCAAAGCTCATTTCTTGTGCCGAAAGCAGAACTATCCGATAAGATAGTCCAAGAAGTTGTAATACTACTTCGGCATCAGAGACCATTTTCTCTATTTCTGTATATGATTCGTCCGGTTTAGTGAACTTTATAAGTTCAACCTCATTAAATTGGTGTACTCTTTTTAATCCTTTAGTCTCCCGTCCATATGAGCCAGCCTCTCTTCTGAATGAGGCACTATAACCCGTGTAATTTATAGGCAGGTCTTGCTCTTTGAATATATCTCCGCTATGCACATTTATGAGTGCCACTTCCGTAGTAGGATTAAGAAATAGGTCTTCTTTTTCGCAGACATACATTTCTTGTTCCATCTTGGGTAATTGAGCAGTACCAAACATAGATGTGCGATTGACAACAAATGGGGTGCATATTTCAGTATATCCTTGTTTGATATGTAAATCCAGCATAAAATTAATTAATGCTCTCTCAACCCTTGCTCCTAATCCTTTATAGCAAGGAAAGCTTGAGCCCGCCACTTTGCTGCCCAATGTAAAATCTACAATCCCAAGTGTATTACATAGCTCATCAGCCGTAATAGGTTGGAAATTAAATTGCCTCTCTCCACCCCACTCTTTGACTATCTTGCTTTGACCACGCGGAACAGAAGGATGAGCAATATTAGGTATCCATATCAGTAGATTATGGAGTTCAGCTTCTATTTGAGTAAGCGAGTTAACTATCTCTTTTTCTTTATCAGATAAGGATTTTGAATCTTCAACTAATTTTGCGAGCAAGTGCGAGCAAAGGTATTTGTTTGTTTTATCTTTTTCCCCCGATTTATCGGGGGTAGGGGTTGGCGGGGAAAGTGTCCCCGCCGATTCTGGTGAATCATTGCCCATTCTTCTTAATTCTGCTACTTGTTGAGAGATTTTTTTCTTCCTTTGCCTAATTAAATCAGATTCCTGAATAAGTTGTCGCCTATTATTATCCAGCTCAACAATCTTATCCAAATCCACCTTTTCATTTTTCTCTTCTATCGCCTGTCGGACAAGCTCTATATTCTCTCTAATAAACTTTATATCCAACATAGTTATATCTGCTCCTTACTTTCTTTAAAAACTATCCCTATTTCTTCAAGTTCATCTAATACGGGTTCATAAATCTCCGGCATAACAGGAATACAAACACCGCGTAGACTAATTCTATTTTCCAAAATCAATTTCGTGCCAATAGCAGCAGGCAGACTAACTGTTCTTGACATTGCTGAATCACCATTCGGGATACCAAAATCTATAAGCGTAGATGTAATTTTCTCTTGTCTATACTGAGCTTGTGCATTAAAGCCCAAGCTACCCTTCTTATATTCGGCAATAAATTCGTGGTGCAAAACAATCATATCGCGTTCAGAAGCCAAGTATTGAAGTTTCTCTAATAGTCTTTCAGCAAATACATCCAAGTAAGACGCTTTCTTAACAGGCAATAGTTCATCATTAAATAAGCCCAGCCATTCGAATTTCTGCCTTACATCAAGCTCTAATTTCACATTTAACTTCTCGCTTAATAACTTTCTATATGTAATGCTATCAAGATTTAGTTCCGCCTCATCCAACAGACCAATCTCTTTAATTATTTTCCAAGTCTTACACCAACTTGGATATCTTAAAGTCCAGCGTGCCATTGTCTCGGTAGTAGGGATACCATATTTTTCAATATAGGGGATAGAGTCACGGTTAGGATAAGCCTCAAAGGTGGCTAACTTATCTATAGTAATAGTTGCATAATCATCAAATAGGTGCTCACCAGCGATATTCACTTCTTTACCCTCTTTTAGGTAGCGAGCTTTATTTTTGGCCGCCAGTACCACACCTCTTGGGCTCCACGAGAACTTATATCCCCAAGGATTAGTATTTGCTTCCGGTGCAGGCAGCCCACCACAATAAGAATTGAATGCCTTAATTTCGCCACCCTTATTTTGGACATCGTGAATAATCTTCATCGCCGACATATGGTCAATTCCCGGGTCAAGTCCTATTTCATTAAGAATAATTATACCGGCTGCTTTGGCTTGGCTGTCCAATGATTTCATCGGCTCACTAACATACGAAGTAGTGACCAGATGTTTTTTATACTTAATGCAAAGCTCCGCAACCTTCGGATGATATGTATAAGGCAGAAGAGAAATGACGACATCAGCATTAGGAATATAGGTATTAAGCTTATCAAAATCTGTCGTCACATCTACCGAATGTGCCTCACCCATTGGATGGTCCCGCCGGAGCGGGATTTCCGCTTCGCTACAACAGGCAATCATATTTTCTGCCTTACTTACTGTGCGTGTAAGCATCACGACATTAAAATTATGTCCCAAAAGATACCTTACCAGTGGCTTTGCCACTAACCCTGCACCAAGAATTAAAACTTTTTTAGCGTTTACGCTACTTCGTTTCATCTTACCTCCTATTAAATCAAAAATTAAAGATTAAAAATCAAAACAAAAGATTTGTGGGAAGGGCTTCCCAGCCCTGATAGATTGTCAAGGTTTGGAAACCTTTCCCACAAGATAAAGAAATAATGTTTGATATTTTTCATCTCTTACAAGGCAGAGCCTGCCCTACTCTATAAGTTGTGCTCAATAACCCGTCTTGCCGCTGAAGTTAAAGTCTTTAATAAGAAGAGCTGGCACAAGCGTATTGCCAATTAATTTAAGTTCTTTTTCGCCCATTATCACATTCCCAAGTGTCTCTAATATATTAGCCGTATATCTCATATTCTTAATTCCGGCAGCTATTTTGCCATCCTTGACACGAAAAGTACCATCCCTTGTCATCCCGGTAATCAAAGTCTTATCCGGGTCAACTAATCTTGTGTACCAAAATCGTGTCACCAGTATCCCATCACTAATTGCGGATAGCATTTCTTCTTTGGTGTTATTGCCCGGCATAAGAATTATATTCCTTGGATAAGGACCATAAGAATTAGGTTGTGGCATAGCGTGGCCGGTTGACTTTTTGCCCTCTTTATTCGCATAATAAGAATCATAGCAAACATTTTTGGCTATTCCCTGTTCAATCAACATTACCTTTTCTGTTGGCATGCCCTCGTAATCAAATCTAAACCCAGTTGTGTTAGGGTGGTAAGCATCATCAACTATAGTTATATTGTCACCGGTTATCTTTTTCCCTATCTTACCTGCCATAAAACTTGTTCCCTCCAAATAACTTCTTGCCCCAAATCCAATATAACTAAGGAATGCAATAAATTCAGCCACTGCACGCGGTTCAAGCAACACAGTATATTTGCCCGGCTCTATTTCAATTGGCTTTTTACTCATCAACGCCTTTTCACAAGCAGTCTCGGCAAGTAATTCGGGGTCTATATCTCTAAAGTGTTTAGCCGTCTGATGAGCTAATCCTGAACTATCATCTGACATAACTGTTATCTCTGCTCTTGACATCTCACCCCTACCGATACTTCTAATTCCAAGTGAATTAGCAATTCCAAGTAGCGTATGAGTAGTATAGATGGCACCCGCAGCTGTCAAATTATATTTATTGGCGCATTTAACCATCTTTTCAACACAAGACGCACGCTCAGCCGGCTCTATTGGAAAAATCTCTTCTGTCTGTTCTATGGGTTTTGCTTTGGGTAAGCTTTGGAAATTCATATCCTCTTTTTGATATTTAGCCAATTCAGCCGCACTACGCATACCTGCAATGACTCTATCTTTAGAAAGCGACCCAATAGAAGTGCCGCCTATCTTTTTGCCAATAATTACGCGGGCCCAAAAATCATCCCCTTCCTTGACTATATTTTGATGAATGATAGAATTGGCAAACCTTGTAACCCCCATTTCGTGATTATAAATACCTACTTCAAGCTGGTCTGCCTGCACCGAATGAAGAGCCGTATCAGTTAAATCTAAAATATATTCCTTTGTCCTCATATTTCCTCCTCTTATTCACTGATTCCAATGACCCGTTCACTCCCAAGAGCAGAACTCTCGCTCCCAAGAGCAGAACTCTCGCTCCCAAGAACAGAACTCTCGCTCCCAAGAATATAACTCTCGCTCCCAAGAATATAACTCTCGCTCCCAAGAATATAACTCTCGCTCCTAAGAATATAACTCTCGCTCCCAAGAATATAACTCTCGCTCCTAAGAATATAACTCTCGCTCCTAAGAATATAACTCTCGCTCCCAAGAATATAACTCTCGCTCCTAAGAATATAACTCTCGCTCCTAAGAGCAAACCTTTCACTCGTAACAGCGTAGAGTTTAGTATTTTTCATCCTACTTTTATTTTCCTAAATCTTGCAGGAGATGCTCCGTGCCCTACATGCATACCTTGCATCGGGTCTCCCTTTCCGCAACCCGTAACTCCCCATAGTTCCCATTCCTCTTTACCGCAGATAGCATCACAATTTTGCCATATTTCATATGAGATGCCCGTATAACTTGGACGCTTGATTATTTCTGTTAGCTTACCATTTTTAATCCGCCATCCTACTTCTGACCCGATATGATAATTTAGACGCTTGTCATCTATGCTGGGCATAGTAGGAGAACAAATATACACCCCATCATCAGTATCGGCTATTAAATCGTCTAACTTCCAATTACCGGGTTCAAGATTTATATTCGTCATTCTAATAAGCGGTATATTGCTCCAGCCCGCCGCTCTCATCGTACCATTACTTTTCTGACCTATCAAAGGAGCAGTCTCACGAGAAGTAAGATAGCCACTAAATACGCCATCCTTAATAATATATGACCTTTGAGCCGGAATACCCTCATCATCATACCCAAACGACCCTAAACCACCCGGAAGCGTTGCATCAGCAGTTATAGTAACAATAGGTGAGCCAAAGCAAAACTTATCAAGCTTATCAGGCGTAAGATGAGATGTACCCGCACAACTTACCTCTGTCCCAAATACTCTGTCAAGTTCAGTCGGATGACCTACTG
>JACQXS010000091.1 GCA_016208615.1 Candidatus Stahliibacteriota bacterium | reverse complement strand
CCCACGGCGGCTGTGTATCACTGATTACTCTGGATATTTCATTCCCGACTGCCGCTATCCCCCTCTTTACTCTATCACGGACTTCATCCCTTAACTCGGCATAAAAATCCGCTACCCATTGCGAACTCTTGTGTATAGTCCCCAACACATATAGCGAGTACATTGACTTCTCGTCCAAAGGTGCAGGGATGGCTTTGTTGTATGTGCATACCTCAGCCCATAGAGAAGTGGACTTACAGTGATTATAGACCGCCTTAATTAGTAATTCATCATTATACTTTCTGCCCGTTACCTTCTCCATCCACTCTATCCCATCCTGCAACTGGGCTACTATGTAATCTATCTTGTTCTCATTGATGCTGTCTTCCGGTCCCACCGCCACATCTACCGCAAAATAAGGCACGCCGCCCTCCAGTTCAGCCGCTACTTGATACCACTTGGCATGGCTGCAACACATATGGTCCTGCCACAGGAAATCGGGCTTCGGGAATTCGCCGCCAAAAGCATACCTATTCAATATAACCGAGCCCCAATAGTTCCGCATATAGGAGCATAAGTCCCGAGCATACCTCGCCTTCTCAACCGCCTCCTGACACTGTAAGGCAAACTCCTTATTAAAGGCAATAGACGCCCCATACGGCTCACCTGTCAAGGGATACACATCATCGCCCAAGCCCGACGGAATAGCATCAAACTGCCACGCCCCACCCGCCCACCTTATACCGGCTTTGGATGTAGATTTCGCCTCCGCATAATTCTTGTAATACTGTAAGCGTAGCTCTTTCGCCTTATCCCAACACTTTAATTTCTCAGTAGGATACTTCATTTTACCTCCATATACCTCATTTTGTTAAATAATCATTTAGAATTAAAATCTTTATCTCCCTTATCTGTTTAAGCCCATTATCATTAGTAAGAAAAGCATCTATTCCCATATCAATAGCTGCGGCAAGTTGAATGGCATCTAATGATTTAAGAGAATACTTTCCTCTTAACTGACCAGCTTTCTCTGCTATATTTGCCGAAATCTCTATAAAAGCAAGATTCCTCCCTCTTGTCAGGAACTCTGTAAATCTTTTCGCCAATTCGCCTTTCCCTGCCTGAATTGGCTTAGGTAAAACCTCAGTAAGAGTTACAACAGAAGAAAAGGCACTTAACCTTCCGCCTTGAAAGACATCTACCACCTCTTTAATAATAGGACCAAATAGAGGATGGGCTTCTATATAATAAATAATAGGCGCCGTGTCTATAAAAATGGTCTTAATTCGGCTAATCTCTTCCGCTATATTCATATTCTATTTTCTCTTATTTGATTAACATACTCCTGAGCATCTTCTTCCCATAACCCTTTCCCAAGTCCATAGAGACCATTTAAGTCAAGCAATTTCTCGCTAATAAGAGTTGTGTCCCTTAACTGATGAATAAGATTTTCTATTAATCTTAACTGCTCTTGTAGAGTAAGCAATTGGACTTCTTTTCTAATCTTTTCTAACGCAGTTGACATCGCTTCACCCCTCCTTGATTTTTCTGCTCTCCTCTATGTTCCTATGCTAAAATAGCTCCTCCTCCAACAACATTTCTTCAAGAAACGCCTCTACCCTTGTCTTAAACTGACCAATAGGCACGGTAACATCCAATTCAAGAGTAATCGTAGGCAGCCCACTACTTTCTAATGCCTTCCTAATTGCCGGAATATCCAATTCGTGTGGGTCGCAAAACTTTTGCTGCAATAAGATAGCCCCTTGTGCCCTGTAATCCTTTGCCAGTTGCAAAATATGCCCTATCCGACGCCTCTCCGGCCAGTCCTTTGATGGACAAGCCGGCCTATCTATATATCTTTCAGCAATAGCCAATAACCTATCAGATGGAGACGCCTTTACCTCATTCCAAAAATACCTACTCCCCGTGCAGTGGTCATCTATCACAAAGGTCGCCCCACATCCCTCCACCATATCAATAAACTTAGTATCGTCATTCTCACTCCCTATAGCCATTAATCTAACTCCGGTATCCCTTTTCCTAACAGGAAGTGCTAATGCTTCTTTAATCCAATTACTATGTTCTGTTTTGTCTGCCATCTGCCCGCTCACCACCATATACATTGCCTCTAATCCACTAATAGGCGAATTATCATCCTTACGCGTCTCATACACCTGTCGCATTAGTCTGCGATTGGTATTCATTATCTCTATCCCTTTATCCAAATCAGCATCCGTAATGGGCTTACCCGTCCACTTTTCTATTGACTTCTTAAACTCAACTAACTCACTCCGCAGATAGGGATAAGAATGTTTGCTCTGCACATTATTAGGCATTGGAAGATAATAACTATAATCCATCGGTATGTGTAAGTCCCAACTCGTATAAGCTTGGCGAATATGGAGGCAGCTTTGAGCTATCATAATGCCATCCAAATAATCATACCTGCCCTGCAACCCCTGTGCCAAACAATCACGACAAAAGGGACAAAACATAGCAAATATG
Source organism: Candidatus Stahliibacteriota bacterium (assembly GCA_016208615.1). GTDB lineage: Bacteria > Hydrothermota > UBA3073 > JACQXS01 > JACQXS01 > JACQXS01. Next base: position 13,684 of record JACQXS010000091.1, on the reverse strand, counting down.
TGTGGCTCGGTCACGCTTTGTGGCTCATGACTCCCTAATATACGCACAGGTAATATGTTTGCAGCATACAAAATCTCCTCCGGTATGTATGTGCAGAAATAACCTATCACCTTACCGCCTGTTCTTAACTTCCACTCCTTAGCATACTGATGCCTATTATCATATATTGTCTTAAATTTTTCCATCTTGACCTCCGTTTAGAATTTACTACTTATCTATCTTCTGTCAAGCCAAAATTTTTACCTATCGCTCCACTTGGGTATTCGCTTATCTAAAAATGCCCGTAGCCCTTCGTGAACATCTTCTGTATTCATCAACTCTTTAAGATATAGCTCTTCAATCGGCTCTATACTATTCACTACACTTGAATATAGTGCTTTATCTACTGCCCTCTTAGTCAATTGCAAGATAGAGGCACTCATAGAGGCAATCCTGCTTATAAATTCATCCACTTTATTTTGAAACCCATCTACTGCAAAACAATGATTGATAAGTCCTATGCGTTCAGCTTCTTTGCCGTCTATCGTATTGCCCGTAACAAGTAGTTCAATCGCACGATTACGACCAATAAGGTGGGGCAAAATAACCGCCGCTACCGGTGCAAAAACGCCTACCCTTATTTCGGGCTGACCAAACTTTGCTATTTCAGAAGCAATGACTATATCACAAAAGGTAGCTAACTCGCACCCTCCACCTAATGCAACACCATTTACTACCGCTATGGAGACTGCGGGAACAGAATTAAGCAACTTAAACATCTTGTGAAATGTAGTCATCATTTCGTTCACCTTATCATCCGTATGCTCAGACACATCAACACCAGCACAAAATGCCTTCACCTGAGGTGGTGCACCACCTTGAATTACAAGTAGTTTTAGGGTCTCTTTTTGCAATCCATCAAATACAGTATTCATTTCATTCATCATCTCAATGTTCAATATATTAAGCGGCGGACGATTAAGTGTAATTTTTACCACCCCATCCCTTTTATCAACTAAGATATGCTTATACTCCATCTCACACCCCCTTATTTTATTTTATATCCTATATCACGCAAAAATTGCTTCCTCGCTTCTATATCTTTCTGACCCTCTATCCCTAAAGGTGAAGCTCCATCTATTACTCCAATGATTCCTCTACTTGGGGTTGAACCCCCCTGAAGAGTCTCTACTATAATCACTTGTGTCGGATTAGCAGTAGCACAAAATATATTACACACCTCCGGCACTTCCTTAATTCTGGGCAACAAATTCATCGGATACGCATTGCGGATAAAGATAATAAACGAATGACCCGCCCCTATAGACAGCGCATTTTGCTTGGCAAGTCCAGTAAGTTCATCGTCATTACCAGCAAATCTGACAAGATGGGGACCTGATGCTTCACAAAAAGCAAGCCCAAACTTTATACCAGGCACAGCAGAGACCAATGCTTCATACAAATCTTCAACCGTCTTTATAAAATGAGACTGCCCTAAAATAAAATTAACATCCTCGGGCTTGTCAATTTCTACAACTTTTATTTCCATCACCCCTCCAAAGTTAAACATTCATTCCCTTCAAAATCAACTACATTCAAACTACCATTGCTAACTAAATAATTAACTCGCTCGCTCACTTGTTCAGCATTCCACTTAAAGAACCGTGTAATAGTAAGCTCATCTGTTACTACTACACTATATACAAATTGCTTAATTATATTTGTCATTGCCTCTTCTTTGGATAAACTTGCCGCTTCTATCTTTATCTCCTCAGGCACCCAATCTTCCAATATACCCCACAAAAAAGTATCCCAACTCCTTCTCCTTATACTGCCAACACAAGTTAGCAGTCCTTTTCCCTGTAATTCAACTAATGTTTTATGTAATACTTTTGTCCCTTCCTTGCCTCGCAATAAAATATAGGAACGAATTTGTTTAGTATTCAAGATTTTGTGCTTAGTAAAGACTGCCATCATCTCTTTGGCGGTATGGGATAAATTACCCGCATAATACTCGTCTAAATAGTCCTTCCCGCCCCATAATCTGTAAAAGGAAGCAAAAGCTTTCATCGAAATGAGCAAATTCTTATTCCGGATTAACTTACCATAAAAGACAATCTTATCACGAGCCAGCATAAGGGCAAATTGCCACGCCCTATCTATTCTATCCCAATCCCAACCTTCAGAGCCGTCCTTTGCTATTGGCTTTCCTGCACTATAAGTGGCATCATATAAATTGGGCAATACCTTGTCAGAAAAGACAGTTAGTATGCCAAGATGGTCAATAAATTCTTTTGCCTCACTAATAGTATGTAAATGTAACGGCTTTGTCAATCGCCATCTCTTGGTTTTTATTGCATCAACCGACTTCTCTTTCATTCCATACTTTCGCCTACTCGTGGTCTATAGCCATTGATAAAGTCAATAGCTGTCTGTTCACGCTTACCTTCTGGCTTAACTATAAGCACTTCAACACATCTACCACCAGCACCTATCAATAATCTATTTTTCTCTATCATAATTGCTCCGGGAGCACCCTTTTTGATGATTACATCACTGCGTTTGTCTGACAAAATGGCTTTTAGTATCTCTAATCGTCTATCCCTAAAAATAGTAAATGCCGCTGGTATTGGAGATAATGCTCTTACAAGATTAACTATTTCATTTGCCGGAAAAGACCAATTTATTTTCCTTAATTCCTTACCTATTTTGCGGGCATAACTCATTCCATTTACAACTTTGGGCTGTAGAATGGGAAGCAATTCTCTAAATCTATCAATGGTTTCTAACATTACCCGTGCCCCTATTTTAGCTAATCTACCTTCTAATTCGCCGTGCGTCTCTAATGGTAAAATTTCAACCTGTTCCTGCATCAACATATTCCCATGGTCTATTCGAGGATCCATAATAAATGTAGTTATCCCTGTATAACTTTCGCCATTTAGAATTACCCATTGAATAGGGGCCGCACCTCTATATGCAGGTAAGAGAGAAGGATGGAGACCTATACTCACTATACTCGGCACACCAAGTAACTCTTTACTTAAAATATATCCATAGTCAGCAAGAATTAGCATTTCAGGAGCAAGAGTTTTAAGTACCTCTATAAACTCATCTACATTCGGGTCTATAGGGTCAAATATCTTTATTCCTAACTTTCTTGCCAAATCTTTGCTCGGACAGGGCTTGGCAGAACTTACACAAGCTACTAAATTATGGTGATTAGCAATCAACTCTATGGAGGGACAAGCAAACTCACCAGTACCAAAAAATACTATCCTATACCGCATTATTCAAGCTATAAGGATTAAGCAATAAGAATTAAGCTTAATTCTTACAGCTTACTACTTACATCTTTTCATTTACACATCCAGGTTCTCTACATACTTAGCGTTCTCTTCTATGAATTGGCGTCGTGGCTCTACCTTTTCACCCATTAAGATAGTAAATGTCTTATCTGCTTCCACCGCATCTTCCAAAGTTATTTGCTTAAGCAGACGAGTTTGCGGGTCCATTGTGGTAAAGAACAGTTCGTCAGGATTCATCTCTCCCAAACCCTTAAATAACTGGATTTCGGGCTGCGGGTCTAAACCCTTTATCTTTTCATTCATATCAGCTTCCAAATGAGCATATATTATCTTTTTCTTATGCTTTATCTTATAGAGAGGGGGTTGAGCTACATAAATATAGCCACTCTCAACAAGTTCTTTGGCTCGGCGATAAAATAGAGTCAAAAGCAATGTCCTTATGTGCGAACCATCTATATCAGCATCAGTCATAATGATTATCTTTTTATACCGTATATTCTCTTCTCCTATCCCAATTGCCTTCATTATTGCTTTTATCTCTTCTGACGAAAGGATTTTCTCCTCAGTTGCCTTTTCGACATTAAGAATTTTACCCTTTATAGGTAGTATAGCTTGAAATTTCCTATCCCTACCCTGTTTCGCACTCCCACCTGCCGAATCGCCCTCTACAATATAAAGCTCCGCAATATCGGGATTATCTTCTGAGCAGTCAGCAAGTTTGCCGGGCAATGGCGAGCGCTCAAATAGTTCCTTCTTTCTTGTCAGGTCGCGTGCCTTTTGGGCAGCTATTCTTGATTTGGACGCAGATAAGATCTTTTTTATTGCTTTTTCAGCATCAGTAGGATTTTGCTCATAATAGGCAGAAAAATAAGTAGTGGAAAGAGATTCTACTACCCCTTTTGCTTCCGGGTTACCGAGTTTAGTTTTGGTCTGTCCTTCAAATTGAGGGTCAGCTATTTTTACTGCTACTACTGCTGTTAGCCCCTCTCTCGTATCGTCGCCCACAATTTCTATTTCCTTTGTTAAATTATGCTCCTTAGCGTAGGAAGTTATTGCTTTTGTAATACCTGACTTAAATCCGGCTAAATGAGTACCTCCCTCTTTTGTGTTTATACTATTGGCATATGCGAAAATGTTTTCTGTATAGGTATCAGTATATTGCAAAGCAACTTCTACATCTATCCCTTCTTTTTCTTGATGAAAATATATTGGCGGATGAAGAACTGTTTTGTCGCTATTCAAGAAATTGATAAATTCTACTATCCCTCCTTTATATGTGAATTCGTGCTTCTTTTCGGTTCTTTCATCAAGTATAGTAAGCAAGATGCCAGGATTTAAAAAGGCCAACTCCCTTATCCGTTCTGATAAGATATCAAAACTAAATCTTATTTGCTGAAATACTTGTGGGTCAGGATGAAAAGAGACAGTCGTCCCGTCATCAAGTTCTGATAATTCATTAATTATCTTAAGCGAAGTAACGGGCTTCCCAATCTCATACCTCTGATGATAGACTTTGTGTTCCCTTGTAATTTCTACTTCTAACCAGTCTGCTAAAGCATTGACAACAGATACTCCAACTCCATGTAAGCCGCCAGATACTTTATATGCTTTATGATTAAACTTACCACCTGCATGAAGAGTAGTCATCACTACTTCAACAGCGGGCCTCTTTTCTATGGGATGTTCATCAATAGGGATACCTCTGCCATTGTCTTTAACTGTTATGCTTTCATCTTTGTGAATTATGACATCTATACGATTACAAAAACCTACCATTGCCTCATCTATTGAATTATCTACTACTTCAAACACAAGATGATGTAGCCCTCGCTTATCAGTATCCCCTATATACATAGCGGGACGCATACGAACTGCCTCTATATCCTCTAATACCTGTATCTCTTTAGCTTTATACTCTTCCATCTTATCTCCTTTTTTGTCTAAACTTATTTTGTATAAACTTAATACCCCGTAGTTTGATTTGCAAGTGTTGGTTAAGTTTTTCTAATATCTGTTGTTTTAGGAATTCTAATTCTTGATGCCATATCGGGTCATCCACTATCACCCACAAAATTCCATAATTCACCCACCCCGGTTTAGTATGGGCTGAAATTTCCTTCCCTACTACTTGATGCCAAATAGTTAATGCTTTATACTGCTCTATCCCTTTTTCTAATCCCATTTTCCTGATTAATTGGGGCAAAATATTACCTATTTTTTGCGGCTCTTTTCCCATTTCAGCTATTATACAATAATTCAATCTGTTGTCAAGAATTAAACTGATGATAAGAGATTAAATAGAAATTGATGGAAGAATACATAGTCGCACAAAAGAGGTGCGACCTCATTTCATTTCTTCACTCCTGCTTTTACCATTTTCAACAGCTGTCGGGTAGTAAGATTATGTTGCTGACTCGCATTCGCAGGACAACCCGAAACACAATTACCACAACCCTCGCATAAAATTTCTTGCACTTTGGCTATCCGTTTGCCGTCTTTAATTTCTATTTCCCTTGCCTTATAAGGACATAAAGGGATACAAATCCCACAGCCACTACATATTTCTTCATCCACGCTCGCTACTATCGGTTCGTGCGCGAGTTCCGCAAAAGCAAATAAATCAGTCACCTTTGAAGCCGCCGCCGATGCTTGAGCCACAGTCTCAGGAACATCCTTTGGAGCTTGCGAAGCTCCCGCAATAAAGAAGCCAGCAGATACACTTTCTACGGGACGCATCTTTGGATGCACCTCACTTACAAATCCATATGGGTCAGAACCTATTTTCAATTTGCCGAGTAATTCTTTAGTTCGCTCACTGGGCACCATTGCCATTGAAAGAACGACCATATCGCACTCAACTTCTACTTGCTTGCCTATAAGCGTGTCTGCACCCCAAACTACAAGTTTATCATTGCTATTCTTAAAAACTTTGGATACTTTACCACGGATATAAACTATTTTATCATTTTCTTGGGCTCGGCTAACAAATTCCTCATACCCCTTACCGCCAGCTCTGGTATCAATATAAAAAATTATGGCTTCACCATCGTGAACCTTGTGTTTATATAGCATTGCGTGCTTCGTCATATACATACAACATATCTTTGAACAATAAGCTAAATGATGTTCCGGGTCCCGTGAACCCACACAACTTATAAACACTACCCGCTTCGGTACTTTGCCATCTGATAGTCTTTTTACTTCACCCGCTGTTGGACCTGATGCAGATAATAGGCGCTCAAATTGCAATCCGTTAATCACATCTTTATACTTACCAGCCCCATATTCGCCTATTTTTTCTATCGGATAAATATCATACCCAGTGGCAACTACAACAGCCCCTACTTCCTCTTCTACTATTTTGTCTTTATCATCAAATTTAATGGCATTAGCAGAACAAAACTTCTCGCATACCTTACATTTACCCGTCTTAAAATATAAACAATTCTGCCTGTCAATTACAGGATAGTTCGGGATTGCCTGAGGAAATGGAATGTAAATTGCCTTCCTATTTGCCAGCCCTTCATTAAACTCAGAAGAAACTTTAACTGGACATTTTTCAGTACATATACCACAGCCCGTGCATTTAATACAATCTATGTATCTTGGTTTTTGCTTTATCTTAACCTTAAAATTGCCCACATACCCCGATATTTCTTGGATTTCACTATAAGCCATTAATTTTATCTTTGGGTGTCTTGCTACTTCCACCATTTTGGGCGTTAATATACATTGCGAGCAATCAAGAGTAGGAAAAGTTTCAGACAACTGAATCATATGCCCACCTATTGATGGACTTCTTTCCACTAAAATTACTTCATAGCCGGCATTGGCAATATCCAAAGATGCTTGAATCCCGGCTATCCCTCCTCCTATTACCATTGCCCGTCTTGTTACCGGGGTCTTAATTGGTTCAAGGGACTCATTTTGATTTACTTTTTCAACTATAGTTTTGACTATCCTTATAGCTTTAAGAGTCGCCTCTTCCTTATTATCCTTATGTACCCAGCTACACTGCTCTCGGATATTCGCCATCTCACATTGATAGGGATTGAGACCGGTTGACCGACATAGCCCTCTAAAAGTAGTTTCATGCAAGGTAGGAGAGCAGGAAGCAATAACTACAGAGTCCAGTTTTTTATCTCTTATAGCATCACGAATTAGCTTTTGTCCCGGTTCCGAGCACATATAGACATAATGTTCAGCATGAGCTACTCCTGGATAATCTTTTATTGCCGCTACCACTTGGTCAACATCTACAGCTCCCGCTATATTTGAGCCACACCAACAAACAAAAACTCCTGTCCTTTTCATCTATCTACAAATTTACCTATTATTATTTTATCCTGACGCCTTATATCCCAATTTTCAGTAGGCTCGTTATGTTTTATCACTGTATGGTTATGAAAGTACCTCATCCTATCTATCGGTTCGCCAACTTTATCTTCGTTCGCATAATATATTAAACAAGGCGAAATAACTTCAATTAGTGAAAAACCGGGCTTATGGAGAGCATCAGTTATAGAAAACATTAACCTATGTTCCTCTAAAGGTGTCCATCTGGCTACATATCTCGCACCACATTTGTCTGCTAAATAGGGAATATTAAAGGGTAGTTCGAAAACGTTCGGTGATAATATAAATAAAATTATTGATGTGTATCACAACTATATCTTTTTGGCACGCTTCAATAAACCCATCTATTCCAAACGCTATGAAGTCAACATCATTTAAGAAAACAACTACTTTTACATCTGGATTCTCAGACTTAAACTTTATTGCAGAATGAATTGCATTACCGTCAGTCGCATTGATAGAATTGAGTTTTAAGTAATCCGCTACTTTACCCGTACACCCAATACCCGAGACAATACATATTTTATCTACAGGGTAGCTTCGGGTCCCCTGACCCGAAGTTTTCTTAAGTGTCTCAACAAAAGCATTGACAACTGTCCCAATCCCACACCCCGGACACCAAACAGAAGAAAGTATTTCTTCCCTCAACAAATAATCAACAGGGTGAGTTTTGTCAATAGTTTCTGCTCCCGCAAAAACGGGATTGGAGTTTATCCCGTATTCTGCGGGACTTCGCTCCAACATTCCTTTCAAAGTGTAACCTCCGTTACTTCTATTTCCTCCCTTAAAGTTGACCAAATTGCAAATTCTGGGCAAATCACTCCACATAAGTTGCAGTTAATGCAGTTCTCCAAATTCTTAACCACCGGGAAATGGTATCCTTTAGGGTTAAACTCTTTAGATAGCTCTAAAACATCCATCGGGCAATATGTTACACAGAACCCGCACCCCTTACACCTGTCATTTATTATGTGTGCCTCTCCACAAGCAACTTTCATCCCATTAGGAAAAACTTTTACCATATTGTTTGTATTGCTCCACTTTTTACAATCTCTTCGTCTTTCGTTAGACAGGGAATATCAAGCTTTTTAGCCACTGCTACAATAATTCTATCGTGTATTTCAGATATGTTTGCAATCTCATCAAATAAAAGTACATCCTCGGCACTAAATTCTACGAAACAAAAATACCTAACCTCAGCCAAACGCTCGTATTCTCTCTTAAAATTTAAGGGATAATTACACCTTTCATTGAGATAGTAAAGTTCTGCTATCACAATGCTTGGGATATAAATAAGAGCTTTCCCTTTCTCGGCTTTATCAAATACCTCAATGGCTTTCTTCCCTATCTTCATAGAATTAGTAAGATACCAAAAAAGGGCATGAGTATCTACCACAAATTCATCCATTGGCAAGTTGTTTTGTTTCACTTTTCCAGGTGCTGCGCATTTGTTTTAATTCAAAATCAATATCGAATGTTTCTGGAAACACTCCTTTCCAAATACCTCTTAAAGATCCCCGCTGTTGGCGGAGTGGGCGACGGAGATGCCGACTTAGATACTCAAGTAGCCATAATCGCTCGTCCGGATTTATTTGATCCACTAAAAATATTACCTTTTTCATTATTAAGTTATTCATATACTTTATTAACTTATTGATAATTTAGAAGATGTCAAGCAAATTTTTGCCCACTATAGTATCTATTAGTCAACACATAACAATCAAAATCTTGAACCTTTACAGATTTAATACACGCTCTATTGCACATATTCAAATTCAAAGTAGACGCCAAGCCATCCTCTTTCAAATTCATCAGGCAATGGAGGTAGATTTTTTGTTCTCTGTACCGCCTTTAAGGCAGATTGGTCAAAATAATAATTCCCGGATGACTTTTCTACCCATATCTTATCAATCTCACCATTTTTCTTAACTATAAAATATACTACTGCGGCAATCTTACCTCCTTCCCCTTCGTATGGGTTACGCCAATTTTCGCCTATTTTTGAAATAATAATATCTAAATAATAAGAATACTTAAACTCACCTCCCTCAGTAGAAATTTTCCCCCCATATGGCACATTACGAGATTGCGGGCTTTCTTGTGCCTTTTTTTCTTTGGCTTTTTCTTTCCCTTGTGCTTTTTTCTCTTTTATCCCCTTATCTGTTATTTTTGGCTCGTTGCTTGTCAATTGAGTAGTTCCCTGATTCGCACGCAGAGCATTCAAACTTACTTGATATACACTCGTAGGATAAAGCGGCTTCTTTTCTTTGAGGTTAATTATGGGAATGATACTAATCCCACATATATGGATGATAAAAGAGAGCAGTAGCTCCTTTTTCATTTGAATTCAGCAGTAAGACCAACATTTTCTATCCCCGTCAACTTTATCTTCCCCAGTATCTCTATCACAAATCCATAATCCACATCCTTATCTGCATTTAGATACACCATTTTAGTGGACTTGGAGGTAACTATTTGCTTGAACTTGTCATCAAAGGCAGATACATCTACTTTTGTTTTCTCTATAAAGATTTCCTTATTCTTCTTTATCGTAACTGTTATGCCATCTTTTTCTATAAATTTAGCCGCCGCTGTCTGTGGTAATGAGACATCCATACCTGCCTTTAAGAGTGGAGCGGAGAGAATAAAAGTAGTAAGCAAGGTCAGGGCTACATCTACAAGATTAGTAACATTTATTTCTGCCATTAACTTTCTTTTTCTCATAGCGGAATGTCCCGCAAATAAATTTACGCTCATCGGGTAGGTTGAAGCCTCTGCTTCAACCTGATGAGAGCGGGGGCTCTCATCTACCCCTAAAGTATTTCAGCCCTCATCTGCTCTACAAGTTCATTAGCAAAAGCATCTAACTCATCAGCCAGTTGACTTGCTCTATTAGTTAAATAATTATAAAATACAACCGCAGGTATAGCCACACATAATCCTACCACAGTAGTAATCAAAGCTTCCGCCATCCCCGGTGCTACTATATTTATGTGCGCCGACCCGTATGTTCTGATATCAAGGAATGCATCCAATATCCCCCACACCGTACCAAGTAGCCCGAGAAGTGGACTTATAACTACGATAGTAGCCAAAAGAACAAGCTGGCTATCCAAACTATGCGTTGCATCTAATTTAGCCTGTCCAATAGAAGCAACAAACTTAGGAACTCTCTTTGTCAGGACTGGGAAGTCCTTCCCACAATTGGAGGATACAGTATCTTGTTGGCTGGCACCACTTTTAATCTCATTATATGCGGATTCAAATACACTTAAAAAAGGACCACTAAATTTTGCTTTTATATTATGAAACTCAGCCAAAGAATTACAACTACGAAATGAATGTAGGAAAGCTTTATTCTGGTGCCCTATCTTCTTAAACTCTAATGTCTTCTTAATAAATATAGCCAATGAAATTACAGAAAGTATAAAAAGAATAAGAACTATTATTCTGCCTGCCCATGCCGAAGTAAGGATAGCATGAATAATATACCATTTACTTAAAGCAGCTATCATATCGGTTAGCGGTGTTCGGTGTTCGGTTTGGGGTTATCGGATTTTGGTTTCGCAAGTAATTTAGCTTCTGGCGAATCAGGATATGTATCAGTTAGTTTTTTCAAATACTCTTGCATATTTAGGGTATCCTGTTTAATATTATAAATAGTAATCAGCTTGTAGAGTGCAGTAGGTGCCTTTTTACTCATAGGATAGTTATCGGTCACATTCTTAAATACTGCGGTTGCATTAGGATAATCTTCCATCGCATAATAGCATTCGCCAATCCAATAATATGTATTATCTGCATTTTGTAATTGGGTCAAAAACTGCCTAAACCCTACAAGTGCAAGCTCATAGTTACCCTTGATGAAATCAGAATACGCTATATTGTAAATATTGTCTAACTTTTTGGCAGTATCGGATTCCGTTGTGCCTGCTGATTTCTTGTAAAGCAGTGATTGTAAGTCAGTCAATTTATTATCTACACTACTAACCCTATTTTCCAGGTCGCTTAATTTCGTAATTGTCTCGGCTCGCATAAAGTCAAGCCCTTCCTTTTGTTCCACTACTTGTGCTTTTGAAATACTATCCATTTCCAAAATCCGACTCTCTATCCGCTGATTACTTTCATCAATATCATTGAGTTGACGATTCTTCTCCTTAAAATAATCCCTTACTGCACAACCCATCAAAGGGACAAAAATAATTACTATTAGTCCCATTCCCTTGCAGAACGGGATTAGTAGCAATAGGGACGCTTTTATTGGTTTTGGGTTCTTATTTTTTAGTTGTTGTCCCGGCTTATCCACTTTACTCATTTTTCGCCTCCATTTCTAATTGCCATTTTTCAAAATCACATTTTAATCCATTGCACCATCCAATAGCAGACATACAATGTTTAACTTTTTTATCGTAATTGCTTTTAACACTAATTCCGGTCGGTTCTTTTATCTTCCCAAATAAATCATTATACTCTTTTAATAGTAGGTTTTTTTGTTCGTTTGATAATTTTCTATATATAGAAATAAGTCTGTTAATTTCCTCAAATTCATCCTCTGTATATATGTGTATTGTAAAAAGACTAAATTCATTGAAATCCAAATATTTCAATCTATTCAATAGTTTAAAGGTAAAATTTGTTATTTCTAAACCATTATAGGTAAAATCCTTCATAAATTTTGTATAAATATTTTTCATACAGTTTAAGTCAATACAATTTGAAAATTCAATACCTAAAGAAGTTAATTTCAAAATATCTTTATCTAATTTTCCATTTGATTTAATAGGATGATAAGTAAAACCAAATTTTAGAAGATAATTTTTCTCTTGTCTAATAAAAATATCTCTTACATCCATTTTCACCTTCTCTCTAACAAATTTTGAAGAAGTAATTTTTAATATATCGTTTAAATCTTTACTTCCTTTAGAGATATTAATTTGTCCACCTTTATTATTAATTAATTCAAAACAATCCATTAAATATACTTTATTTGTCTCTAACATTTTAATCAAAATAATGATAGTGGTTTTCAAAATTCAATTTTGATTCAATTATCGGTCTATAGCTTTCATAAATTTCATACCCAACATATGCTCTGTTTAATTCTTTTGCTACTTTTAAGGTTGTACCACTTCCGGCAAAAGGATCTAAAACAATATCATTTATAAAAGTATACATCTTTACACATCTTTTTACAATCTCTTCTGGCATAATAGCCGGATGTTTACCAAAAGCAATATCATTTTTATTAGGTATTGGGATATTCCATATTTGTTTAGTAAATTCTACCCATTCTTTTTCGGTTAATTTGCTTTTTTCTTTTATTTCTATAGGGAGATTATTATTTGAACATCCTGCTTTAACATAGACGGTTATAAATTCTATAGTATTTTGTGCATAGAAATTTCTCGGATATGGATAACTACCGAACATAAGCTTTTTGCTAGAATTAGTTCTATCCCAGATAAATATATCAAGTAAAAAAATGTCTTTCACATTATTTAATATTGAATGTTCTATATCGGCATTTATATCAAAAATATGCCTATTATGATGGGTATCATATTCTTTTTTTAACATAGGCAATAAAGGAGTATTTATTACTAATTTACCATTAGGGGACAAAACCCTTTCACATTCTTTCCAAACTAATAATAAAGAATTTATATATTCTTTATAATTATTAATTGAGCCAATGTCTTCACTGTTTTTTGTAGAATGTTCCTTCGATTGATACCCGTCTTTGAAGTAATCTTTTATGTTAAAATAAGGTGGTGACGTTACAATTAAATGTATTGACTCATTTGGGACTTCACTCATATTTTTAGAATTTTTATAAAATACTTTGTTTATAAAACCCATAATTATTTTATAAACTTAACTTTCCTGCTCGTCAACTAAAATTTTACATATTATTTTAGTTGCTTTATCCAGCACAGAACTGATTTTATTTCCTTCTTTTCCGCCTGCCTGTCCAATAGTATCTTTGCCACCACCGCCACCACCTGCTAATTTACCTATCTCTTTAGCAAGGTCAGACGCTT
>JACQXS010000089.1 GCA_016208615.1 Candidatus Stahliibacteriota bacterium | reverse complement strand
TAGTATAGGGGATGGGACGGCGTTGGCAGTCGAATATAAGGCGCAGTGGTATGATAGGAAGGGGCGAGTCGGTCCATTTAGTGAAGTCGCCAATTGCATAGTCAACCCGTAAGATAGTGATTGGTTAAATAGTAATTGGTTAAATGGTAATTGGTTAAATGGTAATTGGTTAAATGGTAATTGGTTAAATAGTGATTGGTTAAATTTAACGATTTCGCACCCTTTATGGGTGCAAAAAGGAAAACCCTTTTGATTAATCAAAGGGGTTTTTATTTTGATTAAAGTATTACGATTTGTAGCGTTAATAGTATCTTTTCTCGTCTCCTATTGTAGTTATATCGCCGTGGCCGGGGTAGACTTTAGTCTCCGGTGGTAAGCAAAGTAATTTAGCTATACTTTTGAATAATTCTACCTCGCTTCCGCCTGGAAAATCTGTCCGTCCATAGCCACCAGAAAATAGAGTATCACCACTAAAAAGAGACATTGTCTCAAGCTGTTCCCCTATAATAAAACAACAACTGCCGGGTGTATGACCTGGGGTATGCATCACTTTTAATCTCTCGGCACCGAATTTAATTTCCTCACCCTCAGAGAACTCAAAATCAAAAGTAGTCCCATTAGCCCATAAGACTTTTATTCTATCAAGCGTATGTATGCCACATTGGACACGATTTATCGTATCCCTACTGAGCTTATGTTTTAATGCTTCCACTGCTCCTATATGGTCAGGATGATTATGAGTTAAAAGAATATATTTTATAGAAATATCTTTGATAGCAGATATAATTTTCTCCGGCTCATCCCCAGGGTCTATAATTATTCCTTCTTTCACCGCCGTAGCAGGGCAATCGGGATGTTCCATATTTGAACTTATAATATAACAATTAGTCGCTAATGTTCCCACTACCTTCTTTTTCAGTTCTATATTAACCATTCAATACCTCCTTCTCAGAAATCCTAAACTCTAAATCCTAAACAATTTCAAGCACTAAATTCAAATATTCAAAACAAAAATGATTCATAAAATGTATTCTTACTCCTTTTATCCATCTTTCTATACTAAACTTTTGCTCAATAATGTTTTTGCGTAAATATTGGCTATTCTTTTTGCCCACTTTTCTGTTGTAAATTGTTCCAAAACCTTTTGCCTGCCCCTTTTACCATAAGCATTGAGACTATGTAAATCCATATTAAGAAGCTCTATAACTTTTTCTGCCATTGCTTCCGGATTTAGTGGAACAATGAATACACCATCTTTTTCCTTAAATACATACGGAGTACTGCCTATATTTGGGATGACAACTATTTTCTCCATACATAAGCTTTCATAGACAGCATTACAGATACTTTCTCCGCACCACGGCTCATATGAGACAATAGTTAAATTGCACACGGCATATACTTTCTCTACCTCCTGCACTATACCTGTAAAAATAATTTTCTCCCCAATTCCAATTGTATTGGCATATTTTTCCATCTCCGCTCTCGTAGGCCCATCACCAACTAATATAAAGCGGACATTCTTATTCCCAGAGATAACAAGCTTCGCTGTATCCATAATAAGTTTATGATTTACACGGGACCTGAAATTCCGAATATTACCAATTATCAATTCATTACTCCCTATCCCTAATTCATTTCGTATGCTTAATCCTTCTTGTGGCTTAAACCTATCAGGATTTATACCATTGTAAATTACTGCGACTTTGGATGGAGTTACTATTTTATATTGAAGCAGTTGCTCCTTAATCAAATCAGAATTCGGTATATGAACACTTACTAATGTATCCAAAAATTTATACATCACCGAACCGGCAACTCTTTTCACTAAATTGGGTCTCGCGGGTCCACCCCTCCAATGCCATACAAGATTAGGATGCAAAAGACTTATTAAATGAACCATAGCAGCTGCAAGAGAATACTCAATCCCAAAATGTGTATGTATTACTTTAACTTGATATTTGTTCACTAAATTAAGTAGTTTTAATATCCCTTTTACCCCTATAGGATAGCCCATTGGAATTATTTCTACAATAAAACCTTCTTCTTTGAATAATTGACACCAGTCCTTTAATTCAGGCAAAACAACTATCATCCGTATATTTTTTGGCCTAAGTTCCTTCCCAAGAGCCAATATACTTTCACCGAAGCTGCCTAAAAAATCTGCATTATACATTGCCAATTCTAATATAGTCATATCTTAATAGTCTATCTATTCTAAACTATTCCCTTCTTATTTTTTCTGCCTATATTGGTGAGCTTGGTACATAAAGGCTTCTAATCTTGTTTGTGTAGTTGCTTGTTCCAATCCATCGTAAGCTATATTAAGGTAGGGTACTTTTTTTATCCTCTCCATAATAGCGGTTACATTTGTCCCCGGCATACAAGTAAAGGGCATAACGGTTATTATTCCATTAGCTCCTTTTTTTATGAAGTCAACGCATTTCCCAATGGTCAGAACTGCCTCCCCTTCTATTGTTCTATGCAAATAAGGAGCAGAGTAACGGAATAACTCTTTGACCTTAGGTTCATCAATATGTTTCACCAGATGAGCCGACCTACCGATTTGTTGTACTATTCTATGTTCTGTCCAATATTGCCATACTCCTTTTAGCCAATACATAAGTAATTCTTTATATTTTCTATCTACAATACTATCTTCTTGTCTTCTAAAATTAGTATAAAAGAACCATTCTCCCACAGTGCTCATCATTACTTCGCCGCCCAACTCCTCTATAGTATTGACAATATTGGCATTAGAAAAGTGATGGCTTCTTATGTATATTTCACCTGTAATTCCTATTAAGGGCTTTGGGATATATTTAATCTGTATAGTCTCAAATAGAGTTTTTACCTTTTTCAGTAGGCAAGGCATAAAAGCATTGCCTACCCATGGATTTGGGTGGGTCAGGGGACCCACCCCTACCCCTCTCTTACCTTCTATTTCCTTACAAATTAAGTCCAGGCACTCATTATATATCTGGTCAGTCTCGCCCTTATTTATTTCATACGGTCTTGTCGCTCTTGCCAGTTTATCTAAACTATCTACGGCACATAAACCAAGCCAAGCCAGTTTCTCAAATTCCTTGCCATATTTTCTCAAAGTAAGATACAAATCTTTTGCCTGATTAGGCGAAACAATAGGAATATCCTCGTATCCTAATTCTTTAAGTATCATTCTGTGCAATTTATTATATTGTCCAAACCTACAGGGACCGGAAGCTTCCGGCATAAAGAAGGCTATTTTTTCTCTCTCAAACTCATTAGATTGTAAAGTTTTTATCATATCTCCCGTTGTGATGATACAAGGGAAGCATTCTTTACCCGTAGTATATTTTCTCCCCAATTCCACTGTCTCTGCATCCGCGATAGGCATAACACGAGCATCTATATTATAGTGCTTAAAAACAGAGGCAATAACATAGCTGTGGTTACCCATAAAAGGTATAAGTAGAGTTCGGTTCTGATATTCTTCATTACAAATAAGCAGGTCAGAAGACCTGCTACTACCCAATGTGTCCCCTTTTTTATTCTTAATGGAGTCCAAAAATGCTTCACATCTTGTTATTACACCTGCGGGTGCAGAATGCTCATCCACTTCAATCACTAATGCGGGCTTATTAGCAAGAGTATGTTCAAAGAACCGCAGATTAAATGAATCCGGACCACAACCAAAATTTGTGATATACAAAGGATACAGATTAGGATTCTCTCTTATTATTTTAGCAGTGGAGAGAATTTTTTGTCCATACTTCCAATACATATTATTCCATTCAAAATCTACCTGTTTTATATCCAAAAAATCCATCGGAATGGCCAGTATATTAAGGTCGGACAAAATTTTAGGTATATTTAAGTTTAGTCCCGCATCACAAGTATTGTAAGGCCTGCCAACTATAACAATGGCTGGTTCATGCAAGTTATTTAAGATTTCAACTCCTTTTTGTTTTATAGCGTCATAAAATTCATTCTGCATAGTAGTTGCACAAGCAAGAGCATTTACAACAGCTGATTTTCTTTTGCCTAATGTTTTACCAACTCCTGCCATTACTTGTTCAATGTGCTTTATCCCTCTTCTTAAATATAGTGTAGGAGTAAGTAGTTTAACTTTTCCCATTTCATTCATTAGGGCTGCTTTTATCACATAAGGAGCTGCTTGTATGTAGGGACAAGCATAACTATGAAGTATATTTTTGTATTCAGATGGCATATTGATTATGGATGGCAAGAATAGATAATCTACCTTTTTGTTAATTAACTCTAATATATGGCCGTGAGCTGCTTTGATAGGAAAACAATGGTCAGATACAGTATGTTCACAGCCATCGTGAATAATCTTGTTATTTGTAGTAGTAGAAAGCACTACCTTGCAGCCGAGTTCTTGGAAAAAGGTTACCCAAAATGGTAAATATTCATAAAATATAAGCGTACGCGGAATACCAATTGAGACTTGAGACTTGAGATTTGAGAGTTGGGATTTGAGACTTTTAATCAGCAATTCTTCTCTAACCTTAAATAAATTTGTCTTCTGTCTTATGTCTTCTGCCTTCTGCCTTTTTTCATACTTTTCGCATCTTGACCCATAAAAAAGCGGTTCATCGTCTTCAAGATTAACTTCCTTTATCTCGCAATGGTTGGGACAATCATTACATTCAAATCTATCAATATTATAGCTTTTTTCATATAAATTAAAGCCCTTAAACTTAGACTTGTTATCTTTCTTATGCTCCATTGTAATAATAGCTACCCCTATTGCACCGGTCACATCATTATTAGGTGGGACGCGGATTTTTTGACTACCTAATAGTTCTTGAAAAGCTGCAACTATCGCCTGATTAAAAGCAACTGCACCTTGGAAAAATATATTATTGCCTATCTTTTTATTTCCTACTACTTTGTGCAGGTAATTGTAAGCAATAGAATATGCAAGCCCGGCAGCTAAATTTTCTCTCTGCACTCCCTTTTGGAGCCAGGAGGTCAAATTAGATTGCATAAATACAGTGCATCTTTCACCAAGGTTGACAGGATTAGTCCCCTTAAAAGCACAATCGGCAAATTCGTCACAAATATTTAATTTTAGCCGTTCCGCTTGTTCTTCAAGAAAACTACCCGTTCCCGCCGCACATACCTTATTCATTTCAAAGTCCACAATCACACCATTTTGTAAGCTTATATATTTAGAATCCTGACCCCCAATTTCAAATATGGTATCTACTGTTGGGTCTATTTCAATAGATGCGCGTGCTTGGGAGGTTATTTCATTTTTGACCATATCACCGCCTATAAGGTCAGATATCATATATCTACCGCTACCCGTAGTGCCTACTCCTTTAACTTCAACCTTATCACCTACTTCTTCGCCTATTTCTTTAAGTCCACGCAACACCGCTTCTATGGGCTTACCACTTGTCCATAGATATTTTCTGGCAATCAACTTTTTAGCACTATCTATAAGTACAAGATTAGTAGAAATAGACCCTATATCTATGCCCAGCCATACAAGTTTGGGTTTGTTAATATCGTTGAGTTCGTTAATATCGTTAGGCTCGTTGAGTTCGTTAGTGCTTATTTTCGCAAGAGGTTTCAATGGTTTATAGTTTTCTTGCCTATTAGCTAAAAAATCCTGTATCTTCTCTAACTTTGGGATTTGGGATTTGGGATTTAGGATTTGTAATAATGCACATCCTATAGCACCCATAGAGCCGGGATATTTAGGAATTATAAGGTCTTCGGGATTTATATCCAGTGTTTCTTTAAATGCTCTTGCCATACTTCGGTTGTATGCCACTCCGCCTTGGAATGAGATGAGGGGCATAAATTTCTTCCCCTTAGCAATAACAGACTTGAAATTCCGTGCCAATGCAAAACATAATCCCGCAACTATATCTTCTATAGGAGTAGCCTCTTGTTGCAAATGTATCATATCAGTATTTGCAAATACGCTACACCTACCCGCTATACGAGGTGGCGATGGACATTTAAGCCCTAATTCTGAAAACTGCTCTATAGTAAGCCCAAGTCGTGCCGCTTGTTGGTCAAGAAAACTGCCGGTCCCCGCTGCACAAATAGTATTCATTGCAAAATCATTAACTATATGAACATTAAGTTTATTATCTCGTCCCATGCTTATAAATTTTGAATCCTCACCCCCGATTTCAATGATTGTTTTTACATCAGGATACAGATACCCGGTTGCAGTAGATTGGGCAATGACTTCGTTTATAAATGGGATATCCAAAATATCAGCTAAAAGCCTACCACCGCTACCAGTTGCAGACAAAAAGAGTTGTGCATCAGAGGTTTTATGAATTATTTCTTTTAATAACGCATATACTTTTTCAAGAGGCTTGCCTTCGGTTCTCACATACCAGTCGTTTAAGACTTCACTTTTGTCATTCAATACAGCTACATTGATAGAAATAGACCCAATATCTATGCCAATATATATTCTATCCATCTTATTAAATTTCTACCATCTTTGTTTGGAAATTTGGATTTGAGACATTGGAATTTGTTTAGGATTTAGGATTTCGGATTTAGAATTTTTCTTTGCTATTGTCTCGTAATAAAAGGTTTCTATCTCTTTTACTACCTTTTGCCATGAATATTTAAGAGCAGTGTTTCTGCCTTCGGTAGAAAGACGAATCTGTAATTCTTTATCCAACAGCACTTTTATCAATGCACGAGCCAGTGCATCTGAATCTTGGGCAGGCACTAATATTCCATCCTTACCGTTTGTTATAACTCTTTTATATCCATCAATATTACTTGCAATTACGGGCTTTCCACTGCTCATAGCTTCCAAAAGTACTATTCCAAAACTTTCCCTCCCTGTTGCAGGTGAACAGTAGATATCACAACCAGCATAATAGCGTGGCACATCCTCAGGTGGGACAAGCCCTTCAAAATAGACATTGGGAAGTTGAAACTTGGAATCTATAACTCCTTTACCTACTACAATCAATTTAGCAGTTGGGAAACGAGCATTAACTTTATGAAATGCTTGGATTAGATATTTTAGTCCTTTACGAGGGTCAAGGCGACCGACAAATAAAATATTTGGCCCACCAGTAGCAAATTTAGGTAACAGGTTCGTATAAGGTGAAAAGCGTTCAATATCTACTCCATTGGGTATAATAGTATAGGGTATAGAGACAAGTCGCAACATCGTATCCAAAGCATCCTGTGATACTGCGATTGCACCATCTATTAAGCAAGCATACGGATAAATATACGGAGTTATGTATTTATGCCACTTCAAAAAAGGAGCATTAGAATGAAAAGTGATAATATTTACCGCCCTTGAATGCCTTAATGCCAAAATAGGTATAGCAATATGAGGCGTGTGCAGATGAACAACATCAAAGTGGTCAGAAACAACATTCCTAACTTTACTATTTAATCCAACTCCCATAGGAATTACACCAACTGATTGGTTAATAAAAAACGGAACCCCTATTCCTACTCGCACAATATCAGAAGAATTACAAGTATTCTTTAACCCCCAATAGTTAGTAGTCAAAATTTTCACCTCGTGCCCAAGTTCCCTTAATCCTATTGCCGTGTGATGCACATGCTCAGAGACACCACCGGGATACGGATAATACAAATCAGAAACTATACAAATTCGCATATATTGCTAAAATCCTAATTCCTCATCAACTATCACTATACTGACTCTACCTTTTTTATGTTGTCTATAAGTTACAAGCAGATGGTTGCAAATTCTATCAGTAGCATGACAATCATTGCATTTACCAGTCTCGGTACAGGGAAGCAGACGATTAAAGCGTTTAGAGTTCAGCACTGCTGCATAATGTCTTACTCTATGAATCCCCTCCTCAATTGAGTTGACAAACTTATTTATTCCGACAATAATGATAACTTTTTTAGGTCCATATGTAATAGCGGCAACACGATTGCCAAATCCATCAAGATTTATCAACTCACCCGTAATAGTAATCGCATTTGTGCCAGTAATATAATAATCCGCAAGTAGTCCCTGGGTACGCATTTCATTAGCTTTATCCTCCGATAGTCCCGTCCTATATTGATTATAGAACTTAAAATTACCAATTTCAATAGCATCTAATAGACCGACTTCACTGACAGTCATTGAGCCACCTGTTCCTACGGTGCTGCCCTCCGGTATCATTCCCATTACAAGTTTAAGAGCATCAGATTTAGTAGGCACAGAAGAGACAGCATAATTTTTCTCCTCCAATGCCTTCATAGCGGTATTTACTATTGTTTCTTTATACCATAGCTTAATCTTTTTTATTTCCATCCTTCCCTCCTTCTATTATCCAATCTCCCAGGACCTAAAGGTCGTGGCAATTTTGTCAACTTATTTATTTTGCTCCATAACTACACAAAGTCAACCTTTTTCAGCAAAAAAAGTTATTGACAAGCGATATGTCTCATAGTATCTTGGAGATAATGAATAAGCTATTAAAATTTACTTAAAACAGGAGGGTGTATGATTTTAGGGTTATTTTTAATCACCAGCAATATGACTACCGGGGTTGGTTTATATGCTGAGGCTGGTTACGGTTACTATGGTAGTGGTGTAGGGTTTAGTCTTAGGCATTTTACTTCTTCTACCACAGCTTTGGAGCTTGTTATAGGTGGTTTTTCTGCTGGTGAAGGTTATAGCGGAATCTCTTTGGGTGGACGGATGCCATTCGGTATTGGAGAAGCCGAGAATGGATATAGGTTAGTGCACTTTATAGGTCCTGCTCTTTGGTTAGCATTTGTAAGTCATAGTTATGCTGGTCATAATGATTCTCATGTCGGTGTAGGGGCGGATTTCTTTTATGAGCTTGAAGTGTGGCCCAGTCCTACTTTACCGCTTTCTCTTTCAATAGGTGCAGGGATAGGATTTAATATTGTCCCAGAATTTAGGGCTCACTTTTTTATTCCTTTAGGTGTCAGATTCTATTTTAATTAAAGAAAGCTCAAATGTCAAAGCTCAAATGCCAAATGAATGTCAAAGCTCAAAAAGGAAAGAGTTTTTTTAGCATTTTACATTTGGATTTGGGGTTTTATTTGGAATTTGGATTTTGACATTTGGATTTTAATACTATGCGGGTTGGTATATTTCAGTTTATTCCAACATTTAAGTCCATTGATACTAATCTTGGGCTTATAGAAAGTGCTATGGAAAATATCTCCGCAGATTTAGTCGTCCTGCCTGAACTGGCTACTACGGGTTATGCTTTTGAATCTAAATTCTTCGGTATGGCGGAGCTTGATGGAGATAGTATTTACAATACTTGTGTCCTTATTTCTAAAGACCAACAAATATACAAGTATCGTAAGGTTCATTTATTTAAGCAGGAGAAGTTGATTTTCACTCCCGGTAATCTTGGTTTTATAGTTGCCGATATTGAAGGCGTCAAAATAGGGCTTCTTATATGTTTTGATTGGCTCTTTCCAGAGGCGACTCGGACTTTGGCTTTACGAGGGGCACAAATAATTTGTCATCCATCTAATCTTATTCTTGCCTTTTGTCAACCCTGTATGCGGACACGGGCGATTGAAAATAGAGTATTTATTATTACGGCTAATCGTACAGGGATGGAGAGAGGAATAAAGTTCACGGGCAGGTCCCAAATTGTGATTCCTAATGGTGCTTTAGTTTTGCAATTTGGGCTTCTTGAGCGTGGGATAAAGATAATTGAAATAAACCCCGACGCCGCATTAAATAAGCAGATAACTGACTATAACCACATATTTTCTGATCGAAGACCCGAATTTTATCAATAATTGAGTTAAAATATTATGCCAATAATATGGTGGATTGGATTTAATGTTTTTGTAATTGGGCTGCTGGTCATTGACCTACTTGTATTTAATCGTAAAGCTCATGAGATAAAAATGAAAGAAGCTTTATTATGGTGTGCTGTATGGATATCATTAGCACTCTTATTTAATCTATGGGTTTATTATTCGTTTGGCCACGAGAAAGCACTTGAATTCCTTTCTGCATACCTGATAGAAAAATCCTTAAGTGTAGATAATCTTTTTGTCTTTTTGATGATATTTACATATTTTCGTGTCCCTTCTATTTATCAGCATAAAGTTCTCTTCTTAGGCATACTTGGTGCAATAATTATGCGTACTATATTTATATTCGCGGGTGTCGCCTTATTGCATAAGTTTCATTGGGTAATATATGTATTTGGGTTATTTCTAATTTTTATCGGTATAAAAATGGCATTACAGAAAGAAAAGCAAGAAATACATCCTGAAAAGAATCCAGTGCTCAAACTTTTTCGCAAAATAATGCCTGTAACAGATTCATATGAAGCCGATAAGTTCATAGTAAGAAAGATGGGTAAATATTTTGCTACTCCCTTATTAGTTGTTTTAGTAGTTATTGAAACAACGGATGTTATATTTGCAGTAGATTCAATTCCTGCTGTCCTTGCTATTTCACGGGATGTATTTATAGTCTATACTTCAAACATATTTGCCATACTGGGGTTAAGGGCATTATTTTTCGTCTTGGCTAAGATAATGAAAATGTTCCATTACCTTAATTATGGGTTATCTGCTATACTTGTTTTTGTAGGGGTCAAAATGTTTATCTCCCATATCTATAAAATAAATACCGT
>JACQXS010000045.1:5718-52903 GCA_016208615.1 Candidatus Stahliibacteriota bacterium | reverse complement strand
GCTTGGCAGAAAAATCTTATTGCCTATATCGTAGCCAATGCAGCCCAATGGGGGTTCACAGCAGCAGAAATTACCATACTTACTGGGCTGCAAACTAAGTGGGTACTGTCCTATATAGAGAGTACGAAAAAGCAAGCCGAATATGAAGGTAGAACTATGAAAATAGACACTACTGGTATCCCTCATATTAATGTTGAAAAAACAGATAAGAATGTAGGAATTATCCATAGTCCACCTGTAAAAAGCGGGGTATTTAAAAATTATCACTCCAAGTGTCCAGATGAGACTTTAACAATTTGGCTTCCTCTATGTGATTCTGTGAACTTAAATATTTCATTGGCTATTGGGAATATTGAGATATTAAATGTAAATGGGGTAGCTCATATTAAACAAAAGATAGGAGAACTATGTATTAAAAATAGTAAAGTAACTATAATAAGTGAAAAAGGGATTGGTAATAGTACATTTAGTAATATTGACGGGAATATAGAACTTGGTGAACATACACAAGGAGATACACTATTATTTGAGAAGGTAAATGGGGATATAAAAGCAGATGCCTTTTTTAAAGAGATAAAAATCATTGATTGTAGAGGTAAAATAAGCATTTCTAATAGTATAGGTAATATTTACTTAAAGGACGGGAGTGGTGAAGCGATATTAAAATGTGATGGTGGAGAAATAACTTGTGAGGGATTTGATGGTAAAATTGTAAATAAAGTAAAATGAGTTTATTGCTTTGGTTTGTGTTACAAAGTTCTTCTTTTGTTTATGTTTATCCTCATTATACTATATCTAGTCCCATATTAGATGGAGAGTTAGACTCTGTTGGAGTAAAAAGTAGCGAAAGAACTATTGCATATCTGGTTTATGATGAGAAAAATATTTATGTCTTTTTAAAATGCTATTCCTCTTCCCCAGTAAATAGAGAGATTGGATTTAGAGATGATGCGGCAGGGGATAATGTAGGAGTAATAATTGACCCATTAGTATCCAACGAAAATGCATATTTATTTAAGGTTAACGCCGAGGGGGTACAAGAAGATGGAGTACTTTTATTAGATGGAAGAAAATACGATAAACGATGGGATGGAGTATGGGTTAGAAGCATAAAAATAACTGATGAAGGGTATAATGCAGAAATATCTATTCCTTTTAGGACTTTAAGATTTTCTATTAAAGATAGTATTTGGAATATAAACTTTTTAAGAGAAATTTCATCTAAAGAAGAAGCAATTAGTTGGGCTCCCTTTTTAAAAGAAGAAAGAATAAGAGTATCAAAATCAGGAAAATTAGTAGGAATTAAACCTATTAAAGGGTCTTTTGGTATAGAAGTTTTCCCAGTAGCTTCGGTTAAATTGGAAGAAGATAAATTTGACTTTTTAAAGGGCATAGATTTAAGTTGGAGAGTATCTTCTACATGCAACTTTAACACTACATTTTACCCCGATTTTGCACAAATAGAAGCAGACCCTTATACTGTAAATTTATCTAAGTATGAAGTCTACTTACAAGAAAAGCGAGATTTCTTCACTTCCAATACAGAATATTTTAGAACAAATGAGCAAACTATAACTCCATTTTACTCACGAAGAATAGGTAAAAGGATGCAAGATGGGACTGAAATTCCAATTATAGCAGGGGGCTCATTAACGAAAGATTACAAGAAATTGAAAATCGGATTACTTGGAGCTATAACCGAATGTAAGGAATATACAAAATGGGATAATAGTCTCCTTTACGAGCCACAAAGTAATTATGGAGTTAGTAGAATAAAGGCGAACATTTTTAAAAATTGTTGGCTCGGCAACTTTTTGGTCGGCAAACAGAATGATTCTATAACTAACTATGTTGTTGGGATAGATTATACTTTAAGAATGAATCAAACCCAAATTACAGGATTAGTAGCGAGAAGCGAATTAAATCAAGAAACGGGGTATGGTGGGGTTATGACTTTTTCTTGGATAGGCAAGAAAATTTCTTTGGATGGACAGTATTTAAATCAATCAAAGGATTTTGAAATATCTCATATAGGATATGCACCATATAAAGGTATAGAAAGTTTCAAAATCGGTGTAAATACACAAAGTTATAATTTATTTATTTTTAGAGAGTTTTACTATGGAGTAAATTTAAGCAGAAAAAAAGAATTTCAAGAACCAAAGGACAGTAGGGACATAACCTTAATGCTCAATCCTATTTTTAACAATCTATGGGGTATGTGTATCAATATAGGAGTAAATAATGATTATGAGATAGACAGGAGTTATAATAATACTTATTATTGGATAGGTATATGGAATAGTCCTTATCAATCATTTTCTGCAAATCTAAATATTTCTTATAATTCTCAAGAGTATAATTATAGAAGAGACTATTTTGGTGCAAATAGTATGTTAAGCGTTTATATAAGCCAGAAAATTAGAAATTACTTAAATATAGGAGTAGATATTACTAATGTTATAGAATGGAATCCAATGGGTAGGCAAGATTATTCGAGTTGGACAGCCTATCCCACACTCCATTATGCGATTTATAAAGATTTATATCTTAGAATATATGCTCAACCTAATACTGATACACATATTCATCAGTTTAATATTTTACTTTCTTGGAATTTTAAGCCTAAATCTTTTTTATATGTAGGAGTTAACGAAGCAAGGGATAATTTAGAGGGTAAATTTAGTTTAAATGAAAGAATATTGCTATTAAAAGCAAACTATCTTTTTATTTTTTAATATTTGAATCCCATGAAAATATCAACATATTTGGATAACAAGAAAAAGTATAAGGTTTCTCGATATAATTTGTTTTTAGAGTCTAAAGAAGATAATACTTTTCTTGCTTTTAATGCAATAAGTGGTGGGTTTGCTTATGTTAAAAGAGGAAACTACGAAATAATACAAAAGATTCTTCTATCTCCGAATGATTACTCTTTAGATACGTAAGAAAAAAAGAAGCTATTTGAAACACTTCTAAAAGGAGGATTTTTATATGATGAAAACTTGAACGAGACCCATCAAATACTTAAAGTAAGACACTGGGCTACTCGTATGAGCCATTATGTTCTTTCTTTGACTATTGCTCCTACATTAGAGTGCAATTTTGAGTGTAAATATTGTTATGAGAGAGAAAAGAAAATAATTAAAAATATAACAATGGGAGATGCAGAAGAAGAAAAATTATTGGAGTTTTTGACTAATAAAGTTTCAAAAATAGAGACACTATTTATTACTTGGTATGGTGGCGAACCTTTATTAGAATTAAACAGAATTATTAGCTTATCTAATAAAATGAAACAAATATGCAAAAAAAATAAGTGTAAATTTAATGCTGCACTTATAACAAATGGTTATCTATTACACGAAAATATATTAAAAAACTTAGAAAATATAGGGATAAAAGAAATTCAAGTAACTCTGGATGGCTCACCAGAAATTCATAATTCTTTCAGACCACTTAAGGGAGGTAAGCCTACTTTTTCTATTATTCTTCAAAATATTAAAAGTGTTGTAAACACTCAAAAATTTAATTTGGTAATTAGAGTTAATATCTCCAAACAAAATATACATTCTTATAAAGTGCTTCTTCAAATATTAAAAGAAGAGGGACTTAAAGAAAAAGTACAAATATATTTAGGCAAAATAATTTCTGAAAGTTCTTCATTGGCATCATATTGTTTTGATAATTTTGATTATTCAGTGTTAGAGATAGATTTTTTAAAATCTTTGCTTGCTACTGATTGGAATATTAAATTACCCTCGCTTACTAAAAATACATATTGTATGGCTAATACATTAAGTGGATATGGTATTGACCCTAAATTAAATGTATATAAATGTTGGGAAGTTATAGGTAAAGAAGAATTCAAAATAGGAGTAATTGATGAAGGTAAGATTAAATTTAATGAAAATCTATTTCACTGGCTTTCTGATGATGTGTTTAATGAAAAGAAATGTCGCAATTGCAAAATTCTTCCTTTATGTATGGGGGGTTGTCTTGCAAGGAAAATGATTGCAGGTGAAAGGGAATGTATTACTTTTAAATATAGTTTATCTAAAAAACTTATACTTTTTGAACAATTTTATCATAAAAGTAAAAATCCTAAGTAAATTCCACAATCTGTTTGTCATCAGTTTAATTTTTAGAAATGAGGGGGTAAGATGGCTAATTTTATTATACTAAGTTTTATCGTTAGTTGGATAGGAGGGGGTATGGGTAATATAGAGAAAGAAGTTGTAGAAAAAAGTCTACCTTTTAGTTCTAAAAATAAGTTGAATGTAAGTACCCCAAATGGGGGTATTGATATATATTCATGGGATAAGACAGAATTAAAGATGGAAGCTACTAAAAAGGTAAAAGGGCATTCAGTAGAAAAGTCAAAAAATTTGCTCAATAAAATTAAAATTAATATTTCAGAAGACGAAAAAGGTGTCTCAATAAAAGCTGAACTTCCTAATAAAAGAGGAGATTTTGGTGTAGATTATAAGATTTACATTCCTCGTGAAGCCATATGAAGTAGATTCTATTTTTGATTCCTCGGATATATCACTCAAAACAATGAATGGCGGCATTTCCGTCTATTTACCTGATATTCCTTCGCTTTCTATTTATGCCAAAGCAACAAATGGGAAAATAGACTCGGATTTCCCTATCTATACCAAGGCAAGTGGATTAGTGGGTGAAAAAATAGTGAAACTTACAACTATGAATGGCGGTATTTCTATAAGCAAAAGATAAAACTCAATCTTTATCCCCAAGAATAGCTTGACATAAAGAATTTTTACTGTAATAAAAAGCTATGAATAATAAGCTATCTACTCTCCATACTATCAGGAGATTTTTGGGTTTTCTCAAGCCCTATTGGAAGAAAGGAGTAATTGCCTTTTTCTTTATGCTACTTGGTGTTGGATTGCAGCTCCCAATGCCCTTTCTCACTAAATATCTGATTGATAAGGTTATAGTATTAAAGTCATTTAAGATTCTTAATATCATTGGGTTTGTACTTATTGGGGTACTGTTTGTGCGAGCAAGTTCAGTCTTTATACAATCATTCCTGCTCACTACTTTCGGGGGAAGGGTATTATTTGATATAAGAATCAAACTTTTTGCCCATATTCAAAAGTTATCGCTCTCCTTTTTCCATAAAAAGGAGACTGGCTACCTTATGTCACGGCTTTCTGGTGATGTAGATGCAGTTCATGGGCTTTTAGCGGATACGCTTGTCTCATTTGTTCAAAGTACTCTAACTTTTATTGCAGGGGTTGCTTGTACTATATATATCCATCCAAAGCTTGCTTGTATTTGTTTTGGGATATTACCATTTTATCTACTATCCTTACAAATATTTAACAAGCGGATTAGGAATATGAGTCATAATGTGCGTGAAAAGTATGCCCTGGTGCAAAAAGACCTTCAAGAACTACTTTCCGCAGTCTCCCTAATAAAAGCTTTTACAGGTGAAAAGCGTGCAACCTTACGCCAGCTCCGTAGTGTAAAGGAAGCCGTTCGCCAAAATGTGAGACTTGATATTACGGCTACACTTGCATCAATATCTTCGGTTATCATATCATCAGCTGGTCCCGTAGTTTTAATCTGGTATGGTTGCAGAGAAATTATGATAGGCAGTCTTACTGTTGGTGGGCTTATTGCCTTTAACTCATTTATAAGATACTTATTTGACCCCGCAAGAAGTCTTTTTAATCTTAATATTAGTATTCAGCAGTCACTCGCTGCTTGTGAGCGTATATTTGAGATGCTGGATGTTGCACCAGAAAGGGGAGGCGAAAAAGATATTAAGATAAAAGAAGGGAAGGTAATTTTTCAGAATGTATCTTTCTCTTACAATGGAGAGGAAAAAGTTCTTGATAATATATCATTTGAAGCAACTCCAAACGAAACGATTGCTATTGTGGGAAGGAGTGGCGTTGGTAAGACTACACTTGTCTCGCTTATTCCAAGATTTTATGACCCCCAAAATGGAAAGATATTGATTGATGGAGAAGACATCTCTAATGCAACGATTAGTTCATTACGCAAGAATATAGGTATAGTAGCTCAGGAGACTTTCCTGTTCTCTGATACGATTAAAGAAAATATCAAATTTGGCAACCCTAATGCAGAAGCTGAAAAGATAGAGGAAGCGGCTAACCTTGCATTTGCTGCTGAATTTATTCAAAAACTACCATACGGCTATGACACAAAAGTAGGTGAACGCGGAGTAAATCTATCTGGTGGTGAGCGTCAGCGAATTGCTATAGCAAGAGTGATTGTCAAAAACCCCAAACTCCTAATCTTTGATGAAGCGACTTCTAATCTTGATTCAGAGTCAGAGAGACTTATCCAAAATGCACTTGCACCACTAATAAAGGAGCGGACTACATTTATAATTGCCCATAGACTATCTACAATTCGTAATGCAGATAAGATAATTGTTTTGGATAATCATAAAATTGTTGGCGAAGGCAAGCACCAAGAACTTTATGAGAACTGTCCAGTTTATAAAGAATTATACGATAAGCAGTTCTTGACAAGCCAATGAAGGGCAGTTCCCGACTATTTATGTAAGGTAGTGGAGGGCCCTACTTTTGAAATGGAATAGATATTGGGGGTTAGGTAGGTTTGGGCGATAGAAAGTAATGTAGGTGCATCTACTTTTTCAATATTTTCTATCGTTTCCTCCATAGAGACATATTTTTTGAGGTGCATCTCATTACTTAATATTCGTAGCATTCTGGCGGATGTAGATTCAAGACTTAATAATAGATTGCCCTTTAAATGAGCTTTAGTTCGTTCTAATTCATCCTGTTCTAATCCATCCTTATTTAGCTTTTTAAATTCCTCCCAAACACAATTGAGAGCAGGTGCAACATTTTGTGGGTCAGTTACAAGATAAATAGCAAATATGCCAATATCCGATAGTAACTCAAGGAACGAATTAACCTCATATACCAGACCCTCTTTTTCTCTCAGTCTTTGGAATAATCTTGAACTCATTCCACTTCCTAATAGTGTATTGAGTATAATCCAAGGGTAGCGTATCTTATCTCCGTACCCTATTGTTCTTATTCCTATGGCTATATGTATTTGTGAGAGTTCATTTTTAGCCAACTCCACAGATTTAGCACTAATAGGTGTAAAATCGTTAGGTTTGTTAGGTTCGTTAATATCGTTAGGAAATTCAAGTAGCGAAGCAAGATTAACAAGTCTCTCGTGTTCTATATTACCTGCTGCTCCTATAATTAAATTACTACCGGTATAATGCTTATCACGAAAATCAATCAAATCGGTGCGGGTAAATTTTTTAATATTCTCTCGGGGTCCCATAATGGGAAAGCCAAGTGGATGAGATTCAAATAAGCAGCCCGCCAACCGATGGAATACTTGGTCAGTGGGAGAGTCTTCAAAGCTTTTTATCTCTTCAAGTATAACTTGACGCTCCATCTCTATTTCCTGTACTCCGAATTGCGAATTTTTTAAAACATCTAATAGCAAAGCCCACACTTTCTCTAAATGCTCATCTATAAACCTTACATAAAAGTAAGTGAATTCTTGCCCTGTGAACGCATTACATTCACCGCCTATTGAGTCTATTTCTACTGCTATATCTTTTGCTGTCCTTGTAGTCGTGCCTTTAAAAAATAAATGTTCAATAAAATGCGATACCCCATTCTCAGCAGAAGTCTCATTTCTTGACCCAGTTGTAATACATATACCGAGAGAGATGGAATGGACATTAGCTATTTTTTCAGTTACTACTCTTGTGCTATTAGAGAGGACAGTTTTCTGATACATTAGAGAAAGTTAAAAGTTTAATGCAGTACTGCTTTGCGGGAAAGTTGTATCTTGCCATTTTCTTCTACTGCCAATACTTTAACCGGCACTTCTTCGCCTAATTTTACTTCGTCCTCTGTATTTTGGACCCTATAATTGGCGAGTTGTGAAATGTGTAGTAACCCCTCCTTACCCGGTAGTATTTCTACTATTGCACCAAAAGGTAATATACGCGTTACTTTACCAAGGTATGTTTTGCCAACCTGTACTTCTTCTACTATTCCCTCAACTATCTTTTTAGCTGTTTCGGTTGTTGACCACGAATCTGAACTTATAGTTACTTTACCATCATCAGATATTTCAACTTTAGCACCTGTCTTTTCTATTATTTCCCTGATTACCTTACCACCGGGCCCTATTACTTGACCTATCTTTTCTTTGGGTATCAATAGTACAGTAAGTTTAGGAGCATAGTCGCTTATCTCTTTCTTGGGAACAGGTATTGCTGCATTTAGATGCTCTAATACTTTAAATCTTGCCTCCCTACCTAATAGGAGTGATTTTTCAACTAATTCTAATGATAGTCCTTTAGTTTTAATATCCAACTGAATAGCCGTGAGCCCATCTTTTGTGCCTGCTATCTTGAAATCCATATCCCCGAAATGGTCTTCTTCTCCTACTGCATCTACAAGTACAACATCATCTATAAGTCCAAGCCCTACTCCGGCAATATGAGATTTTATGGGTATGCCCGCATCCATAAGAGCAAGTGAGCCACTACAAACTGTTGCCATTGATGAGCTACCATTAGAACTAAGTATATCAGAGACAAGTCGTATAGTATATGGAAAGCTTTCAGCCACCGGAATTATAGGTTCAAGCGATTTCTCTGCCAATGTTCCATGCCCAACCTCACGCCTGCCAGGTGAACGAAGTCCTCTTACTTCGCCTACTGAGAATGGTGGAAAGTTATAATGGACTAAAAAACTCTTATAATATGTCTCACCTGTAAAGGGGTCTATTTTTTGCTCATCAGCTACTGTGCCTAATGTTACTGTGCATAATGATTGAGTTTCACCTTTCGTAAATATAGCCGCCCCATGCACTCGTGGCAATACAGAGATTTCGCAAGTTATGGGTCTCAATTCCTCTATCCCGCGACCATCTACTCGTAATTTTTGCTCCGTAACCATTCGCCTCACTATATCACGCTCAAGAGATTCAAATTCACTTATTATATTTGGCACCTCGTATTGTTCACCAATATTCTCAATTAAAGAACCTTGTATTTCCTGTAATTTTTTACCCCTTGCAAGACGGTCAGTAATTTTAAGTGCTAACTCTATATCGGGTCCAAATTTACTTACTATCATAGATTTTAATTCTGAGTTTTGAGGTTTGAGGTTTAAGGTTTGAGTTTTAACTTCTATATCTTCCTGTAATTCTATCAACTTATGAATATCTGGAAGTGCAAACTTAATCGCATCAATAATAGTTTCTTCTTTCACTTCTTTACAATTTGCCTCTATCATTGTGATACCTGCTTTACTTCCAACTACCACTAAATTTAATGAGGAGTCTTCAAGTTCAGAAGTTGTAGGATTTAGGATAAATTGATTATTTGTGAACCCAATTCTGACTGCTCCTATTGGATATTGGAATGGAATACTGGACATTCTCAATGCAACCGAGGCCCCTAATAATCCTAAAATATCGCCATCATTTTCAATGTCAGACGATAATATACTTGCAATTACTTGTACTGGGGATTGCCAGCCATCAGGAAAAAGTGGCCTTATGGAGCGGTCTATAAGTCTTGAAGTCAATATCTCTTTATCAGTGGGACGGCCTTCTCGCTTGAAGAAGCCACCAGGTATTTTGCCTGCTGCGGGTTTCTATAAGTTGCTGGTAACCGGAAGGGTTTTTTTGAAAAAGATATTTAAGTAATTTTCTTCTGTGAGATATCATCATAATTAGCCCACGCCTCGAGTGTTTATCATTTTTGTGAACCTTCAAATGTTCAGATAAGTTATTTACACGGCTGGTAAGCAATGCAACCTGAACTTCGGGCGACCCAGTATCTTTGGAATGTACCCTAAACTTTCCTATAATTTCACCTTTTTGCTCTGCTGTCCACATTTGAATGAATAATAATGAAACTTAATTACCTTGTCAAGTAATTTTTTAATATACTATTTTGCAGGACAACTTTTTTACTTGACATTTCTTTTAGAATGGCTAAATTACTATACAAGAAACCAATGGTAAGAAAAGAAAAGCTTAAATTTATTGTCAAATGGTTCATCTGTTGGTTGCAGAAAAATAGAAAATGGGAAACTTTTCCTAACGATTATTCTCCTGTAAAAGTTAATCTTGGAGCAGGTAAAGTTGTAGCCGAAAGGTGGATAAATATAGATAGTGGGGTTACAGTTCTTATGGCAACTATACCGAATTGGATATTGAAAATAGGCAAAAATATTTCAACTACTAAAATGGAAAGACAATGGATGGATACTATTATGCAACTTAAGGAGAAAAGATGCTACTTTATACACTATGACCTAAATTATGGTATCCCTTTACCGAAAGACTTTGCCAACTTCATTTATTCTTCACATCTTTTTGAACATTTTCCTTGTGCCAAAGGCAATATTTTATTAAAA
The DNA here is from genome assembly GCA_016208615.1 of Candidatus Stahliibacteriota bacterium. Classification (GTDB taxonomy): domain Bacteria; phylum Hydrothermota; class UBA3073; order JACQXS01; family JACQXS01; genus JACQXS01. The sequence continues at coordinate 42,467 of JACQXS010000045.1, read as the reverse complement.
GAATGTTATCGGGTGCTAAAATCAGGAGGGGTACTTCGGGTTTGTGTCCCTGATTTAGAAAAACTTGTTAATTTATATTTGAAGGGTGAACGAATTAGATTTTTGGCTGCCTTTTTTTCTGACCTTCGTGGAGTTGATGAATATTATGGTAAGCATCGCTTTATGTATGATTATTCTTTGCTACACAAGGCAATGGCGGATGCAGGGTTTAAGAAAATAGTACTCTGTAATTACCAACAGGGTGCAGTGCCAGACTTAAAGGTGTTAGAGGTTCAATCTGATGTAACGCTTTATGTAGAAGCAATCAAATAAGAGTATTGCTTTCTATTTACGCAAATTAGTTATAGAGAGAAACTAACCCTCTGTGGCGGAGTTGAATATGAAAATAAGATTTTCTACTGACCTGAAAAAGATTGAAAAGGAAGTGGAAATTAGGTTCTATAGGAGTAGCGGACCCGGTGGACAAAGAAAAAATAGTAAAGAGACAGCAGTTAAAATTTATCACCCTTCCTCCGGAATTACAGTTGCTGCCACTGAATACAGGTCGCAGGCAAGGAATAGAGAATTAGCAATGATTAGACTTCAAGAGAAACTAAAAAGATTAAACATCCGCAAGAAGTTACGAATTCCAACCCAAAAGCCACATAGCATACACGAACAGATATTAAAAGAAAAGAAAAAGGATTCAGTCAAAAAGCAATACAGAATAAAAATTAACCCCCAGACCATTGATTTACAATAATTTCGGGTGGTTTTGAAAAATCTTGCAAAAAAATTGCAAATAAAACTTGACAAAGTTGAATTTGTGATTATTATACATATAGATACTTCTGACAAGGAAGTATTGTTTATATGTAGAGAAGGAAAAATGGAAGATAAACAAGGAGGTGTGAGATGAGGGGTAATTTTGTAAAGAGTGCTTTAATCATAGGCATAGTAAGTATATCCGCTTTTATATCTACTAATGTATTTGCGGATATTGATTATTGGTTAATGTTCCGTCATGATGCGCAGAGAACAGGGCAAAGTCCGTATCCGGGGACTGCAGTTTGTGATTCAAAGTGGACTTATAGTGTGTATCCAAACGATGCATATTTTCATTCTTCGCCCGCAATCAAAGGATTAACTAGTGAGCCAGACCCAGCTCATAATCCGATGTGTTATATTGGGAATATGCAGAGAAGAAGAGTGTTCGCATTTAAGGATATGATGTTTAATGCTATAATTAGGTGGGAGTATATGCTTAGTGGGGCTACTGAACAATTTAACTCTTCGCCCGCCGTTGGGGCTATCGGAACTGATGGAGCAATTTATATAGGGAATAGGAATTGTAATGTGTATGCTTTTAGGCAGGATGGGACTGTGAAATGGATATTCCCTACGGTAGGTGAAGTACATTCTTCGCCTGTGCTTAGTGCAAGTGGAGTTGTATTTATAGGGTCTGAAGACAGCACTCTATATGCGATTAACTCAACTACTGGTGTACAGGTGTGGAAGTATGATTTACCGAAGAAGGTTCAATCTTCACCGGCATTAAGTCATGACGAAGCTACAGTTTATGTGGCTACGAGTGAATTTGCTGTTTCTGGTAAATTATATGCCATAAATGCAGCTACTGGAGGATTTAACTGGGAGTTTAATGCTAATACCAGTGATGCATCTCCTTCTGTAGGTCCTGACAATACTATTTACATAGGTAGTAGAGATGGTAAGCTTTATGCGGTTAATCCTAATGGTACTCAAAAATGGGTGTATAATAGTGGAGTTAGTTCTTCTGTTGCAAGTGCAGCCATTAGTGCTAATGGGAGTACGGTTTATTTTATTTATGGAGGTACAATGCGCGCCCTATCTACTGCTGATGGTAGCCAAATATGGAAAACATCTCTACCGCTTGGAGGCATAAACTCACATTATGGGGGACCGATTTTAAGTTCTAATAATAGACTTTATGTTGGTGTGGGCTGGTCTTCGGGTGATGGTAAGGGTCGGCTTTATAATTTGAATGCAACAAGTGGTAGTATAGACTGCTATTATGATACAGATGACGAAGTTTGGGATACCCCTGCTATTGGACCTGATAATACAGTCTATTTTGGTGATTGTTCAGGGCATACTTTTTATGCTATTTGGGATAGACAATTGGGGATAGAGGAACAAGGGATTGGGGTAGATAAAATATTACGCATTACTTCTAATCCAGTTACTTATTCCACTACGATTTATTATAGGGTTGATAAGGAAAGTGATGTAGAGATAGGAATATACGATATAAGTGGAAAGAGGGTAGCAGAAATAGTAAAAGATGCTCATCAGGTGCCGGGTAACTATACAGCTTCTTGGAATGGGAATAAAGTTCCAAATGGTATTTATTTTTGCAAGGTGAAAATTGGAAATAAGAGTGCGGTACAAAAGTTGCTACTCATGAAGATGTAAATCGCCAAATAGTTTATATTACATCCATCTGCATATAAGTGTGTAGGTGGATGTGTTTTTATTATGGGATTTAGGGTAAAAGTTAAAATTCAAGGGTCAAAACTCAAAACTACGATGAGAAATTCTAAATTATTTCTACTTGCAGGTATCAATTGGGGTGAGTGAAGGGACTTGAACCCTCAACCACCGGAGCCACAGTCCGGTGCTCTAACCAATTGAGCTACACTCACCATTATTTTTGAATATAGACTATAAAAATATAAATGTCAATACTTTTCCATTTGCTAAAAATGAAATAAAGAAGGATAAAAATGGCTTGACAATTTAATACATTGATTTATAGTAAGAAAAATTATGACTTATAATAAGCAAAATAAGTCAGTATTAGTAGTAGGTGCCGGTATATCTGGTATCCAGGCGGCACTTGATTTAGCTGAATTGGGTGCTGATGTCCACTTAGTTGAAGAAACACCTTCAATTGGTGGACGGATGCCGCAGCTGGATAAGACATTTCCTACTAATGATTGTTCTCTTTGTATTCTGGCACCCAAAATGAGTGAATGTGCCAGGCATCCCGGGATTACGCTACATACTTATTCTTCTCTTGCATCTATATCGGGTGAGGTGGGCAATTTTAGCTGCCAAATAAATGAGTTCCCAAAATATGTTGACCCTCAAAAGTGTGTAGGTTGTGGGATTTGTGAACAGAAGTGCCCGACAAAAATAATGGACGAGTTTGATATGGGACTAAGGCAGCGTAAAGCAATATACAGATATTTTTTACAAAGCATACCTTCAAATTATGTGATAGATGCAGCACACTGCCTTTATCTTACTAAGGGGGCTTGCAGGTTATGTGAAAAGGAATGCACAGCAGGAGCTATAAATTTTGAAGATAAAGCGAAAACAATTACTCTCTCTTGTGGGGCAATTGTTTTGGCAACAGGGATTGACCCATATAATCCTATATCTTATGGAGAATATGGGTATAAGAAATTTAAGAATGTCATTACTTCTCTTGAATTTGAGCGTCTGTTATCTGCCTCAGGACCTCAAAAAGGACATATAGTTCGTTTTTCAGATGGCAAGCCACCACAAAAGATTGCCTTTATTCAATGTGTTGGGTCAAGGGATGTGAATGTTAAGAACGAGTATTGCAGTTCTGTCTGCTGTATGTATGCTATAAAAGAAGCAATTATAGCGAAGGAGCATATAAAAAATATTGAGCCGTCTATATTTTTTATGGATATAAGGGCATATGGGAAGGATTTTGATAAATATTATGAGCGTGCAAAAGCTCAATCCGGGGTAAGGTTTGTGCGGTCAAAGGTAGCGGAAATCAATGAAACAAATGGAGGTAGTTTAAGTCTCCGCTATACGCAAGAAGATGGTAAATTGAAAGAAGAGTCTTTTGATATGGTTGTTCTTTCTGTTGGGTTGGAGCCACGCAAGGGAATAGATAAAATGTCAGATAAATCAGATATTAAATTGGATGAATATGGGTTTTGCAGGACAGGGCAGTTCACTCCTTTGGCTACTACAAAAGAGGGTATATTTGTAATTGGTGGGATGAGTGGACCAAAGGATATTCCTGAATCAGTGATGGCGGCATCCGGTACTGTGGCTGAGTGTGCTAAGTTTTTAGCCCTTGAAAGACAAGCAAAGGTTTCTAAAAAAGTGTATCCACCGGAACTAAATGTAATAGGAGATAGACCAAGGATTGGTGTATTTGTATGTCACTGCGGTATAAATATTGCCGGAGTTGTTGATGTTGAGAAAGTAGCAGAGGTTGCCCAAAAGCTACCCAATGTTGACTATGCTCAGACTACATTATATGCGTGTTCGCAAGATTCTTTAAACATAATGAAGGACAAAGTTAAAGAACATAATCTTAACCGAGTAATAGTTGCTGCTTGTACTCCGAGAACCCATGAGCCATTGTTTCGTGAAACATTAAGGGAAGCAGGACTTAACCAATATCTTTTTGAAATGTCAAATATCAGGGACCAGTGCAGTTGGGCACATATGAATGAGCCGGAACTGGCTACTCAAAAGGCAAAAGATTTAGTAAGTATGGCGGTAGCGAAAGCAAGAAATCTTAATCCGTTAGATAGATTATTAATTCAGGTAAATCCCAAAGCAATAGTAATAGGGGGTGGGCTGTCGGGAATGGTGTCTGCATTAGCTATAGCAGAAGCAGGATATGAAGTAGTAATTATAGAAAAAGATAGTGAATTAGGGGGTAACTTAAAAAACATATATTATACATTGGATGGAAAGGAGGTGCAAAAATTATTAAAAGAGACTATTGACAAAGTAAAATCTAATCCTCTTATCACTACATATACTAATGCTAAAATAGATAATATCTCTGGCTATATTGGCAATTTCAAAACCCAGTTATCAGTCAATGGTAATGGGTTAGCGGCGAACACCGAAATAGAGCATGGGATTATAGTGGTGGCTACAGGAGCAGAAGAATACAAGTCAAAAGAGTATTTGTATGGAGAAGATGCGAGAATAATTACCCAACTTGAACTTGAGAAGCGGTTATCGGTTATTGCAAACCGAACACCGCAAACCGAACACCGCAAACCGAACACCGACACCAAAGCACCGAAAACCGTAGTTATGATTCAATGTGTCGGGTCACGAGAAAAGGATAGACTTTATTGCAGTAGGGTATGTTGTAGTGAGGCGGTTAAAAATGCAATTGAAGTTAAAAGAATCTACCCTAATGCGGATGTTTATGTATTATACAGAGATGTAAGGACATACGGGTTGATGGAGAAATATTATACTAAGGCACGAGAGAATGGAGTTGTATTCATAAGATATGAACCAGAATATAAGCCACAAGTTGAAATTCTTGACAAAGAAGATATTAATAGTAAATTAAGAATAACAACTATAGACCCATTATTGGAAAGCAAAGTGATAATAGAGGCGGATTTAGTAGTTTTATCTTGCGCGATAGATGCGCCTACCCGTAATAAAGAGTTAGCTAAATTACTTAAAGTACCACTAAATGCGGATGGATTTTTCTTGGAAGCACATGCTAAATTAAGACCTGTAGATTTTGCTACTGATGGGGTATTTATTTGTGGATTAGCCCACGGTCCCAAAGATATGGAAGAGTCTATAATCCAAGCCAAAGGTGCGGCTGGCAGGGCATTAACAGTTTTAAGTAGACAGACAATGGAAGCCGAAGGTACAATATGTTGGGTTAATCCTATTAGATGTACGGCGTGTGGCGTATGTGTAGAAGTATGTGCCTATTCGGCAATAGAAATTAAAGAAAAAGAGATATTACCGGGAGTTGTCGAGCGAGTAGCTGAAATAAATGAAGCTCTATGTAAAGGGTGTGGGGTGTGTGCTGCATCTTGTAGATGTAGTGCGATAGACTTAAAAGGATTTACAGATGAGCAGATATTTGAAGCAATAGGTGCGGGTAGCGGGTAGCGGGGTTCGGTTTGCGGGTACAAGAAAAATGATAAAAAGTTATAGAGATTTGGAAGTTTGGCAGAAAAGTATAGAATTGGTTAAGGATATGTACTTTATTACCAGAAACTTTCCTGACGAGGAACGATACGGGCTTGCGAGCCAAATGAGGAGATGTGTTGTGTCTATTCCATCAAATATAGCTGAAGGTAAAACAAGAGGACATACTAATGAGTATATTCAATTTCTATATATAGCATTAGGGTCATCCGCAGAGATAGAAACACAACTAATTATTTCTAATGAATTGAAATATATTCCTACTGAAACCAGAGATGAACTTTTGGAAAAGATTGACCATATAGCAAGAATGATTAGAAATTTAATTAAAGCATTAAGAAAATGAGCGAAAACCGAATACCGATAACCGATAACCGAGATTGGCAGCCTAAAATAATAGCCTTTTTATGTACTTGGTGTTCCTATGCCGGTGCAGACCTGGCAGGAGTTTCAAGAATTCAATACCCACCTAGTATTCGGGTGATTAGGGTTCCTTGTTCTGGTAGAATAAATCCGATTTATGTTTTGAAGTGTTTGCAAAATGGGTTTGACGGGGTGCTTATTTCGGGTTGTCATCCTGGGGATTGCCATTATATAACAGGCAATTACTATGCACGCAGAAAGTTTGCTTTATTAAAAACGATGTTAGAATTTGTAGGTATTGAGCCCGGCAGAGTACAATTCTCGTGGGTATCCGCCGGGGAAGGAGAAAAATTTGCCGAAGTAGCAAAAAAAGTAACGGAAGATATTAAAAAGCTTGGTCCATCCCAAAGAGGTGCAACCTCAAGACTTGTAAAATAATGAAAGAACTGCAAAATATAAGCCAAAAGTTGTTGCAAGAAAAGAAGGTAGAGTTTATTATCGGGTATGCAAAAGGAACTTTACCTTTATGCTCAACTCCTATTGTTATAACTAATGATAAAGAGTGCGGGAATTTAATTTTTGACCTTACTTGTGGTAATAATTTGGCTACTTATTTGGTCAAACACCGAAAACCGATAACCGATAACTGCAAACCGATAGGAGTAGTAGCTAAAGGATGCGATGGTCGGTCAATAGTGCAATACATAGTTGAGGGACAAATAAAGAGAGAAAATGTAGTCATCATAGGTGTACCTTGCAAAGGAGTGGTGGATTTTAAAAAGGTAAGAGAGAAAATAGGAGAAAGAGAGATTTTAGATTATAGGATTGCAGGTGATAAAATTTTGTTGGAAGGTAAGGATTTGCATATCTCTTTAAGTACGCAAGAAATACTTGATGACGGGTGTCTTTTTTGCAAATATCCCAAAGTTTAGTGTTGCGTAAAGGAATCGCAGAAAACAATTTTACATAATCAACATCAATTTGAGCCTCGCCCTGAAGACAGAGAACAGAAGACAGAAAACAGAAGACAGAGCAAGGCAAGTGAAATAAATGAGTTTGGGCTTGTAGATAAATTTGAAAAGCTGAACTCAAATGAAAGGTGGGAGTATTTTGAGCGCGAAATAAGTAAATGTATTAGGTGTTATGCTTGTAGAAATGCTTGTCCTATGTGTTATTGTGAGGAGTGCTTTGTTGACCAAACTAATCCACAATGGTTTAGTAAAAGTACACATATTTCGGATACAATCATATTTCATACCATAAGGTTACTTCATATAGCGGGCAGATGTGTTGGGTGTGGTGCTTGTTCCAGGGCCTGTCCTATGGGTGTAAATTTAGCACCTTTAGGGATTAGAATTGAAAAGGAGATAAAAGATAGATTTGGCTATATAGCGGGATTAGATATAACGGCTACACCACCACTGGCTACCTATAAAGAAGATGATAAACAAGAGTTTATTATGTAAGGAGGGTAAATGTATAGGATAACTGGATATATTGAAAGAGACCCGGAGACTAAATTATATGTGGCAGTTGTTCCCGGGATTCCCGGTGCCCATACCCAAGCAGAGACTCTTGATGAGCTTCAAAAAAATCTTAAAGAAGTGGTAGAATTATGCTTGGAGGAAATGAATCCAGAGAGTAAAAAATACCTACCTGAATTTGTAGGAATTCAACAGATTGAGGTCGAACCTCTTGAGGTAGCGACTTGAGTAAGCTTCAAATAATTGATGCTAAAAAGATGGAAAAGTTGTTATTTCTATTAGGTTTTGAGAAATCTCGTCAGAGAGGAAGTCATGTATTTTATAGACATTTTGATGGAAGAACTACTACTGTGCCACATCATAAAGGAAGGGTTTTGGCTCGTCCTTTGATAAGGGAAATTTTACGAGAAATAGAGATTGCTGTGGATGATTACAACAAGTATTTGGGAAGCTTATAAAGAAGATGATAAACAAGAGTTTATTATGTAAGGTAGTGATTTATGGATATATTTAAGATAGAGAAAAGTAATATTAAGCGATTTTTGGAAGAGTTGAGCCAAAAATATAGTGTATTTGCACCTGTTGAGGCGGATGGGATAATATCTTTTATGGAAATTGGGAATGAGATTCCGAAACAGGTTCGAAATGACAATTTGAAGCTTGACTTTTACAATACAGATAAATCGCCCAAAGAGCTTTTCTTCCCTCAATCCGAAACTATAATCCCTGAATCCCTCGTACTGACCTGTCCTGACGACGCACCCGTCCTGACGCAGAATAGGTCGGGAGAATGGGTCAAGATAACCGAAAACCGAGCACCACAAACCGCAAACCGCAAACCGATAATAGTTTTTGGCACAAGACCCTGTGATGCTAAGAGTTTTACTCTATTGAATAAAGTGTTTGTGGGTGGTAAATATGTAGATATTTATTGGCAGGAAAAGTATGACAAGGCGATTATATTTTCTTTTGCTTGTAATAATCCACGCTCTACTTGTTTTTGTCATTGGGTGGGTGGTGGTCCATTTAATAAAGAAGGGGCTGATGTTTTTCTTGTGGATATAGGGGATGCTTTTATTATTGAGCCGTGTAGTGAAAAAGGGGTAGCTGTAATTAAAGCCACACAAAAAGCTACAAAAGAAGATTTGAATAAAGTAGTAGAGATTAAAAATAAAGCAGAGGTTAAACCCGTTGAACTAAAAGAAGTATTTGTGGATACTGCTCTCTGGGAAGAATTGGCTTATAAATGTTTGGGCTGTGGTGTATGCACTTATTTTTGTCCCACTTGCCACTGCTTTGATATTCAGGATGAGGGTAAAGGCAACAAGTGCAAGCGTATCAGGATATGGGATAGTTGTATGTTTAAGCAATTTACACAGGAGGCGGCTGGCACTAATCCGCGACCTACATTAAAAGAAAGAATTAGTAACCGTATTCTGCATAAGTTTAAGTATTTGCCCGAAAATATAGGCGAGGTCGGGTGCTGCGGTTGCGGTAGATGTATCATAAACTGCCCCGTAAATATAGATATACGGAAGATTATACAAATAGAAAAATGAACAGTATGAATGAATTGGACTTAGATTTGAATGGCATAGGGAGTTCTCCGAGTGACCTGGGGAGTTCTACAAGAGACCTGGGGATGTCCCCGAATGACCTGGGGATGTCTCTATACGATATGTGGAGTTCCAAATACAACAAGGAACAGGCATAAATATGGATAACAAATATATTCCAATTCCTATCAAAGTAGAAAAGATAGCCATAGAATCCGATGATAAGACATTAAGGACTTTGGAAGTTAGTTTTTGCAATACTAATAATGGGTTTGCTTATATACCGGGTCAATTTTGTGAGCTCTCTATTTTGGGTAAGGGTGAAGCACCTTTTGGGATAGCCAGTTCACCTACTGAGGGTAATTTGTTGCGGTTCACTGTGAATAGGGTAGGCGTGGTTACGACAGCACTCCATTATCTAAAGACAAGTGAAATAATAGGATTAAGGGGCCCTTTTGGTAATTATTATCCGGTAGATAAGTTTAAGCATCAAAATATAGTCATTATAGGAGGTGGCTTTGCTTTTACCACGCTTCGTGCTTTGGTAGTGTATTTATTAGCACATAGGCAGGAATTTAAGGACATTACAATTATATATGGGGCAAGGCGACCAGGACTAATGCTTTATCGTGATGAACTAACTGAGTGGGAGCGACGGGATGATTTGCAACTTTATCTAACAATAGATAAGCAAGTAGAGGGCTGGGATAAAAGAGTTGGCTTTGTGCCAGCCATCACAAAAGAGATAGCCCCGAGCCCTGCTAATGCGTATGCAGTAGTGTGTGGGCCGCCTATTATGATAAAATATACATTGCCTGTGCTAACTGAACTTGGGTTTGAAAAAGATAAAATCTATACTTCATTGGAAAGACGAATGAAATGTGGGCTGGGTAAGTGTGGTAGGTGCAATATAGGTCCGAAATATGTATGCGTAGATGGGCCTGTGTTTTCATATAAAGAATTAGAGGAGCTTCCTAATGAAGAATAATATATTTTGGAGGTAAGATGAAAGAAATAAGGTTATCTGAATTGGATACTAAGTTCAAATATGAAATAGCGTCTCAGCCTGGGGCTGAGAATTTCAAACGCTGCTTCTCTTGTGGCACATGTACTGCCTCTTGTCCAGTGGCGGAAGTTAATGAAAAATACGACCCTCGCAAAATAATTCGTATGGCTATACTTGGGATGCGGAAAGAAGTACTATCCTCTGATGTTATTTGGATGTGTTCAAGGTGCTATACTTGTTATGCGAAGTGTCCACAAAATGTGAAGTTCTGCGATGTTATGGGCGTATTGAGAGAGATGGCGACAAAAGAAAAATATGTGCCAGAAGGAAGAATAGTGGAGATAAAAGAATTAGATAAGTTTGCTCAAGACTTGCGATGTAATATGGTAGAGTGTCTTTTACATCCGAGTGATAAGCAGAGAGAGAAAATAAAAACTATGTTGAAGGATAAACTTGGTTTATTGTAGAACTAATGGTTGAATTTTTGATAAAAGAATTGAAAAGTAAGTGGAATATACGGTATACGCTGTGGAGCGTGTGGTACACTCACTTGGATATGTGGTACACTCACTTGGATATGTGGTACACTCACTTGGATATGTGGTACACTTTGGATATGTGGTACACTCACTTGGGTGTGTGGTACACTCACTTGGGTGTGTGGTACACTCACTTGGGTGTGTGGTACACTCACTTGGGTGTGTGGTACACTCACTTGGGTATGTGGTACACTCACTTGGGTGTGTGGTACACTCACTTGGGTGTGTGGTACGCTCACTTGGGTGTGTGGTACACTCGCTTGGATATGCCGATATTCTACAGAATATCTACATATTCTCTGATAAAAAGACGGAATTTACAAATATTACGATTAGTTATAGATGAGTAGAAAGCTATGGGCATTTTGGATGCCCTACAAAAAAGGAGGGTAAGTGAAGATACAGTTAATTGATTTAAGGGCGGAATACTTAACTATAAAGGACGAGATAGATGCTGCTATTAGGCGGGTAGTTGAATCTACAAACTTTATAGGCGGAGAGGAGTTATCTAAGTTTGAAACTGAATTTGCTACTTTTTGTGGCGCAAAGTATGGGATAGCTACATCGTCAGGTTCTACGGCATTGGATTTATGTCTATTGGCATTAGGTATTGGTAATGTATGCTGATATAGATAAGGATTCATATAATATAGACCATGAACAAATAGAGCGTAAGATTACTTCTCGTACAAAAGTTATAATACTTGTTCATTTATTTAGTCAGCCCTCCGATATGGACCCAGTTTTTGAGCTTGCCCGGAAGCATAATCTTAAAGTCATAGAGGATGCGGCACAAGCACATGGAGCGGAATACAAAGGCAGGCGAGTAGGTGGATTTGGGGATGCGGCTATATTCTCTTTTTATCCGGGCAAAAATATTGGTGCTTACGGACATGCGGGAGCGGTGGTAACTAACAATAAAGAGGTGGCAGAGAAGGTAAAATTACTTGTTAATCATGGTAGGTATGAAAAATATGAACACTTGATGGAGGGCTATAATTATCGGGCAGATAGTATTCAGGCGGCAATACTGAGAGTGAAGCTCAAATATCTTGCAAACTGGAACGAACAGAGACGAACGAATGCTAAAAAGTATAACTCACTGCTTAAAGATTTACCGCTTGTAACTCCAAAAGAAATGCCATACGCTAAACATATTTATCACCTGTATGTGATAAGGAGTAAGCAGAGGGATGAATTGTCAAAGTGGCTTAATTCTAAAGGTATAGATACAGGGGTACATTATCCTATACCATTGCATTTACAACCGGCCTATAAATACCTTGGAATTGCTAAGGGTAGCTTACCCGTTGTAGAAGAATTTTGCTCCGAAGCTCTATCGCTACCAATGTTTCCTGAACTCAAAGAAGAGCAGATAGAGTTAATAGCAAAGGAAGTTAAAAACTTTTATGACAAATAAGTAGGGACAGCAATGAATGAGTTACGGACAGCAATACTCTCACTATTGGTGCCAATACTCTCACCATTGATGCCAATACTCTCACCATTGATGCCAATACTCTCACCATTGATGCCAATGAACGAGTCAAGGATGTCCATATAGATATGGAAGAGTTAATTAAAGAGTTTCGTATAGCTATAAGTAACATTTTACTGTATCCACCCGAGAGCGCACTTATTAAAAAGTCAATCGCTCACTGTATTAGTACTTTAGAAAATACTCTTGGTGAAAAGAATTCGGTTACCACCGTAAGTGAGTCTGAGGGCATTCTACTTGCAGATGGTAAGCCTATTGAGGTTTCAGGTGGCATATTTCTTGATTCTCTCATTGCTTTGAAAATTAAGAGTATAGTTTTTAAAGCAGGGGTTACTCAAGAAGAGCTTTACACCTTTTTGCGTGAGTTAGCTTCTAAACATATACCTAAGGATTTACCACATATTGAGATAAGTGAAAAATTCTATGTTCCTGTTGGGAAGAAGGACTTGATTATAGAAGTCCCGCCAAGTCAGGATTTCCGCTTCGCTCCAACAGGTAATGAAGGGAGGGAAAAAGTACTCCAAACTACAAATGACCTCTCTACACTTATAGACTTAATTAAAGACAATGATGAGAGGAATAAAATAAAAATAGAAATAGCAAGAAAACTTTTCCCTGATGACCCTAATATTTTAGCCCTACTAACACACCAAGGTAAAAAAACTTCTGTTAAAGAGAAAGCAATAGATTACTCCGGGATCCAATTAACTGACAATATAAAAGAACTTCTAAATGTTGACGACAATTCCCTATTGGAAGAAAATGTATTGCAAAAGGTAGCTGTTTTGTTTGAGTCTGCTCGCTCGCCTGAGGAGTTAGTATTAGCAGAGGAATTATGTGATAAATTAGCCAATAATCTTGAAGCTTCTGTAACTGATATACGGCTAAAAGCAACTATTGCGTTTAAGAAACTGTATTCAACAATAGAGGCATTGAGAGATAAAAATATTGTTCGCAAAGTGGACTTAAAATTAGTAGCTGCGGGCGAAAAGGAGACAGATGCTCAAAATTACCAAGAAATAGCTAATCTTTTAGGTCAGGCCGCCACCAGATACTTAAAAGAAGGAAATTATGCTGATATGCGGACAATTACTGAGATGTTCTCTGCTCATTCAAAGTCTGATGAATTTAACGCTCGGAAACTTTATGCCAAAGCTACTATGGATAAATTAGGTGGGAATGAGTATATACGACTACTGATAGATGAGCTTTCGTCTGATGAGGAGGAAAAAAGAGAAGAGGCAAAAGAGGTACTGATGAGTATTGGACCTCATTGTGTGCCTTTACTAATAGCTAAAATTAAAGAAACAGCTGACTTTAGATTGCGTAGGACAATTGCTGATATGTTAGTCAAAATTGGCGATACTGCGGTACACCAGCTAATCCATGCACTCAAAGAGGAAACAGATATGCAAGCAGGGATGAGAATTTTGGATATTATTGATGGAGTGGGGCAAGTAGAGCGTGTAGTTGATACTCTCAGAAGAGAATTGGCTAATCCACATTTTCATCTTCGCCAAAAGACGGTTGAATTGCTATGTCACCTTGGCACAGAATCAGCAAAAGAGACGCTACTTTTGGCAATACACGATGAATCACATATCATTAAGGAAAAAGCAATTGAGGGCTTGGGAAATATGAAATATACGCCGGCAACTAAAGAGTTAATCCAGATAATTGATAAGCCAAGTAAAGCAGAAACGGTACAAAAAGAAGTTTGTAGAGCTTTGGGAAATATAGAAGATAAAGTTGCTATTCCCATACTACTTAAAGTAGCTAATCCGCGAACTATGTTTTATCAAGCCAGACCAAGACAGGTAAGGATAGCCGCTATTGAAGCACTTATAAAATTAGGAGAAAAGAGGGTGCAGAAATTTGTCTCGGATAAAGACCCACTGGTTAGTAAGACTGTGAAAGAATTACTTAAAGAACACGAATCCAAATGACAAGGCCAAAAAACAAGTGATTATTAAAAAAGCACCCATACCCAAAATTGCAATTATACCATTAAGTCAGGACACAGGTACACTCGCCAAGCCCATTGTTCGCCCAAACAGTTATGTCAAAGTAGGAACTAAAATAGGTGAACCCCAAGATAATCTATCAACAGCTATCTATTCATCTATATCAGGAGTAGTTAAAAGTATAGAGCCACGAGTTCATCCTATGGGTGGTAATTGTCTATCAGTAGTAATTGAATCAGATGGAAAAGATGAAGAGGTGCGACCTCAAAGCGAACTCCTTACACCCATAACAGATAATGAGCCAGTTATAGAAAGAGTAGTAGCAGTGAAGGGAGATGTAAAGAAACCTAAAACCCTATTAGTTAGGATTGGAACACCATTCAAAGAACTAATAGAATTTTGTGGTGGCTATATTAGTGAACCGCAAAAAATTATTATGAATAACCCTATAACGGGCATAGCACAATTCACAGATACAGTGCCTGTTATCAAAACAACAAAAGAGATTTGGGTACAAAATATTGCGGATTTGCCGCTTGATAAACATTGTATAAGATGTGGCTTTTGTGTTGAAGCTTGTAGCATTGGACTTTTACCTAAAATGATAGTTGATTATATGATGAGCGGAAAAATGGAAAAAGCCAAAGAATTGGGACTAATGGACTGTATAGAGTGTGCAAATTGTGCTTTTGTGTGTCCAGCAAAACGAAATTTAATCCACTGGATTATGTATGGAAAAGCTAAACTTTATGCCTCTGGCGGGAATCGAACCCACATTACCAGCTCCGGAGGCTGATGCTCTATCCGTTGAGCTACAGAGGCGACCTGAAGGCATTAAATCAAAAAGCTAAAAACTGAAAGCCAAAAGACATTATTCCAGTGCTTCAATACCTGGCAGCTTTAAGCCAGCCAAAAACTCAAGTGATGCGCCTCCACCAGTAGAGATATGTGTTACTTTATCTGAGTATCCAAATTTATTCACCGCAGCTATTGTATCTCCACCACCTATCACAGTAGTTGCTTCTCTTTCTGCTATTTTATTAGCTATGGCACGGGTACCGTCAGCAAATCTATCCAACTCAAATACTCCCATAGGTCCGTTCCAGAAAATAGTCTTCGCTGTATTAAGCACAGACTGATAGAGAGTAATAGTTTGTTTGCCTATATCCAGTCCAATCCATCCCTGTTCTATCTTATCTGCCACTACCTCTTTTTTCTGTGCATCTTTATCTAATTTATCACCTATAACAATATCTTTGGGTAACAAAATTTTATTCCCTCCGGTATCAAGTAGTTTTTTTACCAAATCTAATTTATCTGTCTCTAATAGTGAGTTTCCTATTTCATATCCCAGTCCCTTAAAAAATGTAAATACCATTCCGCCACCCAGTAATAATTTATCTATCCGAGGCAATAGATTTTGTATCACTTCTATCTTATCAGCTACTTTAGCGCCGCCCAAAACAGCAATAAATGGATGTTTAGGAGTTTCTAACAGGAGTGATAGATATTTAATCTCCTTTTCCACAAGCAAGCCCATAGCTTTTTCTCTAAAATAAAATGTAATTGCTGCTACCGAAGAATGCGCCCTATGAGTACTACCAAAAGCATCATTAACATACACATCGCCGAGTTGGGCAAGCTTTTTAGCATACTCTAAGTCATTATTCTCTTCCTCTGGGTGAAATCTTACATTCTCAAGTAACAGGGTATCACCTTCTTGCATTAGGTTTGTAGCTTGGCTCTCAATACAACAGGGAATGAACTTAACTTGCCTTTTTAGAATCTTGGATAGACAATCCGCTACTGGTCTAAGTGAAAAGGCTTCATTTATCTTGCCCTTGGGACGCCCCAGATGAGACATAAGAATAAGCTTACCGCCATTATCAATCACATACTTTATAGAGGGAAGCGATGCTCGTATTCTTGTATCGTCTGTTACTTTACCCTCCTTAATTGGGACATTAAAATCTACCCGCATCAACACTCGCTTACCCTTAATATCTAACTCTCTTAAAGACTTCATATTTCACCTCTCTACATCAAATTTGGGTTCAATATATTGACCCACTACCTATTTTTTAATCTCAAATAGTGAACAGAAATTTATAGAGATTGGTGGAAATTAAGTAGAAATTGTTTGCGTCTCTACAAATTTCTATTAGTTTCTACAAGTTTCTTTTTGCTTCCATATACTTTATCAAATCTACTATTCTGCATGCATATCCGTATTCATTATCGTACCAAGCGAGCACTTTTACAAGATTACCCATAACATTAGTCTGTTCTATATCAAAGATAGCCGAATGTGAATTTCCTATAAAGTCGCAAGAAACAAGCGGAATATCAAGATATTGGATATAACGCTTCATCTTGCCAGAGCATTCTTTTTTGAATACTTCATTTACTTCCTCTTTTGTAGTTTGCTTTTTAGTTTGGCACACAAAATCTACAAGAGAGACATCGCAAGTAGGCACTCTAACTGCTAAACCATCTACTTTACCTTTGAGTTCCGGAATTACTACTCCAATTGCTCTTGCGGCACCCGTAGTAGTTGGAATCATTGAAACAGCTGCTGACCTTGCGCGACGCAAATCTTTATGCGGCGCATCAAGTAATTTCTGGTCCATTGTATATGAGTGAATTGTAGTCATCACTCCATATTCAACGCCAAAATTATCATTCAATACCTTTACCACCGGAGCTAAGCAATTCGTAGTACAGCTGGCATTGGAAATTACATGATGAGCCTTAGGGTCATACATTTCCTCATTCACGCCCATTACTATCATACAATCAATTGTTCCTTTAGCAGGTGCACTTATTATCACCTTTTCAGCACCGGCCTGTAAATGAGCCGCCGCCTTATCACGAGAAGTAAATAGACCCGTAGATTCTATCACATACTTAACACCCAAATCTTTCCATAGTAGCTGTGAAGGGTCTTTGATGGCCGTAATTTTATGCTCTTTGCCATTTACTATTATGGCATTATCGCGAGCAGTTATCTCGGCATCCAAAATTCCATATGTCGAGTCGTATTTCAGCAGATGTGCAAGTGTCTTAGCCTCCGTTATATCATTTATGGCTACTATCTCAAAATCAGGCTCATTCATTGCAATCCTATAAACAAGCCTACCTATCCTACCAAATCCATTTATCCCTACCTTCATCTTTCACCCCCTGTAAAAAATAAATCCTAAATCCTAAACAAATTCAAAGTTCAATTATCGGCGAGGTGGCAATACAACTAATTTTTTGATTATCTGTTTATCCCCGGCTAAGAACTTATAGATGTATGTCCCCGCAGCTATCTTTTTACCATAAACATTAGTAGCATCCCATAAGATTTCGTGTCGTCCTGGTTCAAAAGGTCTATTCTCAAATACTTCCCTAATCACCTCACCCTTCCGACTATATATAGTTAAATCACAATTTGTCCTTGTGGGTATAATAATAACAAAATTAGTGCCTTCATCCTTATAGAATGGATTTGGGTAATTGTGGATAGAGAAGTTGAAAATAATCAATTCCGTAATAACCGCCGCACTATCTCTATTACATATCACACTATCGTAAGCTGCATTATGACTTGAAGTACCCCAAATAACAAGCGTGTCTATATAAGTATAGTTGATTCCTGTTTCAATTTTAGGAGGCGTGACACTGAGCAAAAGACAAGTAGTATCCAGAGGTCCTATAATGCCGATATCAATTTTATTATCCCCATCTGTATCCAGTAAAGGTGAACCGTTATCAAAAGTTAAACTATACTCCCAGCCATTATTCTGTTTTTCAACTTCTATATCCACAACATCAGCATCATTACCAAGGTTTATGACTCTCATATATCTATACAAAGCAAAGTTTTCAGTTTTAGCACTTGTATCCGGTTCTACTATAATATTTACCATTCTTATCCCTGATATAATGTTGATAACAGCAGTATCTTCAACTATTTTATTTACCCTTTGCGACCTTAATGACCTGGCAATAACTAAAGCCGTATTTGTAGAGGAATAATTAGGTGCCACTAATCTAACAGGTAAAAGACAAACTGAATCAGGAGGTACATTGGGCAAAAGGAAAGAGGAGTCGTTAATACTGGCAATAAATATTTGCCATCCTGGGCTTGTATTTTTTCCTATAATACTAATGCTATCATTGAAATTACCTGTATTCTTGACCCTTAGAGGACATATTTTAGTCTCGCCCACAAAGGTAAAAAAGAAAGTATCCGGCTTTATTTCGATGCCACATTTGTATCCTACATAAAGGGTATGGGTAGCAGAACTATCTAATATATTATTTGCCTTAATCCAACAAGTATTGTTAAGCGTATCTAATGTATCGAGGATTTCATTTTTGCCTTCCGTGACTATTTGAACTCTGTATTTCATTTGCACTCCTGCTCCTGTATCTAATTGTGGTATCCACCATCCGATAACATTTTTGGGAACAAGTAAATTATTTCCATTCCACCACACTGAATCCGGTCCCAATAATACGCTATCAATTACGGCGCAGTCAGTAGTATTTTGTATTGTGTCTAAGATAATCAAATTTTTAGCGACTACACTACCTGTATTAGTGATATTTATCTGGTAATAGAATTTGCTATCCGGGTATACAGCGGAGAACTCAGGCAATAAGGAGTTGGATAATGTAAGGGCAATCTTACTGATATTAAACTCAGCCGCATTTATAGGATGGTATGTGGTATCTTTAACAGTATCTACCTCTGTATCTGTAAAACTCATAAGCACTGGGATATTAAATATAGTATCTCCATAAGCAGAATCAGGGAGAACCGGTTTGACGACTCTTGAAAATATAGTATCTATAATAGTATCAGGCGGCACATCTCCTACATTCCAAATTATTATATTGGGTAAGGTGAAGTAAGCCGAAAGGGTATCATAGCATATTATATTTCTGGCAGTATCAGTGCCGAAACTTATACACCTTAAAGTATAACTAATAGTATCACCTGCGGTTACAGGAGTACCTGACGGAGGTGTAGCATTTTTTTCTATTCTTATATGCGGCACACCAATCGGGTGTTTAGTAGGTGAAGAAGAATATGTTCCACTTTCACCTTCAAATACTCCATAGTTATAGATAGTATCGCCTTCAGGAGCAGAGGGTAGCACATAAGCTTTGAAACTTACAGTATCACGGCTACCTGCTGGAATGTTGAGTGTCCAAGTAATATATGAAGGTGTCCAAATACCATTATCCGTAATGTTAAATGGAGCAGATAAATAAGGGGACAAAGTATCGGATATAATAACTTGAGTATCTACAATACTGCCCACATATTCTAAATAGAAAGCTATAGTATCAGAATGCCTAACTATAGTACCTGATACAGGCGATGCCCATTTTTTACCTCTCTCGGTTCTAATAAAATGGAAGGTTGTATCAGTTAGAGTATCTGTATCAATTCCAATTTCATAGCACGTATTTATAATCGTAGATTCAGGGGCAGTAGTTTTAACTATTCCTTGATATTTTAGTGTATCAATCCAACCGGGGGGTAGGTTACCCAAGTCCCAGATTATTGAGCTAACATTATATATAGCAGGTGGAGTTATATTAATACAAGTATCAATGAGAAGCGTATCTATTAAATCATATACTCTAACCTGATGTGCTGTATCTTTGCCTTGATTTCTCATAGCAATATAATAATAGATTGTATTACCGGGCTGAACTACTGAACTATCAGGGAATGGGGAATAGGCATCTTTATTAAACCACATTTCCGGTATTTCTATGTAATGAATAGTTTTATTAGATGTGAATGTATCAGATATAGCAAAATTCATTACCGAATCACTTATAGCATTAGTTACTATGGCACTATAAGATAGCAATTCAGTAGAATCAGGATAGATAGTATCAATAGTCCAACTCAATATACGGGTAGTGCCAATAGTTGACCATAAAACATTACCAGTAGATATTGCCGTTACAAATGCAGTATCTACATTAGTTATAGTATCTACAACTACGATTCCTATACCGGGTCGGTTGCCTGTATTATGACACTGTAGTTGATAATCTATGGTATCCCCTGTATTAACTATACTTCCTGAATCAGGGGTAGCAGATTTTATTAGCTCTGTAATGCTCATCCCTATATAATGCTCGGTACAAGAGGTATCAGTATCTATTCCATATACTACTCCTATATTTAGTATAGTGTCGCCAAGTGGGGCATCCGCTTTAACTCGTGTGAAAATTATTCCCTGGAAATAATTTCCGGGACCGACTTCAGTGGTATCCCAAGAAATAACATTACCTATGAACATAGAATCAGGGCTAATATATTCTACTACAAGATGAGTTGTATCCAAGGTATCTACTAATGTTACTGGTCCTACTGTATCAGGACGCATATTGTGATAAAGTAGACCAAAATAGATTGTATCATTCGGAGCTACCCAGCTCCCAGAAACTGGAAGGGATAACTTAGTAAATTCTTCTCTCCTAATAAAATGGAAGGTTGTATCAGTTAGAGTATCTGTATCAATTCCAATTTCATAGCACGCATTTATAATAGTAGATTCAGGGGCAGTAGTTTTAACTATTCCTTGATATTTTAGTGTATCAATCCAACCGGGGGGTAGGTTACCTAAGTCCCAGATTATTGAGCTAACATTATATATAGCAGGTGGAGTTATATTAATACAAGTATCAATGAGAAGCGTATCTATTAAATCCTGCACTATAACTTGATGTGCAGAATCGTTCCCCGAATACCGCATTGCAATATAATATTTGATTGTATCTCCTGGTGATACCAGTGATCTATCTGGATAAGGTGGATATGCATCTTTATTCAACCATAATCTACGAACTGCTCTTATGTAATGAACTGTGTAATCCCTCCCAGTATCTGCACCATGAAATACACCCCAATTCGGAATACTATCACCAGCCGGTGCGGTAGATTTAACTTTAGCCACGAACTGTGTCTTAAAACTATCTTTTGGAGCAATGTTGCCAATATTCCATCTGATAGCATTTCCTGAGAAGACAGAATCAGGTGGACTGATAGAAATTATGTCAAGATGAATAGTATCTACTGTATCAATTAAGATGACAGAATATACAGTATCAGGTCGCATATTAAAATAAGTTAAAGTATAATAGATAGTATCATTAGGCTCTACCCAGCTTCTTGAAGCCGGGATAGCTGATTTTCTAATCTTTTCCCGTCCTATGTAATGGATAGTAGTATCTGAGATAATCTTAACTAATGTATCAGACGGATAATTAAATCTATAATAGTTAATAACCGAATCACCTATCGGAGCAGCTGAATCTATAAATCCCCAATAAGTATAGCTAACCGAATCACCTGGGGCAAGCGAATCAATAGTCCAAGTTATTATTGGATGAGAGTATGAGTAAGGTCCTGAGATATATTTAGCTGTGTCAATCAGTGGGTCAAGAGTATCTATGAGGGATATGTTTCGTATGATACTATTAGCGGAGGTATCCAAATAAACTTGCAGTGTATAAAAAATAGAATCCCCTGGTTCGCATATACTACCTGATGGCGGATTAGCCACCTTGTCAGTATATATCTCTAATCTTCTAAAAATAAAATGAATGGTAGTGTCTGAATAAGAATTAGCCGGAGATATCTTCCCTCGTGCGAATGCCTTATTGTATAAAGTATCCATTCTTTGGAATGCGGCTTTATATTCATATCCAACGCGCACCCGTAAAGTACATGAATACATAGAGTGAGCTAAAAGACATCCAACATACCATTCAACATAATTAGGAGTAATAATCGGATTACCTGATGCATAGCCAACTTGAAGCACATCGTCATCCAACGAATCGCATATAACAACACTATCAGCCGGGAAGGCACTATCATTACGACATTCAAGATAATAAGTTATGATGTCCCCCGGTTGTAGAGTGTCATAATTAGGATGTGCTGGCTCAGGTAATTTTGAAAGTCCCAATTTAATATTAGTTCCAACAATATTATGAATAATATAAGACGAGGTGTCTCCGGCAATACAATTAGTCCCTTTAGTAAAGCCAAAATTAATTATGTTTTGTGGTAAAATATCAGAGCAATCAAAAGTTCTAACTATTCCTTTAAGCGTAAGTGTATCAGCATATCGGGGTAGGTGTTGGTTGAAAATAGTCCAAACCAGAGTATCGGGTGTAAAATAATAGATATCCGAATCTGCGGTCGTGCTTTCAACCCATACGGTATCAAAGTTGCGCGATATAGGGTCATAAATAGTAATAGAGTCAATCTGGACACGCCAAGTGTCTTGCAGAACTATTCTGTATAGAATAGTATCGTTAGGAGCAACAGTACTGCCCGCAGGAGGAGATAAAGCAAACTTGAATAAATTAACATTTATGATTATATGTGTAGTATCCGAAGCACTATCTCTGGCAGAGGGATTAAACTTAGAGAATGCCATAAATTTAGTTGTATCAACAAAACAAGGTGGACAAGTGTCAGAAGGAATTATTAATAAAGAAACTCTCGCAGTATCCTCGGGCCAGATAGAGTTAATATATGCGGTATCAGGATAATATACCGTATCTGTGTTGCTCTTGTAAGACCAAATCAGAGCGGCTACGGAATCTATTTTAGAACTCACAATGAAAATGCCAAAAGTATCTAATATATTACCCTTGTTTATTACTTTATGGGTATAAGAAATGGGAACACCTGGATAAGTAGAGCCACCGGTATCCGGCATAGCAATAGTATCGGGCAGAATAATAATTTTTGGTGTTACTCTGTCCGTGAAGTAAAATATTGAATCCGCTATCTCAATTCCACCGCCGAAAGCACAATTATTACCTATAATATGAGCATACCCGGCATTATCCATAGCAATAGATTTGCCACTATAAGTTCTACCATCTAATAAGGGAAGCGTAACAGTATTCCATAAGCCCGAATAATTTATTTGCTTAAAATATAGTGTATCATTGTCAAGGGATGTACCTGAAACAATTCCAACCACAGAATCATAACAAGATATAGCTACATTGCCGGAAGTGGTAGAATATAGAAGAGTGTCTATGCCGTACCAATTTAATATATTAGTGTCATTGTTTCTGCGATACTGGTAGATAAGTTTGCTGTTTGAAATGTTAGCAAAATGTATATTCCCATTTATAGGGTCAGCGGCACATTGACCAAAAACTCCGCCTATAGTGTATGTCCATAGCGAGATATAAGGACTGTTCTTGTCTCTCATTTGGCAGATAAGATTACCATTTTGCACATAGAGAAGATAGAAATACCCTGCTTCATCTATGGCTACTGATGGAAAATAATCATCTATAGAAGAAGAAGCTATCTCTATTTCAGGTTGCCAACTTCCCGTATCATATATACGAGCTTTAAGCTTTGTATTGCCACTTTCAGTACAAATATATGCTACCATACGCCGCGTATCCGTAGAATTAACTCCAATGGCTGCATAACGGGGTTGACGGATACGACCAGGAGATATTATTACTAATGGGTTCCAAACTCCGGCACTCGTCTTCCTACGATAATACACATACCCACTATCTCCACCAGGTGGACCATCACTTATGTAGCTCCAAGCAATATGTGTATTGTTACGCATATCTGTGATAACCACCGGATTGCAGTAAGGAGGTGAAAGACGCTGGTCTGGATGAGAATAAAAAGTAGTGTCTTGCCACCTGTCCCATAAATATATTGGTCGTTTCCAGGCATAATGCCATAAGCGTGGTAATCCTTTCCCACTTTCACTCATATAGCATACATGCTTAAATCCTGTTGTATCTATGGCTAAAGACCTCTCGTTATAGATAGCCCCATATTGACCTAATTCATTTATATCTATGTTTTCAATGGCACTCCACCGTGCAAAAGCAGTGGACTGCATAACTATAATCCCGATTAAGATTTTAACACCTAATGAGATATTTTTCATTATATTTATAATACTAAAATTAATCGCATCTGTCAAGTAAAAAATGTCAAAACGATTACAGCTTCCTTTTGACTACGAAATCTGTGAGCCAAATAAGAAATTCTTTGCCCGATAAATTAGAGGCTTCCATTACAGATTTTGCTTTCTCGGCATACCGAGTAGCAGAAATTTTGGCATAATCAAGGGCGCCTGTGTTGATAAAAATTTGTCTTACAGTTTCTATATCATTAGTCGTCAACTCCTTATTCCCTATTGAGTGATGCAAAAAGTTAATCTCTTGGGTAGAACTATGGTTCAACGCATAGACTAACAATAAAGTTTTCTTGCCTTGCTTAATATCAGAAGCAGCTGGCTTACCCGTAGTTTTTTCGTCTCCGAATGTTCCAAGTATATCATCTGTTATCTGGAAAGCTCTGCCCAAAAGTCCACCATATTCACGCAAAATAGCAATTTGTTCGTCCGTCCCATTACCTAAAATCGCACCTATGACTAATGGAGCTTGGGTAGTATAGCTGGAGGTCTTCAAATCTATCATCTTCAATAACTCTTGTTCTGATGTATCCTCGTGTTCAAGAATAACATCATATAATTCACCGTGGAAACAATTTAGTTCCGCTTCTATAAACTCATTTAAGGCACGAAGTTTAGAACTTTCACTAAAATTAGATGCCATAATAATCTTGATTGCCATCCCCCCAAGCATATCTCCAGCTATTATACCCGAAGATAAGCCAAAATGCGTCTCTCCACTCCATTTTTGTGCCATTTTATGAAAAGATAAGCCACCACGCCTCGTTTCATCACGGTCTATGATATCGTCGTGGATTAGTAAATAAGCTTCGAGCAACTCCATACAAATTGAGGTACGGGTAATTTCTGTAAGGTCATTACCTCCCACCGCCTCATAACCCTTAATTAATAAAATAGGTCGTATTCTCTTACCTCCGCGACTACAAAAATCAATAATAAACTCCAAAATTCTTTCATTGCAAGGATTTATTGAACTGGCACGCCGTTTCTCAGGTTCAAGGCACTCTAAAAGGAACTGGTCTATTCTATTTTTATATTCTTTAAGTTGAATTTCAAACTCCATATTCTACTATTTACTATTTTCAACCTAAAAGTCAACATTTTTAATTTTTATGCTTGACAAACTATCAACTTAATACTATATTGCTATCAGATATATGTATAAGCAAAAAAGGGGGTGGAAGATTGAGAATAGGGATAAGAAGTGGGCTAATCTACCCACAGAAAGGAAAGTAGGTAAAGCATTCTCTAAAAAGGAGGAGAGATGAAAGGGATATGGTTAATAGTAGTGGGGATGATAAGTTCATCCTTGTACGGCGTGATAGGTGATGACCCGGATGCTTTTTTGAAAGAACTACAGGCAAGGCTGGCAAAACAAGGCAATCCATGGGTTGCAGGTAAGACATCGGTCTCTCATCTATCATGGGCGGAGAAGCAGAATAAATGGGGCGGAATGGAAGAACCTATTACAAAGGGATATGTTGGCGACCCATATGTGCGGAAGTCAAAAGATTCTCCGAAGGATGAAATGGATTGGCGGAACTATAATGGACATAACTGGATGACTTCTGTAAAAGATCAAGGAACTACTAATGCATGTTGGGCATTTGCATGGGTAGCGGCACAAGAGGCGAGATGGAAGTTTGTTAATAATCAACCGAGTGCTGAGCATAATCTGTCGGAACAATTTTGTGTCTCATGTAATCCATATGGATATACTTGTACATATGGGGGAAGTATAAATATGGTGAGTTGGGTACAGAGTACTGGGATTCCTGATGAGGCTTGTTTCCCTTGGATTTATTATAGCTATCCCCAGTGTGAGCGCCCGTGTACTGATAGATGCAGTGACTGGGCAACAAGAGCAGAAAAGATTACTAATGGTGGGTTTAGTAGTTCTATATCTGTTGCCACGGCCAAGGACTGGTTAATGGATGGTCCTATAGCGGGTGCGATAAATCAGACAAAAGAAGATATTTTTTACTATAAAGGTGGGAACTACGAGCCCATAATGGGACGAACACTTCAACCTAATCATGGTGTCTGTATTGTTGGGTGGAATACATCTAACTACTGGATATACAAGAATTCGTGGGGCCCGGGTTGGGGTAGTGGTGGATATGGAACTATAAATTACCTTTACTGGGGAGCATGGATGGACCCTATATCTAATACAACTCCACCTGCCATTTGGACAACGCCGAGATTAGATTTTAGTTTTGGAGGAAAAGCTTATTCTTCACAATCTTATTCTAATTCCGCGAAAATGACAAATGAGTCACAGTCAGATGAACTAAATTATATTTTAATGTCGGGTGAAAGGATATTGGGGCCATCAGAGATAGTAACAGTGGACACAAAAATTGGAGAAGATACGATTAAATATGATGGAGCTGGTCGTATGTTCGGATGGTATGGACCTTCGTATTGGGGAGTGAGATTTACTCCACTTGCTTCGTGTAATGTAGTAGCAGCAGTTGTGGCAAGATATACAAGAAGCGCTCGGACAGATAGTCTTATTGTTAGGGATGATGCTGGTGGAACTCCGGGGAGTGTAGTAGCAGGGATTCCATATAATACTTTAGCTAATGATACAGCAAAATGGTATAGACAAAATCTACCTACTCCGTATTCTGAGAGTAATGATTTTTGGCTTACTTATTATGCAGTGACAGATTCAGCTTATGCTACTCAGTCATATTTTCTAAGTGATAGCACAGCTACAGGTCATGGGGCGAGGAGTTATTATTATACAACTACTTGGAATAATATGTCTTCATATGGAGTAGATTTTGTAATCCGGGCTATTGTTACATATGGGGGTGGGTTTGCGGGTTCAGGCACTATCTGGGTAAAAAATACAGGTGGCGGCGAACTTACAATAAGTAATGTGTCTAATATGTTTGGGTCACCATGGATTGCATCTATAGAGCCGACTGTGTTTAGTGTTATGGGTGGAGATTCGGCAGGAGTGACGGTATCAATAGATACAACTGGACTTACCCATGGGGAGACTTACTCGGATACGATAGTTGTTGTCTCAAATGCTGGGACAAATAAGGTGCCGGTAACAATAATAGTGGTAGGAGTAGAAGAAGGGTCGCGACAACAGGGTAGTTCGGTGTTTAAAGTAGGGGTCAATCCTCTTGCAGAAAATAGGATTAAAATTTCATACACATTACCTTCAATGTGCCGTGTAAAGATAACCCTCTGTGATATAGCGGGAAGAGAAGTTGCGAAAATAGTAGATGAATATCAGGAAGGGGCAAAAGAGGTAGAGTGGGATACGAATCAGTTGCCTTCCGGTATTTATTTCTGTCATTTTACTACGGCTAATGCACATTCAGTCAAGAAAGTCGTACTGATTAGGTAATTGAACGGAAATTAGAAGTAAAATAGGGATGGACCCAAGTGGTCTGTCCCTATTTTACTTTAAGAGATAAAATTTTATACTTGACTAACTACTTTTGATAGATAAAATAATCTAAAAAGGGGGTAAAAAGATGCCATCACCAAGATATGCAAAGGAGATACCGCAAAGGTATAGGTTAGAGGCAAATAAATGTAGTGGATGTGGGGAAGTATTCTTTCCACCCAGACTAATTTGTCCTAAGTGTAAGGGTGAAAAGTTTGAACCCACAAGACTCAGCGAAAAAGGAAAGATAGATAGTTTTACCACTATTAGAGTAGCACCTAAACAATTTGCTAACGAAACACCTTATACCGTAGCTGTAGTTGCATTAGATGGGGGAGTGCGAATTACAACACAAGTAGTGGATTGCAAACCAGAAGATATAGCTATTGGTAAGCCAGTAAGACTTGTATTTCGCAAAATTCAAGAAGAAGGAAAGGGAGGAATACTTTGTTACGGCTATAAGGCAGTATTAAGTTAGTCTTATGGTCTGATAGTAAAGTATAGGGCTATAAGATTAAGTAATATCAGCAAAAGGAATGAGAAATTAAATCCATAAATTGGGATAAAGAATACCGAGATAGCAAAACTACATACACAACTACCAATAAGGTCTACTCCATAAAGTAAACCCGCTGTTTGTCCCGTCCATACAGGCGGGAAATGTTTTACTTGAGTTTTGGATTTTGATATTTGAGTTTTGACATTTGAGTTTTGATATTCATTGTAATATCCTTGTGTAATTAGAAGCTGATTAGCAAGTGTCCATCCACTACCTGTCAAAAATCCTATTATTACAGGTAATAGATAAAATATAAACTCACTCAACCTCAAGACCTCAGCATAATTGATTACGAAGAATAAGCATAACAAATACAGGATGATACAGATAAATAGAGTAGATAGTTTGTTAAGTTTAGTAAGTTTAGTAAGTTTTGCCCCTATAGCTAATCCTAACATAAAAGCACCCGTTATAATTCCTATCTTGTGATACATAAACCCAAAAAGTACTTCAAAGCCAAGTATAAGTAGTATTTGTGCACCTATTCCTGTCGCTCCAATAATTCCTATACTAAAAACAGCCCCGCCATAGCGAGATTTCCGTTTCACTTCAACACGACGCGAGAGGAAGCCAATTAATATGAAGCATAAAATTAAACCAAGCAAAGTAATCCATTGTGGGATGTGAGAAAATGACATAAAGAATTGTTTAAGGGGTTGTGAAAAATAAGCCCCTTTAAGCACAATATCGGAATAATATGAAATGGGGTGAAAATCAGTATTCAATACTCGGGGAGTGAAATTATCCAATATCCCGACCACATAATCAATGCGTTCACTATAAAATAGACATTGCAAATAGTGAGTAGTGATATATTGAGTAGGAACACTCAACCGCAAAGCAAGAGTATCAGGATTATCAGATAACCAGCCCGGGTCCCGGCTACCAAAGAGTTTTAGATTATCACCAGGGACTAAAATAATAGATGGAAAGACTTGTTTCAGCGTCTTATATATTGTACCATTATATTCTACCAGTTCAGGGGAGAGATAATTGGGATTGGAAGAAAGTTCAATGGAAATAATCCCCGCAGCAGATAAAAGTTGGGCTACTTCATTAAAGAATTCCGTAGTATAAAACCTATTTAATAATGCCGTATTTGGCTCCCCTACATCAACTATAACGACATCAAACTTATCCCCGGTATAATTTTTTACAAATCTCCTGCCATCTATCCAATGCATCTTAACTCGTGTGTTATGAAGGACGGAAAAGTCAATCAGTTTAGCTATTTTTTTATCCAGTCGCACCCAATGCACTTCTTGTATAGGATATTTAAGTAATTCTTTTATCATTTCAGGTGTTCCACCCAATACTAATACACAAGAAGGAGATTTGACTTGGAGTAAGGGCAGGTGAACTTTTTCTTCCGCCTCTAATGGCAAAGGGTAACTGAAAGACAGTATCCCATTTTCATAGACCGAATATAATGAACCAAGTTTTACAAGTACAAGATTACTATGTATAGACCTGTTATGATTTACTATTTCATATTTAGGATAAGCAACCCGTAAAACAAATGCCTCAATTCGTTTGACAGCACATAATCCCCAAATAGTTAAGAGACATAGAAATAATATACACAACTTAAATCTCTTAAACGAACATCCCAAATGAAATGAGCTACTGCTCAAACTTAACGAACTCAATAAAATTAACAAACTTAAAATAAATAAAGCCGTCAAAGGAAATAAAGTGCCAAGCAAATAGGCAAAGCAAAAGCCACCTATCATATATCCTATTGCTTCCAAGATATATACCTTATTTACACTTTGGGACTTATCTTTTGTTTCTTGGCTCAACAATTTACAGCCCTGCACAAATATTATTCCTAACACAATTGATAGCGGAGAAAGAATAAAAAACGAGATAATAATCATAGAAACAGGAGAAATAAGTTCACCAGCCCCAATATTTAATACGGGCTTTATACAATATACAAGCAGAAATTCTATTACCATTATCACAGATACTAAACTCAAAAGTCCAACAAATATATTTCGCTTAATCTTTCGCCCAATAATACTGCCAAGTCCCACAAAAAATAACCACCCAGCTAATATGACACCGAGACATAATTCATTACTATAGAATACTTGGGATAACTCGCGTATAAATAGGGTTTGTGCAACCGCTGCGGTTATGCCTATAACAATAAATGCAAAATATAATAACTTACAAGACATTAGGCAATAGACATTAGATAAGAAATTCTAAATCCGAAGCACTAAATCCTAAACAAATCCCAATTCCTAAAATCCAAATTCCAAAACTTGAAATTCTTAACTTTACACTTTTAACTTTAGTTCTATGG
This sequence comes from Candidatus Stahliibacteriota bacterium, assembly GCA_016208615.1. Lineage (GTDB taxonomy): Bacteria > Hydrothermota > UBA3073 > JACQXS01 > JACQXS01 > JACQXS01. The sequence continues at coordinate 11,834 of JACQXS010000045.1, read as the reverse complement.
TGTTATGTCTAACTTATTATCAGGAATTTCAAGTCTTTTAGCCAAGGGATAGATTATAGGAAGCAGCTCTTCATTAGATAATGCTCTACCGCGGTTTTCAACCCTAAGGAGTAGAAAATTAAGTCCACCTAACTGGAGTTGACTAACCACAACACTATATCCTTCTAACATTTTTAATACTTGTGGGAAAATATGTTCTTTTGAGGTGATACATATTAGAGTACATTTATCCTCAATCACATTCCACTTTATACCAGATACTTTACCTCTTGCCAATTTAATGCCTAACTTTACCAGCTCAATAATTTCTTCCTCCGCACCGCTTACTCTATAAAAATCTGTTATCCCGTAGTAAAATTCTCTTAAAAGATTAATACTAACTCCTTTTATTCTACGACATACATCAGCAAATTTATTCACATCCAATTGCCGCATTCCCTCGCCAAAATCACGAAAATTACCTATCACAGAAGAAAGATTCTCCCTTATTGTAGTATACATAGATTCAGTAGAAGTAAATGCATTCGCATCTGACTGTAAATTAAAAAAACTGGTCTCCGCTTCTTGATATACTTTGGGACTCTCATACCCTAATACTGTGATACCATTTATTTTGCCCAATTCAGCAAGATACTTATCACCCCACGGAACACCCAATTCTTTTACAACTATAAGCTTAAAATGAATGAACCCAGAAGAAGTAAGTTCAGGAGAAATATATGCTTGGGGAATATGACTTATGCTGTACTCTTTTAGTAGCTTGGGAATTATTACTTTACCATAATATTCAGGCCCACGACCCATCTCTCTTAAATTCTCTTGCTCAAATTTCAGTGTCCGCAACTTCATTAAAATAGACTTCTCAATCCGCTTACATGGCTGAAAACTATCTATTTCTATCCTGTAAATTGATATCTTGTCATCTGTTACAAATACTTTGTTATACTTTACAGCGGCATCCGGTGCCACCTCCCTTATAGCATCCAATGCAAGTAAAAGAGAGAAATCAGTATCATAACAACCAATAGATATGCCGGTTAGCTTTTCTCTATTTGTCTTTAAGTGTTTGGCTTTTACTTGTTGACTACCACCATCCCTTATTTTATGTATAAAACTATAATTCGTAAGAATAATATCAGATATAGTTCTTGGACTACGCTCATCTAAATACTCATCGCTACGAGAAGAGAAAAACTTGATTACCTCCTCAGATATACCTGCTGTAAATTTATCCATATTTCTCATCAACTTCATTACAGATTTTGATTTAGATATCTTCTTTACGCCAAGAGTAATTAGCTTATCTTCACGCCAACCCTCAAAACAGACTTCGTATAACTTACCTCGAATTACTTCTTTTTGGTCCAAAAACTTAGTTAGCTCACCTTCATTTCTCATCTCAATGCCAATGACTATTATTCCAACCTTTTGTCGCTCAAATGTAATTGCTAATCCCCAATGAGTAGCTATGTTCCAACCACTTTCAGTAATAACACTCATAGTAGTACCAGCAGAACCGGCCCAATCTTTGGAAATCAAACCAAAGAAATAAATAAATGGATATTTCTTAATATTAGACTTTTGAAAAATTACAACCGTGTTCTTCTTTTCCTGCCAACGATTGAGTAAATCTATGCGTAACTCATCTATCTGTCCAAAGGGAATGCGATTTAACTTTCGCTTTAGCCCTTTGTCAATTTCTTTCATAGTTATTGCATCAAGGCATACATTATTATATTAATTCCAAACTTAAACGCCTCTTCTCGCTTTTCTTTGGGGTCATTATGCACAGATGGATCTGCCCAACCATCTGATATATTAGTTTCATAAGTATAAAATGCTACCAGCCTACCCTGATAAAATAGACCATACGCCTTAGGAGGTTTATTGTCGTGTTTATGAATTTTGGGAAGATACAGAAAATCATAAAAAGAGTGATAGATAGGATGGGAAAAGGGAAGCTCCTCCATCTTTATTCCTGGGAATACTTTTTCCATCTCTTGTCTAAAAGATTTATCTAATCCATAGTCATCATCCACATATAAGAAGCCGCCTTTTGTAAGATATTCACGCAAATTAGATACTTCAAGATTAGATAACTTTATTTCACTATGCCCTGTAAGAAAGATAAAAGGATAATCAAAAAGATTGGGCTCATCTAAACTGATAACTGATTGCTCAGTAGCCACTCTTAAAGTAGTACGACTGTTAAGTTCAGAAGCCAAATTAGGTAAAATAGATGGGTCATTATACCAATCACTACTATTATATTTAACCCGTGCCAGCATAATGCTACAACTTAAAAATAAAACTATTAAATTCATTATCTAATATAAGAATAATATATTTTATCTATTTGTCAAGTCAAAGAGTGTAATTTTCTTGACAAAGGATAAAATAACATTAAGATTATTCAAATGAAAGGTAGTCTATTATTTCTAATTTCTGTATTACTTGCTCCATATCAGATAATGGGTGAGGTGTATAAAATCACTATTCCTGAGGTAGAAGTAAAAAATAATAGACTAAATATAGAAGGATATGGTTCAGTAAGTAAGCCCGGTCTTCCATTGATACCTGCCAAATCAGTGTGGCTCATCGTACCACCTAAAAGTGAAATTACAACCTGTAAAGTAACAAGGAAATTGCAACCTCTACCTGATAAATACTCAATTCAATGTCCCACCTCTCTCTTTGCACCAAATAAAGTTACTGAGGGTGCACTAATAGAACGAGAGGTGCGACCTCAAACTGACACAACTTCACATACCGAAATGTATCCATCTATTGCGGGTAAGTGTTTAGGGATTTATGATTTATTTGGCTATGAAATGGCAAAAATAGCTATATTTCCAGTGGCATATAACCCCAGAGAAGAAAAATGGTGGTACTCAAATGAGATAACAATAACTATTGAATATACAATTCCTAACAAACAAGTCGAAGAGGTGCGACCTCAAGTAGATACTACTTTGGATGCTTTGTTCTCATCTAATGTAATTAATTTTAGTGAATGCAGACGATGGTATAAGCCGAAACAGAATACTTTGGATACTTCCTATAATTATGTAATAATAGCTGATAATGTTCCTATTCTTCGGGATTTTATCTCATGGAAGGAGAGTATAGGATATAAAGTCAAAATCTTACCTCACAGCAGGATTAACGAGTTGGGCAGACCAAAATATGTGCTGATAATTGGTAATCCCATAGAAATTGAGGGACCGATAATAGGTAGAATCCCATATACAGAGCCTCGTCTGATTGCCTCCATATTAGAGAGGACGATAGAATTTGAATTAGGGAAGAGTCAAAAATCAATCCTATTTGTGAAGGGCATAGCCAATTATGAGAATGAAAACTATTCCGGTATCCCAGCCGAAGATAAGAGCACACTAATAAAAAAACTTAAACCCATTATTCCTGACAGAGGTGCAATCTCAAGAGGTGCAACCTCAAATTGGAAGTTGGATGAGGTAGAAAGTGGAAAAATAATATCAGGCGATTACTCTATTATCAATTTCTTGACACTTGGTAAAAAATGGATTGTAGATGATGGAGATAATGTGCCAGAAGGAGGTGCGACCTCAGAGGAAGAAATTAAAGTAAGTAAATATTCACTACTAAATGCGGGACTATCTATTATATTTGCACCTTTTGAGGGACAAGAGTTTTTGAAACAAAGTGCTGTATCTGTGATAGCTCCGAGTAGCAATTCACAGTATGTAGTTGGTTGGGATGACTTGTCAGATGGCGGGAATCAGAGTTTTAACTACCTATTCTTAAAATGCTTATTGAAGGATGCTACCCCGCTTTCTTCGGGATGTTCCACAGTAGGTGAAGCATTTAGAGAAGCTCGCTTCTGGTATGAAACTTATTTCCCGTATGATACATTGGGATTTAAAATATGGGGTGACCCATCTCTATCTTTGCAAGGAATACCGGGAGTGGATATTAAAATTTCCACATCTACTCCATCTGAGGTCGCATCTCTAAAATGGATACCACCAGATAGTGGGTTTTTACCTATGTGTAAGGTAGTAAATTTGGGCATATTAAATGAAACAAAGTGTAAAGTCAATTGTGAAATAGAGTCTTGCGATGTAGAAATCTACGAGTCATCAGTTGTTATAGATACCATTAAGCCGATGGAGGAAAGGATAATTGAATTCCCTGAATGGACTACCCCCCAAATGGGCGTAGAGTATAGAGTAAAGTATGAAGTATTTTCAATGCAGGATGAGAACCTGGAAAATGATACTTTTTCTATCTCTCTATATGTGGCGAAGGGTGATTTCATTATTGTTGAAGCGAAGTCCCGACTTGGCGGGGTAGGACCGGCAAGTGCTACAGCTATACATCAAGAACTTACAAGACTTGGCTACCGTGGCGCAGTAACAATGGACATCGCCTCTTGCACTCAATGGATGAATAATTTTGGGTCTATATTTATCTTGGATGATGACTCTACATTCTTAACTAATCTCGACACATCGGGATTTCCGCTTCGCTACAATAATCCTAATATCTACATAGAGGGACAAAATAGGTGGCTATCTAACCTATCTGCTGGCAAGCAGATAAACCAAGATATTATTCCGCCAATCTATGGAATGAATATTTCATTTACCCCATTAGAAGAAGTTACTAATTCTAACTATTGGTTTATACCCGATAATTCAATCCCTATATTTACTGACGCCAATAGGAATGTCGTCAGCTTTTGCTACCAAACCGAGGGTAGCCGCGGGTCCCCTGACCCGCAAGCTATTAAGTATAAGATTTGGAGTTCAAGGATTACATTAGCTTCAATTCCTGACTCTATTAGGATACAGGTATTGGATTCAGTGATGCAGTTCTTTTCTCTTACTGCGGATAGTGGACTGCGAGGTGCGGAATATAAGCACTTTTTAATCTCATCCTTTGAGTGTCTGCCTAATCCATTCTATAAGAGAACCGAAGTGAAATTTAAGATTGAGAACAAAAGAGGTGCGACCTCAACTTGTCATGTTAATCTATCAGTCTATAATTTAGCAGGTACAAAAGTAAAACAACTGCTTAAAGACCAAAAAATTGCTCCGGGTGAACACAAAGTAGTATGGGATGCGACTGATGAACAAGGCAAGTTAGTAGTCAATGGAATTTACTTCCTAAGATTGCAAGTTGAGGTTAAACCTCTTTCGGGTGAACTTATAGAGCCAGAAAATAGATTGATAAAACTCATAGTATTCAGATAATAGTTTAACTTAATAGCTTTTAGGAATTAGCTTTTTAGCTTATTAGGATTTAGAGCTTCGGATTTAGGATTTATGAGGTCTATGGTCTAAAGTCTACAAAAAGGAGGAGAGATGAAAGGGATGAAGGTATCCTTTTTAGTGGTCGCACTTTGGGGCGTGGCACAGGGACAATGGGAAGCGGATAAAAGATTAACCGTTTATCCAAACTATTTTGACTATGGTAGCTGTAATAATGCCTGGACAATAGCGGTGCAGGATACTTTTGTGCATATTGTCTGGGAACATTGGGGTGGCCCCGGTGAACTTTATTATATCCGGTCAGTTAATTCAGGTAGTAGTTTTGAGCCTGACAAACAACTAACTACACAGAATTCTCATTTTCCTTCAATAGCGGTGCGGGATTCAGTGGTTCATGTAGTTTGGTATGATGAGCGTGATGGCAACGAAGAGATATATTACAAGCGGTCAATAGATAATGGAGATAATTGGGAAGCTGATGAGAGACTGACTAATGACCTTAATTACTCATGGTATCCTTCAATAGCGGTGCGCGATTCTATAGTCCATGTAGTTTGGACAGATGATCGTGATGGCAACGAAGAGATATATTACAAGCGGTCAATAGATAATGGAGATAATTGGGAAGCTGATGTTGGGCTAACTAATGACCTTAATTACTCAAGGTTTCCTTCAATAGCGGTGCGGGATTCTATAGTCCATATAGTTTGGATGGATAATCGTGATGGCAACCATGAAATATATTACAAGCGGTCATTAGATAATGGGAATACTTGGGAACCTGATGTCAGACTGACTAATGACCCTAATAACTTCTGGTTTCCTTCAATAGCGGTGCGGGATTCTATAGTCCATATAGTT
>JACQXS010000045.1:0-5704 GCA_016208615.1 Candidatus Stahliibacteriota bacterium | reverse complement strand
TGGGAAGCTGATGTTGGGCTAACTAATGACCCTGATGACTCATGGTATCCTTCAATAGCAGTGCGGGATGCTATAGTTCATGTAGTTTGGGTGGATGGCCGTGATGGCAACTGGGAGATATATTACAAGCACTCAGTAGATAATGGGTCGCTTTGGTATTCTGATGAAAGATTAACTAATGCTGCTGGTGATTGTTATTATTCTTCTGTAGCGTGTTGGGATTGTTCATATAATGCTGATGTCCATGTAGCTTGGACAGATGAGCGAGACGGTAATCAGGAGATATATTACAAGCGTCATCTTTGCGATACTACTTCCGGGATAGAAGAGAGTAAAAAGTTTAGAGTTGAGAGTAGAGAGTTAAGAGTTTCTTCTAATCCATTTATTACTACAACTGTTATAAGTTATCAAGTGCCTGTGAAGGGCAGAGTTTCATTGAATGTCTATGACCTGTGCGGCAGAGTTGTAAGAACATTAGTGAATGAGGAACAGTTTGGCGGCTATTATAGTGTCGATTTTCCTGCAAATGACTTGGGCAGTGGGATATATTTTGTTACTCTCGCTACCGATGGCTATAAAGAGACAAAGAAACTGACGATATTGAAATAGAATTAGCTTTTTAGGCGTTAGGTTTTTACAACCTAAAAAGCTAACTATGTGAAAAGGGAGCTACTCGTTTCGGTCCGTAAAGCTTAAAGCTTTCCATCCCAATCCTCATTTTGCAAAACTCTATTATTTTATCAAAATTACCTTTGTAGTTTGATTGAAATCTTTTATTTGTAGACGGCAAAAGTACATACCGTTTGGCAGGTCCCTTCCCTGCGAATCTTTTCCATCCCATGTTATACTGTTAACAGGTTGGCTAATCGGGAAAACACGCATCAACCTACCAGAAAGATTGTAAATTAGGCATTTAGCACCGAGCATTATGCTTCTATCCTGTATTTGATAGCTAATAATTGTGGATTTAATGAATGGATTGGGACGAATTTCCAATTCTATGCTCCGAACTTTGGATACCGGCTTCTCTTCTACAGATGGTTGAAACATATAAGGTCCATAAGTGTAATATTCGTATGCCCGCTCTCTAAACCATCCACCATCTACCCGATAATTAGTGCTTAGCACAGTCCCTCCACCATAAAGTATCCCAATACATCCTGCATTGTAAAAATCCTTTATATGATATGGAAAAGAATCTACCATATGAGCAAAGAAATACTCGGCAAAAGTATCCTCGTATAAAGAATCTACATTTGGTAGTTCTATATGTCCAATAGGAATTTGCCACCCACAAGCCCGCTTACCAATTATATCTGTAAGTTTATTTACCCACAACACATAGTGGCGCATCTCCTCATCTCCCCAATAAAAGCAATGCACACTATATATAGCCCACCATCCACCTGCATCCAAGCCATTTTTTTCAACAATTACTATATCTCCTGAGTCAGCACCACATCTTTTTAAGTAAATACCTGTTTTTTCTGCCGCCTTTATTACTACTGAATCAGGTGAATAGACTAATCCACTATCAGTTCCCATTGCCGCAGACCACAAATTAGCATGAAGCCCAACTAATGCTTTAGGAGCAAAAGTTCTTGTCATATTAATAAGGCAACGACCTATTCCAGCAAGTGAATTCTCAAATCCTTGACAATAAGGCAGTCCGGTTGAATCAACATAAGCAAAAACAGATGAAGGGTTATCAGTAGTATCGCCATGCTCTCTTGCATGCTGTTGCATATAGCCCCAGAAATCTGGCTCTAATACTATGATTACAGTACTATCAAAAACGGCTATCAAATCTAAAAGTAATTTGTAATCTTGAAAATACTGACACATATAAGTACTGTCATTTATATGCGTACTGTCAAGCGAATAACTTTCTCCTTCATCTCCTGGAATCTGATAATATGTGAATGCTGGAATGTAGCCCGAATTTCTGCTCTCTTCCATATAAAGTCTTGCATAATCTCCGTTAGGTAACCATTGCGCCCAACCACCTGTAAAACCCCCGCAAAGATAACAATATCTTGCATCCCATGGAACTCCACTGCTATCCATCCATCCTACTTCAGTGCGTGTATTAACTAATCCTATAATAAAGTGATTAGGCCACCTTACAGGGATATCTCCTCCGAAAGAGAAAATGATAGTTGGTAAGAAAATTACAATAAAAATAAATATCCAAATGCGACTATTGCTGAAACTATGGAAAGATTGGGTTGTAGCCGAATAACTACACATCCGCTTCTTTTTAATAATTGGCATCATTCACTACCTTTCTTATTTCTTATTATGTAACACAAAGTGGCAATTTTGTCAAGTTTTTTCTTTGCTACGCTTACCTTGATGTGCGAATTTCTAACTATGTGAAAAGGGAGCTACTCGTTTCGGTCCGTAAAGCTTAAAGCTTTCCATCCCAATCCTCATATCTTTGGTAAGTAAGCATTCGCTAAAGGTTTTTGCCTCTTGCTTAAGTCCATCCGATAGTGTCAGGCAAGCCCCACCGAGAATAGCTTTTTGTAATAATTCATCTATTTTGCGCGATAGAGTGCCTACATTCACTTCGGGCAGCAAAGGCACTGTTATTGGCTCCTTATTGATGGTATCCAATTTCACCGTGCCCTGAGCCACTTTTTTTGCCAATTCTACACCTGCTTCCTTAATATCGCCATTAATTTCGCTGCTTATCAATCCTATAGCTAATGCTTCGGCGGATGAAATAGGATTGCCTGTGCGTAAAATCGCCCATGCTTTATCTAATCCCACAATTCGCGGTAATCTTTGTGTCCCTCCATATCCCGGTATTATGCCTAATTTAGGTTCTGGCTGACCTGCCAATACCTTAATTCCCTTTTTAGCAATCCTTGTCGTGCAAGCCATTGCCAGTTCATTTCCGCCTCCAAAAGCCAGCCCATTCATTGCACAAATAACGGGTTTGCCTAAATTCTCAATTAGATTCAACACCTCTTGACCGCGTAAAGAAAGTGCTTCACCTTCAATAGGAGTTCGGAGTGCTGCCAATTCATTAATATCAGCCCCTGACACAAATGCCTTTGTCCCAAATCCTGTCAGCACGGCGGCGGTTATTTTTTTATCCGCCTGTATTTCAGTAAATATAGTTTGGAGTTGGCTGATAACATCTGAGTTGAGGGCATTCAAAACTTTAGGTCTCCTGATAGTGACAACAGCTATTTCATCTTTATCCTCACGAAAGACTACGGGTATAGGGAATGGGTTGCCACTTGCCGATTGCTGTAATAAACTATTGGGAACAGGAAACTCGGGATACTTTTTATTATATGATTGCACAAGCCATAGTGCCTTCTCTACTCCCAGTTCGTTCATTATTTTGAATGGTGGATTCATAACTAATGCTGTTTCCAATGCCATTTCAAAGTCCCCTATATTCGTAATCCCTAAATCAAGCACATTGCACACTAACCCAAAATACGCACCCATTATTTCATCTGCCACTTGCTTATAAGTGCTGTCTTTATATTTCACTACTTCACCCCGCTTTGGAGTGTCCCACGGCTTACCCAAAGCAAGCAGGTCATCAAGTAGTTTAGGCGACCGATACCACGGTATAGATTTAGTATGCATTTCATTAAGTCCGTGCTGTGATAAAGGGTTACCGCCGGTCAAATTCATTGCCGTAAAAGGTCCAATTCCCATTCCTAATGCTTTTTGAACCATAACATCTATTTCCTTGACCGACCCCACTCCTCGTTCTACTATAAGGGCAGATGCCAGGAATAAGCCCTCAAATATGGGGTCAATAGCATATCCGTAGCTACTTTTAACTTTGATAGGCACTTTACCCAACTGCTCATAGAAGTTCATAGCAAAATCCATTACTTCTTCTGCGGTTTCATTAGAAGGCACTATTTCAACTATCATATTGCGGTCGGCGGGAAAGAAATAGTGAATCACAAGACATCTATCCTTTTTATTTATATCAGCAAAAATAACAGAGGGCTCCATATGCGAGGAATTAGAAGCAAAGATTGCCTTTTCGCTACATATTTTTTCAAGCCCGGCAAATATCTTACGCTTGATACCTATAGATTCGGTCGCCGCCTCTATTACCAAGTCTGCTGCTTTTAATTCTGAGTAGTCAGTAGTCCATAGTATATTGCTAATAATTGAACTACCCGCGTCTTGGGTAAGCACACCTTTCTTGACCGCACTGCCTATTTTATTAGCGGTTCTCGTCTTGCCCAATGCCAGTGCTTGCTCGCTTATGTCAACTACAATTATAGGGATATTGCTCTTAGACAGCATTTGACTAAAATAAAGAGCAATATCAGGACCTATATTACCTGACCCAACTATACCAATACTATTGATTTTACGACTTAAAATTTCATCCCCCATCTTAACCTCCCGATGTTATATTAATTTTAATTTACACGGGGGCACCTTTTTCCTGTCGGCTATCTACAAGCTCTAACAGGGGAGGCGGTACCCCCGCGCAGATTATATCCCGGGCCCTTGCGGGCCCATATACTTCTAATTATGCCGTCACTGCTATCACTACCGGGTCGCAGAATGGACCTGCTCGCTTCCTCTTATCAAACCACTGCACTTTGTAGGCAATTGTCGCTGTGGCATCATTCCCGACATTATGAATATATGGCGAATTAGTATCCATCGCCAAGAACTTCCATCCCGCCTCAGTAGCCGGAATCCCGCCTTCCGCATACCAAATTACTACGCCGTCTATGCCTTCGGGCTTTGCCTCGCTCTCCGTGCCTTCCGGTCCCGCATACCATATAATCTGCACCTGTTTTGGGGCGGTGCATTTTGCTTTCATCCCCGGCGGTGCCAATTGAATTACATATTCAGGCGGTATAGGACTGGGCGTAGTATCTATGATAGTCAGCCGTAGCGTCTCCCTTTGTGCGTCCGTGAATGCCGGATTGGACTGCATCATCCCGACCACAGGACTAACAGCAGTCTCAGCCGTATCACGGGCAGAATCTTTTGTTGATACAGCCGCACGAGAAGCATCTTGTGCATTCTTGGACGCTGGATATTGGGTACACCAGTTAGTTTTAGCATTCGTCACAGCGGTAACAAGAGCCGCAGGGACGCCAAGCGAAGAGGCGATGGCAGGTAATTTAGTCGCAAAATTAACCAACCACTCATCAAATTCAGCATCCGGCCCCGGCAAATATCTTTTCTTCGACATTTTTCCTCCTTTTTATCAAATCAAAACTTTTCCCCGTAAAAACCTTTTATCCGTTCGGGATAAAACCTTTATCCGACCGGGATAAAACCTTTCTCCGACCGGGATAAAACCTTTCTCCGACCGGGATAAAACCTTTCTCCGACCGGGATAAACCTTTCACACGCGTGCGCGAACCCTTCACACGCGTGCGCGAAACCTTCACACGCGTGCGCGAAACCTTCATACGCGTGCGCGAAACCTTCATACGCGTGCGTGAAACCTTTATACGCGTGCGTGAAACCTTCATACGCGTGCGCGAACCTTTCATCCATTTGGATATTCCAAGGAATATCTCTTATTTCAGTTCTCATTATTTGTGAATATTTACTACGATTAAAAGTGGGGTTGCTTTGCTTATACTCGCAATGTGTAGAAGCTGATTTCCGCAGAGAGAGAATCAATACCTAATCTTTTCATTCTGTTCTTAATTTATTATGCTTTTTCATCTTGTCAAGCAAAAAA
>JACQXS010000093.1 GCA_016208615.1 Candidatus Stahliibacteriota bacterium | reverse complement strand
GATACGACAGGTTTGGGCGAAGTTCCAAAAATTGGGAATGCTCAATCAACAGGGTTTTGGGTAATAGTGCGTAGTGGCCTATTTTACCAAATAAGGGCATATCTTGCAACTGATTTATCTCTTACTTATAGTTATTTAAACCTAAGGCATAGGACAGACGAACCGATTCCGACTGCGCCAACCTTAAAGGATATAGAAATTTTGCAAGAATTTAGAATTGGATTGGGTCTGATATTCGCAATGCCGTGGAAAGTGGATAAAACAGTCTGGTAAGAAATAATTGATAAGTAGGATAAAGTGTTGACTTAGCCACTAAAAAGTGTTCTAAAAGGGCGTGGTGATTAAGAAAATCTATCCTAAAACTCATTAACTTATTCCCAAGACTCATTGGCTTACGCTTAAAACTCAATGGCTTATTTCTAAGACTCAGTGATTCATTTTCAAGACTTACTGGTTCAGTCTTAAAACTTTTTGGATTTGGGAGTAAAAATTTTAGGATAGCTAAACTTTATACATTCCCATAGATTGGAATTTTTTAATCCTTTTCTCTACAAGTGTATTAAGTTCAATAGAAGAAAAGCAATTAAGTTGTGTCAAGATAGCTTGTTTCAACATATTTGCTGCCTCAGAAAAGTTACGATGTGCTCCACCTTTGGGTTCAGGAATAATACCGTCAATTACTTTGAATTCTAAAAGGTCTTGCGTAGTAAGGCGAAGAGATTTAGCTGCTTCTTCTGCCTTTTTAGAGTCCTTCCAAAGAATAGATGCACAGCCCTCAGGCGAGATGACAGAATAAAACGCATATTCTTGCATTAACACTATATCGCCTACTCCGATTCCGAGCGCCCCTCCTGACCCACCTTCTCCTATTACAATCACAATTATAGGTGTTTTCAGGGTACACATCGCCATTATATTTTTAGCAATTGCTTGTGCTTGTCCCCTTTCCTCTGCTCCTATACCGGGATAGGCACCAGGCGTATCTATCAAAGCAACTATCGGCTTACCAAATTTTTCTCCCATTTCCATAATTCTCAATGCCTTACGATAGCCTTCGGGGTGTGGCATACCGAAGTTGCGATATATCTTTTCCTTTGTTGTTCTTCCCTTCTCTTGCCCTATAAAAACAATAGACTTGCCATCTATTTTACCCATCCCTGCTATTATTGACGGGTCATTCCTAAAACATCTATCACCATTGAGTTCAATAAAATCAGTTAGTATTAATTTAATATAATCAGAAGTATAAGGTCTATTGGGATGGCGTGCTAACTGCACTCTTTGCCATGGGGTAAGGTTAGAATATATTTCATTACTTAAATGTACTATTTTAGTTTCAAGTTGCTTAATCTCTCCTTCTACATCTAACTTCTCGTCCTGTGCAATTATCTTGAGTTCATCTATTTTTTGCTCCAACTCAATTATAGGACGCTCAAATTCAAGCCACACAGGTGTCATAGGAATTAAAATGCAAAATTAAAAACAGGAAAGATTCATCTAACCAATGTAAATATATGAGCACTGCCGAGACCAAGGTTATAAGGTCTAAACGCATAATCAATTTTCATTCCCTTCCACTTGACCCCCAGACCCGCAGAAAATGAATATGTCTCAATGCCAAATGTATAGCCAGCTCTTACTGCCAGTAATGATGCAATACTATATTCAAGTCCAATCCCTGTTTGCATAACCGCATCTATATACTTATTAGCATCAATAGATAGCAAACAACCATACTTTTTGTAACTGGCACCTATTTTCCAACCCCGCGGAGGCTTAACTTCCTGGTTCTCAAACTTCGGATACCTACCAAGATTAACAATAGTACCACCAAATTGTAAGTTGTGCAATGCTGTATAAACTACACCAAAATCAGTCAGCCACGAAAAGGACTCATATGTTAATATTCGTTCAGAAAATACCTTCAATGTGCCACCAAAATATACACCCGGGGCAAGAATCCTGGCATACGAAAAGCCCATAAGAAAACTGAACGCACTAAATTCACCTATTGAATCCTGCTGCTCATTCCGATACTCCATACCATTTATGAATAGCCCACTTACCGTAAGTCCATATGCATTTACGCCTCGTTTGATACAGGCACCTAAAAATTCCTGCCTACTCATAAAGTCTTGGGTATGAGTAAAATTGAAATGCGTACCTTCAATTCTTGCTAATGCTCCGGGGTTCCACCAACCCGCTGTAGGGTCATCTACGGCACTAATATATGCATTTCCGAGCCCTATTCCTCTGGCACTCGGGGATATTTTAAGCCACGCTATCCCTACTCCACTTTCTTTTCTTTTAAATAAACTATCTAAACTATCCTTCCAATCCGCAGATGCTATTCCTTCACTTATCATTAAGACAAAAATTAAAAGTTTATTCATTTGAGTTATTTTACAATGATATTTCTTCTTGTCAACTTTTTTTATTTTGATGAGTACATCACTCCGTTTGATGATTACATCACTCCGTTTGATGATTACATTACTCCGTTTGAGCTTCGCTCACTTCGTCTGTTTCTGCAAATGAAGTTTAACCTCTACTGGAAATCTCCATACTTTATTTTGGTGATTACACCACTTCGTTTGCTCTCCCGCACATAAGTTTATGTGCGGGACGAGGGCTGTAAGTTCTGCTTGGTGCTCCAATAAGACAATACTGTTCGGATTTATAGTCACCCCAAACCCTAAACTACCCGGCGGCCCAATATTAGATTGACTAATATCAAGGTCTATTACTCCTACCTTGTATCCTTTTTCAAGTCCTGCATTTACCAGCCATTTGCAAAATTCTGTCTTCCCTGTACCCATTTCACCAATAACTATCACCCTGCCGTGAGCAACGATAACATCCCTGCAAGTATCCCATTTCCTTCTTACAATTTCAGCAAATTTGTTCCATTCTTTAATAAATTGTGCCGTCTTGGGGTCAGCGGGATAACCTGACCCAAAGTCCCCATATTTTTTATGCAACTCTTCTATTTCCTTATCTCTGACAACTTTAGCCAAAATAGATGCCGCTCCGCATATAGTGTAATTCGTATCCGCATGTGGCTCACCAATAATATGGACATTAGTATGATGAATTAGTTCCCTTATTCTATTGCAATAAAGCAGACTACCCTTACTCTGAACAGGAGTATCTATGATAACTGTTGTAGGGCTAAATTTATTAATCAACTCAGCCGCCGCCTGTATTTCAAGGGAGTTTATATTTTCCCTATCAAGCATAGCGGGTGGGATTTGGATTATCGCAAAGTCTTTAATAATACTCTTAATGCGAGGGACGAGCGATTCTCTTTGCAATTTTGTAAGACACTTAGAATCTTTTACCCCTATGTCTTTTAGTTGATTAACCTCCCTTTCATCGCATAATGCTCCACAAATAACAAGCGGCCCAATCACCGGTCCTCTACCTGCTTCATCAATCCCTAACACAAGACTCATATTTATTTCTTATTCTAATAATCATAGTCAGTCAACTATTTTTCTTGACTAATCTAAAAAACAGAATAAATTATGAAAGTAATGAAAATAGTAATCACAGGTGGCGCTGGGTTTATAGGGTCACATTTGTGTGAATCCCTGTTATCACATAATCATAATGTTATTTGCATAGACAATTTTATTACAGGGGTAAAAGAAAATATAGCTCCATTATTAGATAACCCCGGGTTTAAGTTAATTGAACAGGATGTATCCAAATACATCGCCATAGAGGGCAACATAGATTGGGTATTGCATTTTGCATCTCCTGCCAGTCCCATAGATTACCAAAAGTATCCTATACAGACTTTGAAAGTAGGTTCGCTCGGCACACATAATGCTTTGGGACTTGCCAAAGCAAAGGGGTCTTGCTTTTTACTCGCCTCCACTTCCGAAGTCTATGGCGACCCACTCTGCAATCCACAGCCCGAATCATATTGGGGAAATGTAAATCCCATAGGCCCGAGAAGCGTCTATGATGAGGCAAAAAGATTCGCAGAAGCTATAACTTTTGCATATCACAGGGTGCATAAAATAGATACCCGAATCGCAAGAATATTCAATACTTACGGAGAAAGAATGAGAATTGATGACGGTAGAGTAGTGCCAAATTTCATTGCCCAAGCACTGAAAGATGAGCCATTAACTATTTATGGTAATGGAAAACAGACGCGTAGCTTCTGCTATATTAGAGATTTAATTGACGGAATATGGAAGCTGATGAATACTAATATAAAGGAGCCCGTTAATCTTGGTAATCCTAATGAATTTACTATCATTGAATTTGCTGAACTCATTTTGAAGCTAACCGGGACAAAAAGCAAAATCGACTACTACCCATTACCCGTAGATGACCCAAAAATTAGGCAACCCGACATTACGAGAGCTCGCCAAAAATTAAACTGGACGCCTAAAATACAATTAGAACAAGGCATAATCCCCACTATCCAGTATTTTAAGTCCAAAGTGAAACCATAGACTTTAGACATTAGACCATAGACCTAAAAATCCCAAATTAAAAAGAGAAAACCTAAATACTCTGCCACAAAGTCACCAAGACACAAAGGCACACTAAAAGAGAAAACCCAAATCCCAACTCCAAATCCCAAAAAGATAACAAGCTAAAAAGCTAATTCCTAACAATCTAATTCTATATTCCCGTCACTTGTGCGCTTACTGCTTCGCTCCAAGGTCCGGGTTCACCCTTTGTATTCAGGTATCTGGCAATCCACCATATAGTTTTGCCCCTGTGTTCGCCGAGCTCCGCAGTATAAGGACTATGCGTAATAATAGCCACTGGCACCGTATCTTCTGGGCTACTTGGGCGTAGGTCTCCCACCTTCATCCGCAGTTCTATAAAGGCAACGCCCTTAGGTTTAGCGTTCCGATGCTCATTTTTAGGGTCAGGTCCCGCTGAAACTATATGCCTATTGCGGTAGGCAAAGTTAATGCTTATATTAGGCCCATCAGCTGGTATGCCGACAGGGGTTGGCTCTTTATCTCTGACAGGGATACGCACTATTTCACGCTGTGCATCAGTAGTTTCGGGTCTGCCCTGTATTTCGCGAATATATAAGCGGGCTATTTTAGTAAAGTTAGCATCTCTTTGTTTCCAAACTTCTACTTTACCGCGATAGGTATTTTCAGCTTCCTGTTTCTCTGTATAAGAAGAGCGACGCTGCGTATTTGCGTTGACTATTTCTAACTTCTCAGCCGCTGTCAACCCATACTCAGTATAGTGAAGATTTATTACATCCGCAAAATTACTTGCCCACTTATCCCTTTCCGCCTGCTTCCTCGGTATAAAATTTTTGCCCCCCAGTAACCCCTCCTTTTAATTAGTTAATGCGTTTATCTCTATGTTGCTCGCTACAC
>JACQXS010000088.1 GCA_016208615.1 Candidatus Stahliibacteriota bacterium | reverse complement strand
TGTGAATTTGGGGATTTATGATATAACGGGCAGGCTTGTGCGGACTATTTATTCAGGGGTACAGGAAGCGGGCAATTATGAGGTTAATGTAGGGGCAGACCCGTGTGTCTGCCCAAAAACAAATGGCGAACACATAGGTTCGCCCCTACAAGCGGGTATTTATTTCATTAAATTAGATACAGGGGGATACAAGGTGACGGAGAAGCTGACAATATTAAAATAGGTAGGACAGACATTCTTGTCTGTCTGGTCTGGCAGGAATGCCTGACCTACCGGGACGTGGGAGGGACTTTATAGTCCCGATAGATTATCAAGGTTGGGAAACCTTTCCCACAAATGTTCTGCTCTTGGGAGCGCAACTATCCGTCTTGGTTTGGGATTTTAAATTTGGATTTTGGATTTTTTAGGAGGGTGTAAAAATGGCAACTAAAAGTCAGGATATAACGGCTATAATTAAGGAGCGGATTAAAGAGTTTAGCACAAGTCTTACTATATCAGATATTGGCACAGTAATAGAAGTAGGTGATGGTATTGCACGAATCTATGGGCTCTCTGGTGCAAAATATAATGAACTGGTGCAATTTGCTAATGGAGCTACAGGATTAGTACTAAATTTAGAGGAAGAAAGTGTCTCTGCGGTTATTTTGGGTGATT
This sequence comes from Candidatus Stahliibacteriota bacterium, assembly GCA_016208615.1. Classification (GTDB taxonomy): domain Bacteria; phylum Hydrothermota; class UBA3073; order JACQXS01; family JACQXS01; genus JACQXS01. The sequence continues at coordinate 4,598 of JACQXS010000088.1, read as the reverse complement.
ATACGCAAATTAAGGAAGGTGATGAAGTGCGTTGCACAGGCAAAGTGATTGAAATTCCTGTGGGTGATGCTTTAATTGGCAGAGTGCTTAACCCACTTGGTGAGCCATTAGATGGCAAGGGACCAATGAAGACAGATAAGCGTCGTCCTGTTGAACGCATCGCTCCTAATGTAGTAATGAGGATGCCTGTTGATATGCCTGTTCATACGGGCATAAAAGCAATTGATAGTATGATACCTATTGGAAGGGGGCAAAGGGAACTTATTATCGGTGACCGCTCTACTGGTAAATCGGCTATTGTTATAGACACTATTCTCGCTCAAAAAGGTGGCGACCTTACTTGTATTTATGTGGCTATAGGACAGAAGGCTTCCAAAGTAGCACAAGTCATAGCTACATTAGAAAAGTATGGTGCTATGGAGCATACTATTATCGTGTCAGCTAATGCATCTGATTCTGCATCATTACAATATCTTGCTCCTTATTCCGGTTGTGCCATTGGAGAGGAGTTTATGGAAACGGGCAGGCATGCGTTAGTTATTTATGATGACTTGTATAAGCATGCTTGGGCATATCGGCAAATTTCGCTATTATTGCGTCGTCCACCGGGCAGAGAAGCATATCCCGGTGATATATTTTATTTACATAGTCGGTTATTAGAGCGGGCAGCTAAATTAGCAGGTGGTGGGTCTTTGTCTGCCTTACCTATAGTTGAGACGCAGGCAGGTGATGTATCTGCTTATATTCCAACTAATGTGATTTCTATAACTGATGGTCAGATTTACTTGGAGACTGATTTATTTAATACCGGTATCCGTCCAGCTATGAATGTAGGGCTATCAGTTTCAAGAGTTGGTGGGGCAGCTCAAACTAAAGCTATGAGGAAAGTGGCTGCTAAATTGAGAATGGAGTTGGCACAATATAGGGAATTGGCCGCATTTGCACAATTTGGGACGGCTGATTTAGATAAAACTACGAAGGCACAACTTGAACGAGGGCAGAGGATTACGGAAGTATTAAAACAGCCCCAATATGTGCCTATGGCATTAGAAAAAGAGGTTATAATTCTTTATGCTGTGATAAATGGGTATCTTGATGATATACCGGTAGCTAAAATTACTGATTTTGAAACTAAGTTCCTTAAATTTATGGAGACCGCTCACCCCGAAATAGGAGAGCGTATCTCAAAGGAAAAGGAACTTACTGCTGAAACAGAAGAAGCTCTGAAATTAGCTATATTAGAGTTTAAACAAACATATTTTAGTGACAAAGGAGGAAATTGAGATGAGAACAACTATTATATTAGAACCTGAAATAGAAAAAAAGGTTCATTGTTTTTCTGCTACCAAAAAACTTAGCCAATTTATAAATCAATGCATTAAAGAACACTTTAGAAAGGAAGAAAGGCAACACATAAAAGAACAATTAGTAGTTGCTTACAAGAGAGCAAATAAAGAAGGAGAAGCAATTAAAGATGATTTTGATTATATTGAAACAGAAGGATGGACAGAATGGTAAATTTACCACTTCGGGGTGAAATTTATTGGGTAAATCTTGAACCTACAATAGGGACAGAAATCAAAAAGACGCGTCCCTGTTTAATAGTATCTTGCGACCAAGCTAATGAAAACTATAATCATATAACAGTTCTGCCTTTAACATCCAAGCATATAGATAGAATTGAACCCTTTCAGGTATTTTTATCTGTTAAAGAAACTGGATTAGAAAAAGATTCAAAAGCATTGGCAGAGCAAATTAGAACTGTATCTAAATTAAGATTGATTAAAAAAGCAGGTCTGATAAGAAAAGAGTTAATAGCAAAAATAGAGTCTGCTATAAAATTACATCTTGATTTAGAATAATAGAAACAAAAAAAGTAAGCAAGATATTATATGCTTAATCCTCGTCTACTTCGGCGTCGTATTCGTAGTGTTCAGAGTACCGCCAAAATCACTAAGGCGATGGAAATGATGGCTACGGCTAAGATGCGACGCGCCCAAGAGCAAGCTCTCTCTGGCCGTCCATATTCTGAAAAGATAAGTCAGGTGATTGCGGATTTAGATGCTGAATTTAAGGGAGGTTCAACCTCAAGAGGTTCAACCTCAAGAGGTGCGACCTCAAGAGGTGCGACCTCAAATAACAATGCTATCCATCCATTACTTACAAAAAGAGAAGCAAAAAGGATAGCCATAGTTTATATTACTACTGATAGAGGTCTATGCGGTGGTCTTAATGCTAATATGAATCGCATGGTAGGTAATTTTATTTTAGAACAAAATGTTCCTGTAATTTTTATTACTGTGGGTCGTAAGGGGCGTGACTTCATCATTCGTTATGGGCGTGATATCAGGGCTGATTTTACTGGTCTCGGCGATAAGCCTACTTTCTTAGATACGCTACCTATATCTCGTGTAGTAATTGATGATTACACTACGGGCTATGTTGATTTAGTTTATCTTTGCTATCCACGACTTGTATCTACAATGGTTCAGCATCCTATATTATCCCAATTGCTCCCGGTTAAGCCATTAGACTATCAGACTATTAGACCATTAGACTATATTTATGAACCCGACCCTTTCTTTGTACTTTCTTCACTATTACCGAGATTTGTGCAAATGGAAGTCTATCATGCTATATTAGAGGCAATTGCGAGTGAGCAGGTTGCCCGTATGGTAGCTATGCGTAATGCAACTGAAAATGCTCACGAGCTTATAGGAGACTTGACACTCAGCCTAAACAAAGCACGACAAGAAATGATTACAAAAGAGCTGCTCGATATTACGGGTGGAGTTGAGGCTTTAGTTAAATAATATTGTATTTTGAATTGCTAATTTTACATTGATTTCTTTTAGTTTAAGTGTAGGGGGTAAAAAATGACAGAAGGTAAAGTAGTGCAAATAATAGGTACGGTTGTAGATATTGAATTTCCGCCCAATAAAGTGCCTGAATTATATAATGCGATTGAAATTATACGGCCTGATGATAAGATAGTACTTGAGGTACAACAGCATATAGGTAATAATTGGGTACGCTGTTTATCTTTGTGTCCCACAGAGGGGCTTGAGCGCGGGATGAAGGCTTCCGATACAGGTGCATCAATAAAAGTTCCCGTAGGTAAAGGCACCTTGGGTCGTTTATTTAATGTGTTGGGCGACCCATTAGATAGTTTAGGGTCAGTCAATACTACTGAATATTGGCCTATTCATCGTCCTTCTCCTACATTAGCTGAACAAGAGACAGTGCCTCAAATACTTGAAACGGGCATTAAGGTAATAGACCTAATTACTCCTTTTACTAAGGGAGGTAAGGTAGGTGCATTTGGGGGAGCGGGGGTCGGGAAAACAGTTATCATTATGGAGCTTATTCGTAATATAGCGACCGAGCATGGAGGGTTTTCGGTTTTCGCAGGTGTTGGCGAGCGTTCCCGTGAAGGTAATGACCTATGGCTTGAAATGAAACATTCAGGGGTTATTGACAAGACGGTGCTTGTTTTTGGTCAAATGAACGAGCCACCGGGAGTTAGGGCGCGTATCGGGTTGACCGGTGTCACTATGGCTGAATATTTCCGTGATATAGAGGGACAGGATGTGCTGCTTTTTATAGATAATATCTATCGTTATGTTTTGGCGAATATGGAAGTATCGGCTCTTTTGGGCAGGATGCCATCAGCGGTAGGGTATCAGCCGACTCTTGCCACTGATATTGGTGAATTAGAAGAAAGAATTACCTCTACCAAGCATGGCTCTATTACTTCATTTCAGGCAATTTATGTGCCGGCTGACGATTATACAGACCCCGGTATAGTGGCGACTTTTGGGCATCTGGATGCGATTATATCACTTGAGCGTTATATCGTGGAATTGGGTATTTATCCAGCGGTTGACCCATTAACTTCAACTTCGCGTATTCTTGACCCGCATATAGTAGGCGAGGAGCATTATCTTGTAGCACGCGGAGTGCAAAAAGTATTGCAAAGATATAAGGATTTGCAAGATATAATTGCGATTTTAGGCATAGAGGAACTCTCTGAAGAGGATAAACTCATAGTAGCACGGGCAAGAAGGATTCAAAGATATTTATCGCAACCTATGTTTGTGGCGGAAACATTCACAGGCACAGCAGGTAAATATGTTGCTACTAAGGAGACGGTGCGTGGATTCAAAGAGATTTTAGAAGGCAAACACGACCAACTGCCTGAATCCGCTTTCTATATGGTCGGCGTTATAGAAGAAGCAGTAGAAAAGGCAAAAAAATTGGAAGCGTAAAAAGAGATGGTTAAATGGTTAAATTAAAGTCCATAAAATTGTGGGAGGGACTTCATAGTCCCGATAGATTATCAAGGTTAGGAAACCTTTCCCACAGATGCTCCAACCTTAAGAATGGATGCTCCAACCTTAAGAATGGATGTTCTAACCTTGGGAGCGGATGTTCTAACCTTGGGAGCGGATGTTCTAACCTTGGGAGCGGATGTTCCAACCTTGGGAGCGGATGTTCTAACCTTGGGAGCGGATGTTCCAACCTTGGGAGCGGATGTTCTAACCTTGGGAGCGGATGTTCTAACCTTGGGAGCGGATGTTCTAACCTTGGGAGCGGAT
>JACQXS010000002.1 GCA_016208615.1 Candidatus Stahliibacteriota bacterium | reverse complement strand
GTGTATCTTTACTAATTGCTGGGATAGTGATATATCCCTTTTGTGCTTTAAGTGAGGATGCGTTTTTAAGGCAACTTCAAGCAGAACTTGCCAAGAGAGGCGACCCATGGATTGCAGGTGAGACTTCTGTATCTCATCTATCTTGGGAGGAAAAGCAAAGACTTTGTGGGATTTTACCGATATCGTCAGAGGAGAAGCAATCAATAAAAGCAAAAAGTACAAGGACACAAAAAGTTAACCCCCCAACTGAACTTGATTGGCGTAATTATGATGGATATAATTGGATGACTTCCGTGAAGGACCAACAAACTTGTGGTAGCTGTTGGGCATTTGCATGGGTAGCAGTTCAGGAGGCACGGATAAATATATTTAATCTATCCCCCACATATAATGCTAATTTGTCAGAACAATATGTGGTCTCCTGTAATCCTAATGGTTGGGATTGTAGTGGTGGGATGTGTGATTTTGGTGATTGGGTAATGGAATACGGTATACCGGACGAAGCTTGCTATCCATATTTGAACGATGACCCGCCGTGTAGCCCGTGTCTGGATTGGCAAGAAAGGGCGAAGGATTACAAGATTACAGACTGGGGAAGAGGAGGAGCGAATGAACCCGTAGAGGAGATAAAAGCATTGTTAATGGAAGGTCCTATAAGTATACATATGGACATAAAAGAGGATTTCTTCTATTATAAGGGCGGTGTATATGAACCTATTATGGGAAGAGACATCAGTAATGGGAAGTTTAATCATGCAGTTTGTTGTGTTGGGTGGAAAGCAGATGGTAGGTGGATATTTAAGAATTCTTGGGGCGAGGATTACGGAGAAAATGGATATGGGTATGTAAATTCTATTGGATATCCGGGATGGGTAATTCCTGAGTTTCTTGCCGTAGTAAAATATGTGTCCAATGTAATAGACGATAGCATAGGCAATAATAATGATGAAATAAATGCAAACGAACAAGTAGAGATTATGGTCAAGGTAAGAGCCGCAGGAAAAGAAGATACTACAATATATGGAGTAGCAGGGGAGCTCAAAGTTGTTGACCCATATATAACAGTGGTGCAAGGAAGCACAAATTTTGGCAATATAACAGCAGGAGATACTGTACAAGGAAGCATACCATTCAGGTTAAATATTAGTAGTGGAACGCCAATACCTCATCCTTTTGCTTGTACTCTTATATGCCGGGCTAATAGTAGTGCATGGAAATCAGTATTTAACCTCACTGTTGTGGGAACAGCATTGATATGGACAACTGACTCGTTATCGTTCATTTTTGAACAAAAAACTTTAACCCAAAAAGATACGATTCAAGATACTATTCAATACGATGATGGAAGTGATGCAAAGTTTATTGTAGGCAATAATTATTGGGGTGCAAAATTTACTACTCCCAAAAGATGCCGAGTTGTAGGAGGAATGATTAGAAGAAAATCAAGCCAAAGCGAGACTGATACCCTTATGCTCAGAGATGATGTGGATGGACATCCAGGCCCAGTAATAGATAGGATTCGGTATACTACTGGGACAGGAACTAACTGGTATAAGCGTAACTTTACTGGTAACTATTTTGATTCAGATAGCTTTTGGCTATGTTATTATGCAAGGACAGCGCCACCACCGGGTACACAACCGGCCGTAGTCGGCGATGCAAGTGGTGGAACAAAGAGTTATTTTTCAACCAATGGTAGTGTATGGCAAAGTATGACATATTACGATTCGGACCTCTTAATTCGAGCAATTATATCATATGAAGCCGGGACAGGCGAGATAACGGTGAAGAATTTGGGAACCGGAACCCTTAAAGTATCAGATGTTAATGTTGCACAAAGTTCTAACTGGATTAAAGAAGTTGGACCTATAACTTTTAATATAGCCGTAGGAGATTCTAAGAAAGTAAGTGTTGTGGTCGATACTGTTGGACTACAACGGGATGTGATGTATCGGGATACAATTGTTGTGGTGTCTAATACGGGAAAAAATGAGACCAGAGTGCCGGTACGACTACTTATTGGGAAAATGGGAATAGAGGAGGAACAAGAAACTCTATACCCTACATTTAGTCTTTTTGTTACTCCAACAGTTAAAAATAAAGTGGAAATAAGATACTTTATTCCGAAAAAGACATATGTGAGATTAAAGGCGTACGATATTACAGGACGAGAGGTGGCAGAGATATTGGATAAAGAAGAAGATGTGGGAGTTAAAAAAGTAGAATGGGATGCAAAGAATATGAGCTCAGGAATTTACTTTATCAGGTTCATAGGAACAGATTTTAAGACAATAAAGAAAATAGTTATATTTTAAAAAAAGGGAGGTGTGAGATGTTACAGGTAGCGTTATGCGTGATGGCGACCACTCTGTTTTATACGACGAGTAGTATAGGAAAGAAAACGGTTAATGAAGCACAAGAAATAGTAAAAGGGGGTGAAAAGGCAAATATTGAACTCCAAATATATGTGAAGGATGTAGAGTATTATGGTTCTGCACCACCACCACTATGTAGCACTATAGTAGTATATGCTACAAAGCCTTTTGACGAGCATACGATTACTTGGAACAATAGACCACCGTTCGGTGAGTCATTGGCGGCTTTGAAAAAACTGAATCCAAATAGCTGGTATAATTTTTCTTCTACTCGGTTAGAGAGTTATGTATTAGGTTTAGCCGAAGAAGATACTATACCTTTTGGGATGCAAATTTTAGACCGCCACGGCGGGGTATGTGATATAGTGTGGAACCTTACTACCAAGGAAAGTCCCAGTGGAGTATTTTTGGCTCCTAAACTGATTAATGGCAGTAGTATTTATTCTTCTATCGGGGATGCTTGGGTGACTGATGGTTCTCCTGACGGTCCGAATTCCAATTATGGTTGGGACCCGGAAATGCTGGTTTGCAGCTGTACTTTGACTTGTCAGAGTGGAGTTCCTCCTGATTGTAATGGTGGCCATTATGCTAGTGGAACACAACTCTCATATGTAGAGTTCTATATCCAGCCCACAGGAATAGAAGAAGAGAAGTTAAATAAGGATGAAGGGTTTAGATTACTGCCAAGCAGAAGAAGTGTAAAAATACTCTATGAGATAGATGGCCAATTTAGATTGTATAGTATAGTAGGACAAAAAGTAAGTGAGTTTAGTCTTATAGGTAAGGGTGAAATGACCATAAAAGTACCTACTGCTGGGATTTATTTCGGAGTGTTGAATACAGGAGAAAAACGAGTAGCCAAAAAAGTAGTTGTATTTTAAGGGAACTATAAGTTAGAGAGTATACCTTTTTGGACTAATGTATTAGCATCTAATATAACTTCTCTTTTACCAATTTCTTCTATTGCTTTATCTATTTCACTCGGTGGCCTATATGGTGGAAAATCATACATTACCAAAAGTCAAAGTTCAAAACTTAAAACTCAAATCTTAACTAAATTTAACCTCTTTTATCTTAGGTAGCATTACTGTAAAAACTATAAGTCGCAAAATACTGGAGATTAGAAAAATAAAGAGAAAAATGTTCATAAAATGGATAGGGAGTTTAACTATAAAGCTCCCTATAGTAGCGCCAATAAATATGCCTATACCATTTAAGACATTATAGTAAGCAAAACATAATCCCCTTCGCTGTCTGGTAACAGCATCGTAAATAAAATTGGAAGTCGCCAGTCCAAAACCTGCCCAAGCCGCTCCACCTATAGTTTGAGGGACAAAAATAAGATAATAAGGATTACGAGAGAGGAGCCACGAAAGCGGAATAAAACAGATTACCAGACTGCAAATCCTTAAAGTTGCTATATTACCAAATTTGTCTGAAAATCTACCCCAAAGTGGCGCAGTTATAATACTACTTATGGTAGGAGTCACAATAGCAATAAGAATAAATAGGGTGTAGTTGAATTTCAAATCCCGCAACATATATGGGGCAAAAAAGGGTACCGCAATACAACAAGAAAGAGTAGTAAGCATAACAAAGATGACAAATCTGCCAAAATTATTACCACGCATCCGTCTAATAAATTCAGGAAAACTGAAATAATAACTACTATCAAATCTAATGTGCGGCTCGTATTGTTTAGTCAATATAAAGGCAGAAAGAAGACGAAATAGCATTCCTACAAAAAATAATACCCCAAATCCTACTAAAATGAGATTTAATTTCTTAAAATGGTCAAGTAGCATTCCACCCAATAAGGTTGAAACAAGTAATACACTGTTACATATAGTATTTCTTATGCCAAAATATTTCCCCCTACTGGCTTCAGGGACAAGGTCACCCATCCAAGATTGCCAAGCAGGAGCGGCTACATTTATAAGTAATAGATAAAAAGTCCAAATAGAAATAATAAGTAACGGGATAAAGGTTATGACTTGTCTGTAGTAAGCATATAGGGACCCAATCATAGGTAGCCACATTAAAGCATTGGCGAAGACAAATCTTGTAGTTATGCCTTTACGACTATGGGACTGCATAAATTTAATAGATACTAATTGAGCCAAAGAACCAAATAAATTAGGAATAGAGGTTAGAATAGCGATTTGAAAGGGTAATGCCCCAACAGCTATAGCATATGGGGCGATATAGGATTCAGCTAACCCTATCATTGCCGAACAAGAGGCACCCTCTTTGATACTTAATTTTAGACTCGTTTCTTTTAGTTTAGTCTCGTTATCCATCTTTTGTTTAGTTCCAGTATTTATTATTTACTTGTTTGTCATTTAAGCTTGTATCTTTAATTTTTGATATACTTATAGGTTTTTGCTACTTTATGAGGATTAGTTTTTTTATCTTTGCCTCATTTGCAGATGATGATATTTTACAAAAATAAATCCCTGAAGGAACGCTTCTATTATAGTTATCCTTACCATCCCACACCACTCTGGTAATTGGGGATTGGGGATTGGGGATTAGAGAAAAAGACTTAGTCATTCTGCCTGCTAAATCATAAATTTGTAAGGATACGCCCTGGCGTGTCCCTACATTAAACTCTATAACTGTTTTCCCTATAAATGGATTAGGACGAACAGAAAATATTTCACCTATACTAATTACTGATGTCTCTTCTATTCCTGTTATTGAATCATACAATTCTTGTGCCATATCAGAATTATATAATGCATCTCTTAAACTATCACCCGCAATTATAGCAAAAGAAACTATAACTTGTTGGGCAGGTAACAAATTAAATGGACCAGCAGAAGCTATTACTCCATAATTCCCCACAATACTGGAATTAGGGAAATGCAAATCCTTATTAAGGAATTTGAAACGCATAAAATCACCCTGAAACATATAAGCCGGTATATTAATAGCACTAAGATTTGCTACACTATTAGAGTCAAGTAAAGTTACACCCATATATTCATTATGTGAATTGCTCCACTGATAGACAAATTTCCGCATACTATCAGTACTTACATTATTGTCGTTTGAACTACCACTATCAATATCAAAGTCCATAAACTGACCTACATAAAGTCCGGGAATAATATTAGGGCCCTCATTCTTTACAAGATATTGTAATATCACAAAATCATTATACGGAGCGGACGCCCAAGCCCATGACCGCTGTTTTACAGTTATGCCTTTGGGATTGGGATGTCCCGCATCACTATACATTGCCCAGCCATCTTGGTCAGAAAAATAATTATCGCCAATCTTCAGCCTGCCATCAGGAAGAGTGGTAACTATCCAGTCGCTATCATTTTCAGTATCACGATCAACTACATAATCTTTGGAATTACCTATCCACAATGAACCTATGTATAAATAGTTAATCCCGGGATTGGGATAACAGAAGCCACTACCACTACCATTGGGACTTGTAAAACCACAAGCCCCTTGAGATGTAACGGTGAACTTAACATTCCCTACATTATGGTCCGCATACATAAACCCATCCCAATAAGCATTTATACTGCCATCTCCTATCATATTATACATTTCAAAATAACGCTGAACCGTAGGCGTAATACCATAATAGGCAGATAAGAGTAATTTGCCCTTGTTTAGCATACCCATTACCGATGTAATCTTATAGTCAAATGCTGCATCAAACATACGACGCTGCAATATATCATCTTCATCCCAATAAGAAGTGACAGAAGAGGCAAAACTGGCTATCCCTCCCCTGTAGCCACTACGGGCCCAAGATTCAGAAAAACAATCACCCACAGTATAACGCCCCGAATAACAAGCAAAAGTACCTACAAAAGCGGGCTTATCTGCATTAGTTAAACTATGAACATTACTGACACTGAAACCAGGCTCAGACCAACTGGTAGAACTTCCATGACCTGAATATATAACCCATGCCCTGCCTTCATTTAGAGCATCAATAATCGGAGTACCCGAGTGATAAAAAAGCCAAAGCGAATCACATAATACATTATGAGAACGAGCAACTTGCATAGAATATTGGTGTGTAGATTCGGCTATCTGATGACAGCCACCATCAGCAGAGGCGATAAAATACATTTTGTTACACCAATCAGTACCATTAGACCAATCACATTGTTCATATTTTATAGTCTTAGAGACAAGACTATCTAACTCAAATTGAGTAGAGATAGAAAAACGCGAAACATCTATATCTGGAAAATAATCACTATCAGTCATTGTGCTATAATATAAATCAGTAGGCAGATTATTATTCATACTGTCTATAAAGTAGCCAATAGAATCAACATCTCCTACAAGCAAAACAAAAGTGGGCGGCACAGGACAACTATCGTACACAGTCTTAATATAATTACGAACAGTAGTAGTATCGCCGCCACCTATTTCAGAAAGATTAGCTATACTTACAGAATAGCCCTTTTGAACTTTCCAATTAGACAGAGGAAGAATAGAGTTATACCAACTGTCAGGAGTGATTATCAAATAACCTATTGGCAGAGTTTTTTCCCTGAAAAGATTAAAATAATCATAATTCTCTATTAACCGATAACGGGATTCATAATAGGGAGTATAGAAATGCGATATTTTAGCCAAAGTGGTACCCCAATCTGCGTTATGAAATACAATGGTAACCTTAATATCAGATACAAATCTAACTTTGTTCTGCACAGGATTATATTGGATAGGATAAACTTCTACTATTGCTACTCGACGACCACGAAGACCAAAAATAGAAACTATACGAGCAGTATTAGAGGGAGAAAAGTTATCTACCATATAAGAAGCATTATCAAGAGTAAAGATAGGAGTATAATTAGGAATTTTGGGCACAGGCGGCTGAGTAGGATACACGGGATAAGCTAATGTAAATTCTTGAACCCTACCAATTTGAGTTTCTATGGATAATTCAGCATCCTCAGGAACTTCTATAAACTTGCGAATTACAGGAAGACAGGGCTTACCTATATCAGAACTTACACCGGTTGAAGCAGGACGGAAATCCCGATTGTCCCGCTCCGTGGACTTCGGCGAGCTCAGTCGAGCCGTGAAGGTCGTGGTGAACCGCTTCGGAGGTGGCTTCGGCGGGACATCCGAAAGATAAAGCTCAATAAATTCTTGACCACCCGCTATTTTGACCTTAGACTCAAAATTAGGAACAGTATAGTGAACTATAACATCTTGATTAGTAGTATAAGTCTTAACCTTTATCGGCTCACTACTCATCAATAAAATATAAATTAAAATCATATCCTGAAAATCCAAAGTTCAAAATCCAAATTCCAAACAAATGTCAAAGTTCAAATATCAAAAAGCTCTTTAGCGTTTACCTTTTGATAAAAGAATGGAAGAAAATATCAGAATTAGCTCTTGAGATTCTTGCCATAATTTTCGGCACTCCGAATACTTGTCTGGGTTTGCTTTAATAAGCATTCTTAACCAATGTTTTGTTTCTTTTGCTTCCTTTTTGCAAAGAGCGATTTTGTGTTGAAAGTCTTTTTTTGATTCTGCTCCATCTGCTTCCATATAATTTGCCCCTATGCTTGTGGCAGACCTCACTACTTGACTAATCAAAGGATGATTAACTTCATCTCTTCTAACCCCTTTTACAAACTCAATAACTTCTTCTCCAAATTTAGCAGTTCTTTCTTCTAAATCATATTTTTGGGCATTTGGCATTTGGATTTTGGACTTTATTTGACATTTGAGCTTTGGTATTTGAGTTTTCTTTATCTATTATGCTTACAAAATATAGAAATGTCAAGCAAAAATTAAGCTATGTAAAAATATTTTAATAAAAAATAAAAAAATACTTGACAAAAGAAATTTGTAATCTCATATTATACTAACAACTGAAATAATTAAATGAACTACTTAAAAAAGGAGGTGGAACACAAAACAATAGAGTGCAGATAGAAGGTTAAGAATTAAAGAGAAGGAGGTTGAGATGTTAAGGAAAGTATTGTGTGTGGGGATAGGATTGGGCATAGGAATTCATCTTGCTTTTGCAACACCAGTTATAGTTGATGACAAAGGGGATGTATTCCAGGCGAAAAAGACGGATGAAGGGTACACGATAGGGAAGCAAATACCATTATCTTTTAAGCAATCTATTAGAGAAAAAGGCAAGGGTTTTATTGATACGGTTATTCTGTTTGAGGATGCTGCACCTTCACAACCCGGATTTTATTTCCCAAATAGAGATTCTAACACGCTTATATTACAGCTATTCAATTCACCATATGCATGCTCGCTTAGAGGATTTGGGGCTAGTTTTTATTCCGGAGGATATGGAGAATTTTGTGTCTGGAAAGGACCTAATGTTGTACCGACGACAACGATTGAATTGACAGATACTATCAATGCTACATGGACTTTTGATACGCTTGCTAAGAGCTGGACAAAGACACCGGATACGCTTTTTGGACCAACTCCAATAGGGTCAGATGATACAACAGAACTAAAAGAGAGAATTGGATGGGTTAATATACCTCCTATGGATATTGGAACTGAGGCTCTCTGGTGTGGATGGAGAATGCTCGATACTACTAATATGGCAGCACCACCATATAAGGGAAAGCCATGGCCTCTAAGTGATAAGTATGCAGATATGAATGGACATGGAACACCTCATTATGCACCATGCAGAACTTGGATGTATAGGGTTCAGCCAAACCTTCCTCAGTTTAATTTCAAGTGGCTAAGCTATGGGGATAATGTTGGGGACTGGGAATTCTTTTATGTGATAGATATTTATGACAATATTCCACCCCAAGTAACAATGGAAAATCTGCCAGGGACATACATTACGACTGATAGACCTTTAAATGCTACTTTTTATGACATCGGCATACCACCAGAATCAACAGGTACTTTTGCGGCTTATATTATCTTTTGGCGAAATGATAGCATAGAGACAGCTGATACTATACCTATGATAGTAACAGGTGGGACAATGGGATTGACAGATGCAACAGGAGCAGGAGCCATACCTGGGCATCAACCCTGGACAAAAGTGACTTATTGTGTTGGGGCAGTAGATTTCCAAGGCGCAGTGGGAGTTTCAGAATACCAATACTCCTATACAGTAGGAGCAGGAACACCCGGCAACGCATTAGTACTAAAAGGGGGCGGAGATGCATACGGTCCACCTTGGTCACCCGACCCATGGAGTCATATACCTTGTCCCGTAGATTTTTGGGATGAATGGGCGTATAATAATGCGGATTCGTCAGTCTTGAATTTCTATAATGATGAAGGTCCTGGAAAGAATGCGATATTTGTGCATACCTTTGGAGCAGGTCCAATTATGAGGGATTCCACATTCTTTATGAATTTCTTGAATGCAGGTGGAAAGTTAGCCATTACATCACAAGACTTGCCAGGAGAGTGGGCAGGAGATTATGATACACTTACATTTGGACCGGGGTCTTTTGTTCACGATTACTTGAAAATCCACCAAGTAGATGATGATTTTCACCCAGATACTTCTATACATCCAGCAGATAGTGCTTTTGCTCAATATGGAATTCCGGACGACCGAATATCAGGGGCAGCCAATCTGGCAGACTTCTTAGTTGCGCCTTACATATATAGGTCAAATCTTGGTCTTAATTTTGCGGGTATATTTATGGAATTGGACCCACAATGCGTGACATGTTTCGTAGACCAAGATGGTAATATACAGGGATACTGGTACCAGGATACAACAATAGCAGCGTATAAGCTCGTGAACATGTATTGGCCATTCCAATACATCTGGACCAGTGGTAGCAGAAACACGGCTGCTGTTGTCTATAATACTGAGGCACAAGATAGTTTAGCCGCCAGAATATGCGCATGGTTTGGAGTTGGAGTAGACGAAACTCCTATTCGACCAGCAAGTTACTTGCTATCCGAAGCTAAACCTAATCCAGGACAGACAGCTCGTATAACATATGGGATGCCAAGAGCAGGAAAGGTATCGCTGAAGATATATGATATTAGTGGCTCTCTCATACGGACATTAGTGAATACAGAAGTTAAGGCAGGTGCTCATTCAATAACTTGGGATGGTAAGGATAATTATGGCAAGAGCGTCGCGACGGGTATCTACTATTACAAGATGGAGAGCGGAGACTTCAACAAGACAAGAAAATTCGTACTCGTGAGATAATTTAGTGAACTTGTGAGCCCCGCCGATGGCGGGGCTCACAACAGTATTCGGTGATAATGGGGAACAAAAAAAGAAGAGAGAGGCGGGTAGGAAGAAATTCCTACCCTTTATTTTATAGCAAGGAGGATAATGATATTTTACTGTATGATTTTTTGTGTATTTTAGTGTTTTATTGAAAATCCCGAAGCAAGCGGGAGTGATTTTGTGGCAGTAGGTATAGTTAAGTTATTTTAAGAAGGAGGGAAAGGTGAAAAGATTTGCTTTTACATTTATAGGGGTAGTTGTTTTTATGCCTCTATGGGCAGGGGTAACGGGAAAAATAGCAGGTAGAGTAGTAGATAAGACAAGTGGCAAGGCATTGCAGGGAGTAAATATAACAATTGAGGAAACGAGATTTGGAGCCGCAACTAATATAAATGGAGAGTATTATATCCTAAATATCACACCCGGTACATATGATGTCAAGGCATCAATGATGGGATATAGGGTAATGGTTAAGAAAGAGGTAATGGTATCAATTGACCTTACCACGACCATAAATTTTGACCTTGAACCTATGGCTATTCAGATGGAAACTTTCACGGTAAAAGCTACACGGCCTATGGTCATTCCCGATGCTACTGCCACGACAAAAGTGGTAGAGACTAAGCAAATAGACCGCCAGGCTGTGCATAGTCAGACGGATATTCTTACACAGCAAGCAGGAGTAGTAAATTCAGGGGGTGGAGCATCAGGGGCAACCGGTGGTGTCCATATACGCGGCGGAAGAGCAGATGAGGTAGCGTATATGGTGGATGGAATGTCTATTAAGGACCCAATATCCGGAGGTGCGGGTGCAAGTATTAGTATGGTCGCCGTGAAAGAGATGACAATTACTACGGGTGGATTTAATGCGGAATATGGACAGGCGATGTCGGGATTGGTAAATTTAGTCACCCGAGAGGGGCGAAAGTTTGAGGGATTGCTCAGAACACAGACAGACAGGGCATCACCTATTAGTGAGGGAACAAATAGAACCGAGATGAGTATTGGCGGACCATTCCCATTGTATAATAAGTTATCGTATTTCTTATCAGGGGAAGTATTTTCAAGAGACCATTTTGAAGGATGGAAAAATACATCACTAAAAACTTGGCAGGATACAACAAGTATATTTAAAACAGCATGGGATAGCACATATCACGGGGAAAGAGGATTAGCAAAGGGATGGTCCCTGACAGGATATTCAAATACAGACCGCGAATACTATTCAATACAAGGTAAAGTTGGGTATAAGCCAATAACAGGAGTAAAGGTTGATATCGGCGGATTTATGAATCGTATCCAGTATGGGAGTTCTGGGCAAAGGTATTGTATGCCGAGGTATAGACTAAGTACTATTAATAAAGCTAATCAGCTTACATTGGCACTGACGCATGATGTAAAACCTTGGCTATTTTATACATTAAGAGTAGGACATTTCCATACACATACTGTGACAGGAAAAAGAGAAAGACCAGCTACCCCGATGGATTCTATCTATACCTCGGATACTACAATAACCGACGGTGATACTTTAATTAGCTTTGATACTTTATTAATTAATTTTGTAGATAACTGGGATGAAAAGCATAACTGGTGGGAAGATTTTGAAATAAAGCCGTGGTGGTTTGATATAGCATATGGTTCAGGCGAACTTTCATCACCAGGATGGCAGGCAGTGGATAAGGATAGTAATTATTATTACCCATATGGAGTGCCGAGTCTTTTTACCACAAGAGGTGATGCTCGGTGGAATGAGCGTGAAAATGAGTACTACGGAGCAAAGTTTGATATGACATCTCAATTAGGAACGCATCATCAAATAAAATTCGGAATTGGGGGGAACAATCATCTAACTGTTAAATATAATTCCGCACAATATCTTTCTGGTACCTCACCAGCAAAAAAAATTAGGATAGATGATTCACTACGATGGTATTTCCCCGGCACTTTTCGGACAGTAGGAAACGACACAATATACGATACAGTATGGTACAGATATAGTGATTATGGACCAATGGGAGATTCGGCATGGGTAATATATAAGAAAGAACTAATTCAGGGTGATTCCGTAGAAACGAAAAGATTGTCAAACTGTTTGTATTTTGACGAATATAATGAAAAACCAAAAGAAGGGTATGCATATATACAGGATAAAATTGAGTACCCTGGCTTTGTATTGAATATTGGCCTTAGATACGATTGGTTTGATGCCAATACATGGAAAATAAACAATATGGAGATGACTAAACGGATTGATACTATTATTGTTCATGGTGATACTATCTTTAAAAGTATTCCAGACACATCAGGGACACTTCCAAAATCACAAATATCGCCAAGGTTTGGAATTTCGTTCCCTGTTACAGAACGAACTGTATTTCACTTATCATATGGACATTTCTTCCAGACCCCAAAAATGAGTTTGCTTTATGATTCATATAAAACACTATATCTGAATACAGTAGGAGCGTGGCCAATTATAGGGTCGCCGAATTTAGGGACAGAGTGGACAACTCAATATGAAATAGGGCTGGGACATCAGATTGGAGAAGAAATGGCAATTCATTTGACGGCTTTTTATAAAGATATATATAATCTTATAGGACTAAGATATGTGAAGGCACTACCAAATAGTTATAGTATTTATATGACTTCTGATTACGGGAATGTGAAGGGCGTGGAGGTCTCTTTTGAAAAGCGGGCCGCCAAATGGTTATCAGGTGGAATAACTTACACATTATCTTTTGCAGAGGGAACATCATCTTCGGAACGCGAAGCGTATCTTGATTACATAGCCAATACCCCTATTGACCCTCGTACAGGCGAACCATATATGCTTCCCAAGACTGTATTTGCACTGGAATTTGACCAACGCCATGTGCTAAATATCAATACTAATATAAGTATTCCTGCATCTATAATGATACTTGGTAATTCTAATCTCAATTTTGTGACCCAAATTGGGAGCGGATTGCCCTGGACAGAAAGAGATACAAAAGGTAATATAGTTGGCGAAAGGAATGCCCGTAATTTGCCGTGGAATGAAAATACGGATATGAAGTTTAGGAAGGATTTTAGCATATTTAAGCAGAAGTTTTATGTGTTTGCAGAAATAGCGAATTTGTTTAATAAGAAGAATGTGTTGGATATTTATGATGGAACAGGGAAGACGGATGATGATGGGAACTTCCAAGATTTTGATACTTACATAGACCAGACATTTCCATCAGAATATAACAAAGTAGGGAAAGTTCCAGTATATCCTAATGGAGGTTATTGGACTGCTGATGCCCGTAGAGATATAGATGCAGACGGATATGTAACTAAAGATGAGTGGTATAGGTCATACGAATTAGCGTATAAGGATGCAATAAATGGGTATGGTGCAGCTTTTTCTGACTCAAGGAAAATGACTTTCGGAATTGCTTTTACTTGGTAGAGATAAAAAAAGTTAAAGTTAAAGTTAAAGTTAAAGTTCAAATGCCAAAGATTAAAGTTTCCCGCTTTCTTTGGGATCCCGCTAATGCGGGACAAATCAAATCCAAATGTCAAAGAAAGGAAAAGATTCTTGACATTTGAACTTTATATGATTAAGGAGGGAGGAATAATGGGAAAAAGGATTTGTGGAATAGCAATAAGTATGCTATTAGTAGTAGCATTGGCAGAGGCGAAGAAGCCAGTAGATGGGACAAAGATATTTGAGTTACAGCGGGTAAAGATAAATGAAGTGGATATGCCGATTACGAATTATGGGACATTCGGAATGAGTGAAGCGCATAGTGCAGGTTGTTATTGGCCCAAGGGAACAGGTCAACCATATATATTTGGAGCTGGAATATGGGTAGGAGCATTTATAGAGCGAGCAGGTGGAACAGTGTATGCTTTTCAACGAACCACAGGATATGGATCGCTACCTGATACACTTATAGGAGATATACTTGTATCGTGTGGTTACAATCCAGTTGGAAATGGATGTGACTTTATACCGGGGCCTCCAGATTCACAAGATATATGGGACCAATTCGAAAATCATAACTCGCATCCAGAAAATAGAATACTTTTCTCAGATAGTACGCAAGATACCTTATTATGGCCTTATAGAGATTGTAGCGGGGAGCCGATTTTTATTTCGCATCACGATACTTGGTGTGAATATAATGATTTGTGCGACTCTTTGCATAGGTGGGAAGCGGGAACATATCCTTTAGGAATACATATAGAGCAAATGACCATGGCATGGAATACAGAGAAAACTAAGAATATGATATTCTTCTTTTATTATATTAAAAATATAAGCGATGATACACTTAAAAATGTGTTCCTTGGGCATGCCGCGGATGATGATGTGGGATATGCGGATGATGACTTGTTAGGATTAGATATAGGAAGGAGTTTGGGCTGGACGATGAGTCCTACGCAGGAACCGGGATGGAGTGCTACGCCACCCTATTATGTAGGTAAAAAGTTCTTCCAAGGACCGACAGCGGATGATACGATATTTGTATTTGGGACGACTGTGACCGAGGGGCCTAAAGATACTATCTATCCGGGGGAGAATATACCGTTGACTGCATTTTCCCGATGCACGAGAGGTTATGATGCAAGGACCGAAGAGCAAAAATATCAAATGTTAGCCGGATATAATATAGAGAGCTTTAAATATGACCCGTTTGGAAGTGCGGCTGACTATAATCCTGCTGATAAAAGAATGGTTATGGGGTGCGGGCCTTTTACAATGGACCCCGGAGAAATAGATACACTTATGTTTGGAGTTATGTTCTCTAATGGAGATACAAGGGATAAGGAGTATTTACTTGAGCAGGGCGATGTAGCACAATTTATGTATAATGGTAGGGTTTTAGTCTCTGATACCTGTGCGGATACTATAATTTCGTGGTATAGATGGCCTGTATTGTCAGCACCCCCAGTGCCTAATGTTATTGTTGTCCCCGGGGATGGGAAGGTGACCATTGTTTGGGATAATTCGTCTGAAAATGTACCGGATGAGTGGCTGGGAGTGATGAGGTCGGCAAATGACTCACTGTATAAGGAATATGATTTTGAGGGCTACAGGTTATGGAGGTCAAGGACAGGAATTACGGGCGAGTGGGAGGTTATAGGACAATGGGATGTAAAGAATGATATAACTTTATTGCCCGGTGATTCTTATATTCCGGGTTATGGTAATATGAGTGGACAAAATAGTAAGAATAGTGGGTTAGCCTACTCATATGTAGATGAGGATATAATCAACGGGGTATCTTACTTTTATGCCGTAACGCCTTACGATTTTAATACCTTAGGGAATCCCAACACCCCTAATCTTAATGTTTGGGGTTCATTAGAAGCAGGATATAAAGCTATAACTTGTACGCCAAGGTCGGAGCCGGAAAATATTATCCATCCCACAGCAATACCGAATTTGACTAAAGGGGCGACAAATACTGTAACGCTTACATCCTTAGTAGAAACGCCTATTGCTGTAACAGGAGATGAGTATATACTGAAATGGGACGAGACGAAAAGGGCAGAAGCCAAACCAACAGAACAGCCAGGTGCTATAGTGTTGCCCGTTTATTCGTATAGAATCTATAACCAGACTGAGGGAGAATATGTAACTACTATACCGGAGCCAATAGAACTTACTTTGGAAGAAGAGAAGTATATTAGTGTGCAAAAAGATACGATTAGAGAATGGGCAACAACCTTTATGACACCGGTATTTGATGGAATAAGATTGCAGGGTAAGGTTACATTAGACCTGACTGAAAAGAGGGATACTACAATAGATACTACCATTATTGATACTATTCCACCGGATACAATAATAGATACTACTATAATTGATATTAGTGCTTTTAAGATACCTGATTCTATATGCGTGACTACTGGTGAATATGCAGATTCATTAGGATTGCAAATATGTGGATTCTTTGTCCCTAACTCGAGCAGCGATGGTATTTATACTACACTGGAAAACAAAAAATGGGCTTATAGAGGGGGAGTAAATGTAGAAATTAGGTGGTATAAGACAGGGGATACATTAAGAGCGGAAGTGTGGGATATAACTAATGATATAGAAATTCCATTTGACTCTACCTTAAATACCGGCTGGTGTTTTAGGGGAACACCCCCATCTCCACCACACAATAAACCAAGAAATTGGATAACCGCAAGTAAGAAAGCAAGTAAATTATATATAGCGGGAGTGTTGTATAACTTTAATGCTGGTAGTCCTATGACGACAAATGGGTTCAATAGTATTAAGGAAGGCGATATCTGGACGATTTACAGTTCTTGTGCTGTTAGAGTACCTTGCAAAGGAAACGAATTTACGATTAAGACGACAAAAGTTAAATACGATAGTTTGTTGCATCAATTGGACAAAATAAGGGTAGTGCCTAATCCTTATTTAGTGAGAACAATCTGGGATAAAAGTAATGATTATAGGTGGATACAGTTCACTAATTTGCCATCCGAGTGTACGATTAGGATTTATACTTTGGCAGGTGACCTTATACGAGTAATTGACCATAAGGAAACTTCAGTAGGTGGAATGCCAGGGAATCTGGGAGGGATGGAAAAATGGGATATGCTAACTAAGAATGACCAAATAATTGCCAGTGGAGTGTATCTTTATATGGTTACGACGCCCAACAAGAACTCTAAAGTAGGTAAATTGGCAATAATTAGATAAAAAGGGCTCAAAAATGAGAAATTCTAAATCCGAAATCCTAAATTCTAAACAAATTCCAAGGTCTCAAATTCAAATTTCCAAACAAAAATGTTTGGATTTTGGGATTTAGGATTTTGAGCCAGAGGCTCATCAGCCTCTGGCTGAGTTTAGGATTTAGTGCTTGGAATTTAGGATTTGTTAAAAAAAGAGGAGGGGAGATGAAAAAGGTAGGATTAATGATAATAGTTTTGCTAATAGGAGTAAATATATTTGCTGAACGGTTTTCAAAGGTCGGCACAATAGGGGCAGAGTTCTTAAAAATTGGAATTGACCCAAAAGGAATAGGGATGGGCGAAGCTTATACTGCTGTGACAAAAGACCCATTTGCTATTCATTGGAATCCGGCGGGCTTGGCACTGATTAAGCGACCGGTAATAGCTTCATCGGATGTAGAGTGGTTTGCAGGGATTAGGAATAATTTTATAGCTTACATAATACCGGGGGCATTGATGGGGAATGTAGGACTATCATTATCAGCACTGACATCATCACAAGAACCTGTAACCACAACGGAGGACCAGGTTGGGAATAAATATACTACTTGGAGTTATACGGCAATAGCTTGTGGCATTTCATACGCCAGGATGATGACTGATAAATTTGCATTCGGGACGAATATTAGGTATTTGCAAGAGGGAATATGGGATATAAGAGCACAAGGAATAGCAATGGATATGGGGATGTATTTTTATCCCGGTTATTGGGGGTCATTGAGGTTTGGATTTGTGATTAAAAACTTTGGTCCGAAAATGTGTTATGGGGGAGGACATCTTTTTGAACAGTGGACAGAAGATGGTACTGAATCGGGAATTTCGCCAACTGATATTGCCAAAAGAGCTACTCCATACGATTTACCATTGTGTATCAAATTAGGGTTGGCATACGATATAATAGATGTGCCTATGAATAGATTA
Organism: Candidatus Stahliibacteriota bacterium; assembly: GCA_016208615.1. Classification (GTDB taxonomy): domain Bacteria; phylum Hydrothermota; class UBA3073; order JACQXS01; family JACQXS01; genus JACQXS01. The sequence continues at coordinate 31,263 of JACQXS010000002.1, read as the reverse complement.
ACAGTAGCGGCTGACTTATCCTCCCCAAATGATGGTGCGGAAAAAGTGCATATAGGGGTGGAAAATTGTATAATGAAGATGCTTAATTTAAGAATAGGATATATATATGACCCGGATATACAAGAAGAGGAAGGTACAACGGATAGAGAAGAAGCAACAGCAAGAATATGTGGAGGGGTAGGTGTAAATTATTCTATAGGGGGGACAAGACTTATTTCAGTTGATTATGCGATACAGGATATGAGGAAATTAGGTCTCGCACCTAGGGTAGCGGTAAATTTAGAATTATAAGATTTTCCCGTAGTAGCGGGATCCGCCTCTGGCGGAGAATACAAAAGGGGCAGGAAGCATAAAAATCTGCCCCTTTATTATATGGTGGTATTAATTTTTATACTCAATATCAGTAAATGGACGGTGGCGTGCTATTTTGCGGCGGATAATGGGATTGGACAATTTGCTATACAGGATATAGAGGAACTAAAAACTATTGGCTCTACCCAATCTGTAAATGTAGTGGCACAAATAGACTATTGGGATACCCATTCACCAAGCACTGCTGAGCGGTACTTTATAGCCCGCGATACGCTTAAGTTTATTGAAAATATAGGAGAGGTAAATACAGGTGACCCGAAAACATTGATAGAGTTCGGAAAGTGGGTAAAGCTGAATTATCCTGCAGAACATTACTTTTTAATTATCTGGGACCACGGAAATGGGTGGCTAAAGGGCGAATCTAAAGGTGTAGGATGGGATGAAACATCAAGAGACTGGTTATCAGTAGCTGAGGGGGAATTGACATATGCACTTTCAGGGATAGGAACTGTTGATATACTTGCTTTTGATGCCTGTGTAATGGGGGGTATAGAAGTTATGTCAGCAATTCCGAGCTATATCAATTACTTTATTGCCTCTGAAGATAAGGTGCCATTAAGTGGCTTCCCATACCACTACATACTTACAGATTTAATAAAGTATCAGAATACAACTGTCCAAATAGTAGCAGATAGCGTAGTAAGTGATTATATTAAGTATTATACGGGAAGCAATGATACTTTAAGCATTGTAAGGGTAGATATGTTCTGCGTTCCAATATTAGCAGCAAGGGTTAGGGAATTTGTTCAATCTCTTCTAACTGACCCTACAAACCCTATAATCTATACGGCCAGAGATAGATTACGGGAGTTTGGGAATATGGAGTATGTGGATATAGGAGAGTTTGCTGGCTTCATAGCAGATAATCTGTCAGGCGAAATAGAAGTGAGTGCAAGTAGATTACAAAATACTCTAACTAATTGTAGTTTTTGCAAGTATTTGGGAGAGGAAGTGGATGGAATATCTGTATGGTTTCCGATAGGGTATAGCACTTTTATGCTTATGGTATATGATTATATAGAACTTGATTTTTCAAAAAATACTGCGTGGGAGAAGTTTATGTATAAGTTTTACAATGTGCCGGATACTGTTGCACCTTTGCCTTGTGAGATTTCAGGGATTGAATATTTGAAAAACAATGCACTTAAAATAAATTGGACAGCAAGTTATGATTTAACCGCAGTTAAGAGCTATGGGTTGCAAGAATTGCAAGGAGTTGAAGCATATTTGAATGATGGGGCAGAGGAGGGAGGTATAAATTGGAAATTAAATGGAGTTACTATTTCTGCTGCTAATATACACACAGGACAAAAAAGCTTCTATTCTACGGGTGGGAGTATGGAGCTTATTAGTCCTGTGCAATTTGAAGCAGGAGCAATGATTGACTTCTTTTATTGGCAGAATGGGGGTAATATAAAATGTAAATGGTCAAGAGATACACTTAATTGGATAACTATAGCTTCTATTATTACAGATGGTGAACCTATATGGAAGTGGATAGCTATTTCTTTGCCTGGTTCAGGGTATCTAAAACTTGAATACGAGGCAACGGGGGGTAGTTGGATGTTCATTGATGACATAAGGGTGAGGAAATTTGGTGCCTGCTCTACTGTATATAAGGGCGAAGAACTTACCTTTAATGTGGAGAGGAAAGAAAAATCTACTTACTGGTATCGGGTGTGTGCGGAAGATGAAAATGGAAATAAAAGTCAGTGGAGTGAACTTTACCCTATATCAATGAAAGATAGACTAATTCCATACGGGTATCCATCCCCTTTTACTCATAATACATATATCAAATATGATATTCCGGAGGCGGATAATGGGGAAATCTACATTTATACGCTTTCAGGCAAATTGATAAAGAAGCTCCAAATTATTGGCTCACAAAAAGAAGTAGAGTGGGATAGTAAAAACTCCCTTAATGAAGAAGTAGCATCTGGTATATATATCTGTCTATTAAAAACCCCAACCTACACCGCTACATTTAAGATTGCCAAGGTTAGGTAATGGAGGCGGTGGCGGGAATTGAACCATCTTTATCTACGACCTAAAGGTCGTGGCAATTAAGGAACGCCAAGAAGGTTAGGTAATGGAGGCGGCGGGAATTGAACCCGCGTCCAAAAGTAACTCAATAAAGGTGTCTACATACATAGTCTTGACTTTATATCTTACTCTTTAACTCCACAAGACAGGATTTAAGGAGCCAGGCTACTTAAAGCTTAACCTCTCGTCCCAGCAGCCAAAAGCAGAGAAGCTATCCCATATATCGTCGTCTTTTCTAAACCCTATGGGCAGAATTTAGGAGACGGACTGCACTAAGCAGCCACTGCACTATAAGCTTCGCCAATTATGGCTTTTGCTTGCTTTTACGAGGTACAAGCTACTCGGTATGCAACCTTTATTTCACTACTCCTGTCGAGCCCTTTCGCCCCCACTCGTGTATTCTATTTTAGAGCCTTCTTACTATAATGTAGTAAATAATACCAAAGTCAAGTATAAAAAATAATTCAAAAGTCAAAAGCCAAATATATTGCCACTAAAACACAAAAGCACTAAAATACACAAAAATGAAAGTTCAAGGTTCAAGGTTCAAAATTCAAAACTCTTGTTGTTTTAACTTGACAAGCTACTATTTTTTAATAGATTATATTTTATGCGTCCAATAAAGATTGTCGGGACTGGTTCTTATTTGCCGCCCAAAGTTTTGACTAATTTTGATTTAGAGAAGCTGATGGATACTTCAGATGAATGGATAACCGAGCGCACCGGTATTAAAGAGCGTCATATTGCTGACCCTGATACAGCTACTTCTGATTTAGTAGTGGAATCAACATATAAGGCATTAGAGAATACGGGGCTTGAGCTTAAAGATATTGATGCGATGATAGTAGCGACTGCCTCGCCTGATACTATTTATCCCAGCACTGCTTGTTGGGCTCAGAAGAAGTTAAAAATCCCCAAAATACCCGTCTTTGATATAAGTGCGGCATGTTCCGGCTTCTTATATGGACTTGAGATAGCCAGTTCATTAGTAGAGACAGGCAGATATCGTAATGTACTTGTTTGTGGTGCTGAAATAATGTCTAAGATTGTCAATTGGTCTGACCGTAACACTTGTGTCTTATTTGGTGATGGAGCGGGTAGCGTAATTGTTTCTGCAAGTGAAGGGGATAGTGGAATGCTTGCGTCTTATTTAGGAGCGGATGGTTCCCTTGCAGAACTTCTTTACCAGCCGGCGGGTGGCACGCAGATGCCTGCTTCCCAAGAAACCATAGACAAAAAGTTGCACTCCGTCCATATGCAAGGCAGAGAAATCTTCAAGCACGCAATACGGACAATGGAGGATTCGGCAAAGCGAGTGTTAAAAGAAGCCGATCTTACTATAGATGATATTGCCCTTTTTATTCCCCATCAAGCAAATTTGCGTATAGTAGAGGCAACTTGTGAACGAATGTGCATATCGATGGATAAGACATATGTGGTAATTCATAAGTATGGTAATGTACCTGCGGCCTCAATTCCTTTGACTCTTGATGAAGCAAATAGGACGGGCAGAATAAAGCGAGGAGATAATATACTTTTTGCTGGATTTGGTGCGGGGTTCACTTGGGGAGCGATGGTACTAAAATGGTAAAGACTTTAAGTAAAGAAAGTTCAAATGTCAAAGCTCAAAGTTTTCCGCCAGAGGCGGATCATCCTCCGGCTGAAAATGAAATCCAAATGTCAAAAGGAGAAAAATCAAATACAATGCCACGAAGGCACAAAGACACAAAGGGACACTAAAAACTCAAATGTCAAAGCTCAAAGTTTTCCGCCAGAGGCGGATCATCCTCCGGCTGAAAATGAAATCCAAATGTCAAAAGGAGAAAAAATAGGTTCAAGAGTTCAAAGGTTTAAAATGACAGAAGGCAGGAATAAAAAAACTTAATTTTCTAACTTAAACTATGGCACATGCATATACGCCTGGGTTAAAAGTAACCCAAAGAGCAAGAATAAGTAAAGAAAGGAGGCTTCCTTTGAAGGGCGAAGTAGTAGTCCATAAGGGAGATAAGGTAAAGGCGGATACAGTAGTGGCGCGGACTCGTCTTTCAGGAGATGTGGCACCCCTAAATTTAGCAGGTTTATTGGGGGTCCCGCCTGAAGATGTGGAGCATTATCTTCTAAAACATCCTGGTGATGCATTAGCGAAGGACGAAGTAATTGCACAGACAGGTGGCATATTTGGTTTTCTCAAAACAATAATCAAGTCTCCAATAGAAGGGACATTTGAGAGTTTTTCCAAGATAACGGGGCAGGCTATATTAAGGTATCCGCCCGCTCTTGTAGAAATCAATGCCTACATAGATGGAGAGGTAACAGAAGTTTTGCCTGATGAAGGTGTCGTAGTAGAAACAATAGGCACCTTTGTTCAAGGTATCTTCGGTATAGGGGGCGAAACAAGTGGTATAATTAAAAGAGTATCTGCTACTCCATCAGATGTCTTGTCTCCTACTGATATAACTGCTGAATTAGTGGGCAAAATAATAATTGCTGGGTCATATGTAAGTTGTGCTGTATTGAACAAAGCAGTAGAGTGTGGTTGTAAAGGTATAATAGTAGGCGGCATAGCAGATAAGGAGTTGAAGGATTTTTTGGGCTACGATATTGGGATTGCTATAACTGGGGCAGAGCAAAAAGGGCTAACTCTTGTGGTAACCGAGGGCTTTGGTCAAATGGATATAGCGAAACGGACCTACGAATTATTGTGTACCAATGAAGGTAAGAAGGCAAGTATAAATGGGGCGACCCAAATTCGGGCTGGTGTATTAAGGCCCGAAGTAATAGTGCCAATTGAGGAAGCATTGACCGAGGTAAAAGAGAAGATAGAAGTCCGTGGCGTAGAAGCGGGGTCTAAAATTCGTATTATCCGGGAACCTTATTTTGGTAAGATAGGTAAAGTAATCGCCTTGCCCTCGGAACTCCAGCTTATAGGGACTGGCTCAACAGCCCGGGTATTTGAAGTAGAGCTTGATGACGGCACCCGTATTACCCTACCGCGAGCAAATGTGGAGATAATAGAGGAGTAACGACAGAGGACAGAAGACAGAGGACAGAAGACAGAAAACAGAAGACAGAGGACAGAATAAGAAAAAAAGGGTAGAAAATAAGGAAGTCTAAAAGTTCAAGGTTCAAATGTTAAAAAGAAGTAGTAAGAAGGGAATAGAAGAAATATAAAAACTAATGTCTAAAAGAGGGGGTGGGTATGTTTATATTGATGGGTTTTTTGGTGATGGGAGTGAAGTTTGAGCCGACGAGTATTGTGGACTTAAGAGGCAAATGGACGGTAGGAGTGAAGGTGAGTAACATTCTCAATGTTCCCAGTAGTTATTCAATTTCATATAGACCGTGGAAGACAGTTAGGATAGAGATAACAGGCAAGGTATCCTTTTCTGATGGCTCTCATTATTATTATATTGAGCAAGGTAAGAGTCCTAGAAGTAAGCAATGGAATATATCTACAGGTATCGGGTTTTATAAATACTTTCGTGCTCATAGCTCGTTTTCACCTTTCGTTGGTTTAGTACCTGGTTTTAATAAGAATTATCCATATGGTGGCTCTGATGAGGAAGACTTATACAGCATAAGTCTTATTCCTGGGGTTGAATATTTTTTTGGTCTCTTTGGTAATCAATGGAGTTTAAGGTTTAAGACTTCTTTGTTAAGTGCTTCACGGAGCTATGTAAAGGAGAGTAGCTATGCACATAGTGAACCTGAATCTTATATCCAAAACAAGATAAGTTTTGGTCTTTCATCTGAAGGGTCTTTAAGCACATGGTTATGTTTTCATTTTTAGGATATGTAGAAGGTTAAAAGTCAAAAACCTAAATACATTGCCACGAAGGCACCAAGACACTAAGAGACACTAAAAACTTAAAAGTCAAAGTTCTCCGCCAGAGGCGGATCAGCCTCCATCTGAAAATGAAATATAATGCCACGAAAACACTAAAAGAAGTAGTAAGGTAAGTAGTCCCGCTCCCGCCAAAACGGGATTTGTCAACAAGTCGGGATTTTCAATAAGGATTAAGAGGGAGAGGGAAGAAGTCTAATAGTCAAAAAGTTCAAAAAGAAGTGGTAATGATTAAGAAGTAAGCAGTGGAGCGGAATTATTTTTTTTGATTTCTAATTTATAAATTTGCGAGGGCATAGAAAGTAGTCCATTTTCTGCTACGGTTCTTATTTGAATTGCTATTTTAGAGTTTTCTAATTCGGCGATTCTTTTTTCGCAGATATTTTTATTTTCTTGGGTTCTAATTTTATCAATGCAGACATTAGTTTTTTCAGTATTTACGGGAATAATAGCTATGGTGTACGAGTAACCGTTTTTTGACATTCTTTTACCCCATATTTGTGCTACACAATTTGAATGATAAGGATGAGGTAGCCATAAATTGAATTCAATTTTCTTTTCATAAGCATTATTATTTATGATATTTGTTTTGACGACAGGTGGTTTTTTCGTTTGATAGTTAGGCGGTAAAAGGATGTGCTTAAATCCACAAGCTATGAGTGTTTGGTTAACCGCCATGAAAGCATTTTTGCCCATCATTCTATTTTTACTTATATGTATCAATCCTTGGGTAGCTGGGTTTAATGTTTTACCTTTTCTTTTCGCTTCATATTCCCATAAAGCATATTCTATAAGGGACAATTTTTTCCATTCATTGGCGAGGAAGGCAAAAATTTCTCTTGCTTTGATTTCCTTTTCCGTAGGGATTTTTTTTCTTTTTTTCATTCTTTGTTTAAAAACTTGCACCCCTTTCCAGCTTGAGTAAGTAAATTCACCAGCTGAACCTTTTATAGATTGAATAAGGCCTGAGGTAACTATTTTACCCATAATATAAAATCAAATTCTAAATCCGAAGCCCCGCCATAGCGGGATCCCGGAGAAAGCGGGACACTAAATCCTAAACTCAGCCAGAGGCAGATGAGCCTCAGGCTCAAAATCCTAAATCCCAAAATCCAAATGTCCAAATCTCCTTGCCAGTTTTGATACGGGAACATTTGAACAGGATGATACTCTTCATACCTATCATATAAGTTATTTTTTATCGTTGTCAAGTTTTTTTTCGTATATTTTTTGTTTTTTGCCTATTTATTAAATTATGCTTGACAGAGATGGGATAGTTTGATAGTCTAATGGTCTGATGGTTCAAAGTTCAAAACTTAAATACATTGCCACTAAAACACAAAAGCACTAAAATACACAAAAATAAAAGTTCAAGGTTCAAGGTTCGAAGAGGAAATGGGGGATAGGGGATGAAATATGTCAACTTCGCCGGCACTGCGTTTGATTGTATAGTAGTAGGAGGTGGGCATGCGGGAAGTGAGGCGGCGTTAGTTTGTGCCAGGATGGGGTTAAATACATTGCTGTTGACTCTGAAATTGGATAAAATAGGACATCTTTCCTGCAATCCATCAATGGGCGGGTTGGGAAAGTCGCAGTTAATTTTTGAAGTAGATGCATTGGGGGGCGAGATCGGTTATGCTACTGATAGAACCGGTATAGGATTTAAGATGCTGAATACTAAAAAGGGGCCTGCTGTTTGGTCATTAAGGGCGCAAGTAGATAGGAATAGATATATGGAATTGATGCAGGGGACTATTTTTGGGACTCCTAATCTGACAACAAAAGAGGAAGAGGTAGTGGAGCTAATAGTAGAAAATCCAAAATCCGAAATCCCAAATCCCAAACTCAGCCAGAGGTTGATGAGCCTCAGGCTCCAAATCCCAAATCCCAAACTCCAAACAAAACAATATCTAAACCTAATCCCAAAAGTGGAAAATCCAAAATCCGAAATCCCAAATCCTAAAAAGGTAGTGGGCGTGAGGACGCGGAGTGGTAAGGAATATTTAGGGTCTGTAATTATAGTGACAGCGGGCACTTTTTTGAATGGTTTAATCCATATAGGGATGGAGCATCATTCAGCAGGAAGGTTGGATGAGCCACCATCGATTGGGCTTTCTGATAGTTTAAGGGGACTGGGTTTTGAAATGGGGAGACTGAAGACAGGGACTTCACCTCGTATAGAAGGACGGACTATAGATTTTAGCAAATGTGTGGCTCAATTGCCGGATGTAGGAGAGGAGACAGAAGATAGAGGACAAAAAACAGAAGACAGAGGACAGAGGACAGAAGATAGAGGACAGAAGACAGAGGTATCTACTTGTTCCTACAATTTTTCGCATCGGACGGTAGATTTTAATCCGCCGGCTGTGCCTTGTTATCTAACCCATACGAATAAGCGGACGCCTTGATATAGATGAGTATTACTTGAATGGGTTGTCCACTTCTCTGCCTTTTGATGTTCAAGTAGCTATGCTTCATACAATTTCTGGGCTTGAGGAGGTTAGTATTCTAAAGCCCGGTTATGGCATAGAGTATGATTTTATCTATCCATATCAGGTCTATCCGACACTTGAGAGTAAGTTGGTCAAGAATTTATGGTTTGCGGGTCAATTGCTTGGGACATCGGGATATGAGGAGGCTGCGGCTCAGGGAATCATTGCCGGTATAAATGCGGGTTTGCGAGTTCAAAACTCAAAGTTCAAGGGTTCAAGGGTTCAATTTGTGTTGGGTCGTCAGGAAGGGTATATAGGAGTTTTGATAGATGACCTTGTGACTAGGGAAATAAGCGAGCCTTATAGGATGTTCACTTCGCGAGTGGAACATCGGCTAATCCTTCGTCAGGATAATGCAGGTGAGCGGTTGATGAAATATGGGGTAGAACTGGGACTTGTGGACTATTCTTATTATGCGGGAGTTGAGAAACTAAAAAGCGAAGTTCAAGATAGATTAAAAGAATTAAAATCCCATAAAGTATATTCAGAAGATATAAACTCTATTTTAGAGTCTCATAATTCATCTCTTATAAGTCAACCGACTACTATTTTTCATTTATTAAAGCGGCCTGAATTGGATTTGCAAGCATTTGAGAGCATAGTAGGTCGTTTTGATTCGGCTGTTCGTACACAAATAGAGATACAGGCAAAGTATGATGGCTACATAGAACGGGAAGAGGCATTAGTTAAACGAGTTAAGGAGTTAGAGGATTATAAAATACCTATCGGATTTGATTATAGTGGCGTTAAGGGACTTTCGCGTGAATCATTAGAGAAGCTTTATCGGTTTCGTCCTTTGAGCGTAGGGCAGGCAAGTAGGATAGCAGGGGTACGATTTAGTGATATAACTTGTCTGTTAATAGCATTAAAAAAATAGGAAAGCGGGGAAATTAAGAGTTACAAGTTCAAAGGTTTAAAAACAAATCGCAAAGCAGTTACATATCAAAGGACAAAATGGGACGCTTAAATACAATGGGCTTGGGTGGGCTCGAACCACCTACCTCCCGGTTATCAGCCGGGTGCTCTAGCCACCTGAGCTACAAGCCCGGAAGGAATAATTTTTACTAATAAGTAATAGTTTAATTGATTTAAGATGGCTGTCAAGTAGAAAATGTGGGGCTCTTACTACAATTAACTATCTAATCCATACAAGTTTATGTGTTTGAATAATAGGTTGCTTTAAATTGTAATACATACCGACAAATCTAATAAAATATACTCCGTTAGGGTAATTGGACAGGTCAATGCGTAATTTATAATTTCCCTTATTCTTAATTCCGAGTTCAATTCTCTCTTTTACCTTGCCTGCAATATCATAGACCAAAATATAAGTATCTAATTTTTGTGTCAAATTATACTCCACGATTACTTCTGTAAGGTCTAATTTTACCTTAAAAATATCAGCTGGGATAACTTTACTTTCGTCATCTACTTCCATAAGTGGTGATTTATACACCTGAATTCCCGTAAGGTTATCGGATACAAAGATATAGTTCCCATATATATCCACATCCACTGCATATCCGGGAGTATCATAGAAACCGACTTCCTGTGGATTTTGTGGGTCACTAACATTAATAATTCTTAATCCTTTTGTACAATCTGCCACGAATGCATAAATTCCGTCAATGACTACATCTTGTGCTGACCCAGGAGTATCATAATATCCCACTTCAACAGGATGTGCTGGGTTGTTGACATTAATAATTCTTAATCCTTTTGCACAATCCGCCACATACGCATAATCACCCTGTACTGCTATCCCTAACACATTACCCGGTGTAGAGTGTACGCTCTTCAGTATTGGATGTGTAGGGTCGGCAATATCCAATATTCCCATTCCATATGGTCCATCTCCCATAAAAGCCAAGTTTCCATTTAGAGTAACGCACTGAGCTTCACCAGATGATACATAGAAGGATACCTGATATGGTTCTTCTGGATTTGCCACATTGTAAATCCATAGTCCTGCATCCTGCACACACACATATGCAAAAGTATCCCGTACGGCAATACCGAGTGCAATTCCTGGGGGACAAAAATAGCCTTCTGAGTATGGATATGTAGGGTTCTCAATATTAACAATCCGTACTCCGCCAAAAGCAGTAGCCAAATACGCATACTTACCAGAGACAGCAACATCATTTCCTAATCCTGGGCTCTCCCAGCGGCCGGTTTCAAAAATGTTATCCGGGGTCCCAATGTTTAGTATTCGTAAATCTGAATTCCACTCAGCCACATATGCGTATCCATTGCGTATAGTCGTAGCAAGGGCATAATTCGGCACCTTATAGGAGCTGACTACGAGAGGAGAGGATAGCGTTATAATTCTTAATCCAAATCCATCATCCGCTACATAGATAGATTGACCTGCTACAATATCAAAAGCGAAGCCATCTGTATTACAAGTGCCAATAAGTTGTGGGATAGCAGGAGTAGATACATCTATGATACATATTCCCGAATCACAATCCGCTACATATACATACGGTAAGGAAACATCCACTCCTAATGCATAGCCATTTGTGTTGTATCTCCCTATTTCACGAGGTTGTGAGCCAAGAGAGATATCTATAATAGTAAGTCCCGCATCGTATGTAGCCACATATGCATAGTTGCCTACAACCGCTATATCTTCGGCTACTCCTTGTGTAATAATGCTGCCTATTTCTACGGGATTGGAAGGGGTAGCGATACTAATTACCCTTATCCCTGAATCGCAATCCGCTATATATGCGTAATTTCCTTGTACCGCAACCCCATATGCATAGCCAGGGGTATTGCAATTACCAATTATTTGTGGGTTAGAAGGGGTCGCAATATTAAGTATAGATAATCCATAATTATAATCCGCAATATATGCATAATTACCCGCGACTACAATATCATACGCTTGACCGGGCGTAAAATAGGTGCATATTTTAATAGGAGTGTATGGGTTAGTCACATCCCATATCTCTATACCGCCAGTCATTGCGGCAATATAAAGCAAATTGTCCTTATAAAATAGCCCATGCACTATGCCACGGGTACGAATTTTATCTGATATCTTAAACGGACGAGACGAGTCAGCTACATTCATACACATAACGCCGCCACCAGAGGATAAAAAAGCAACTTCTCTTGCTGAATCATAAGCTATTGACCAGCACTCAGGTCCAAAGGGCCAATTACCTACAAAATTCACATTCAGTGAGTCAAACGCAGTGATGTAATCATCAAACGCAGTGATGTAATCATCAAACGCAGTGATGTAATCATCAAACGCAGTGATGTAATCATCAAATCCAGATTTAGTAGAGAGTTTTGAGTTTAAGGCAATGCTTCCTTTTATGTATGGAGGATAACCCTCTGAACCTACTCTTAAAGTAAGTATTAGATAGAGATATATCATCTTAATGTGCTACCCAATATAAATCATATCGGATATTCCTTTCACGCACGCGTACGAAGCTTCCGTTTGACCGTACGAAGCTTCCGTTTGACCGTACGGAGCTTCCGTTTGACCGTACGGAGCTTCCGTACACGCGTACGAACCTTCCGTACACGCGTACGAACCTTCCGTACACGCGTACGAACCTTCCGTACACGCGTACGAACCTTCCGTACAAATATCCGACTCTTTCATCTGTTCGGATATTCCAATTATCTGTGTCCATATTCCCTTTATCCGAGTACAAAGTTGCCATTTTCTTGTTTTTTATAGTAACACACTTTATGTAATTGTCAAGCCGAATTCCGTAGTTTTTGTAATACTTCATCATCTATAATTTTTTTAATCCCTTCTTCCGATAGATAGGATGGATGGGCAATAACAGGTATCCCACCTGCATTATTTATAATTTTGATAACTTCTGGGGTTGGCTTGTTAATTTTGGGTACATAACAGGGGCTATGATAAGATAAGTATTTTCCAAATGCCTCTTCCTTGTTAGCTACTATGCCTCTATTTATCATTTCCGCCGCTATATGGGGACGACAAATAACACCGGGACCCGCTATCTTTTCAATCTCTTTAATATCCACAAAAATTCCAAGCTCCTGTAACGAAAGAACAATTTGTTCCGACCGCTCTATTCTTGCTTTGCAGATGAAAGAAAGTAAGTCATTTAGTTCAGGGTTCAAAAGGTCTATAAAATACCCAAGAATATGCACACTCCTATCATCCAGTTGACTTGAAATTTCCACCGCCGGCACTACTTCTATCGGTATTCGGTTAACGGTTATCAGGTTATCGGTTATCGGGTTCTCGGTCGTTTGACTTTTAGGGTTCTGACTTCTAACTTCTGACTTCTGACTTCTGATTTCCGACTTCTGACTTCTGATTTCCGACTTCTGACTTCTGACTTCTTCTATAGCAGGGTTTATTCCTCCAATCTCATCATGGTCAGCAATAGCAATAGCCGTAAGCCCCACATCAGACGCAACTCTCACTACTTCAGCCGGCGTTAAAGTGCCATCAGAAAAAATCGTATGTATATGAAGATCAATACCACTCATCTTATTGCTTAAATGGTAATTGGTTAAATGGTGAATGGTTAAAATTCAACTATTCAATTATTTAACTACTTAACCATTTGCATTTTACATAGTTTAGGTCAAATCTATAGGTTTCTTTGGGTAGGTCAAATGCTACTGCCATTACTTGAGTAAAATACATAGCCGGTAATTCCTTAAATTGTGGGTATCTCTTTTTCACTTCCTTTTGCCTGCTGTCAAGATTAAACTCACATAATGGGCAACTGGTCAGTATTAGCTCTGCTCCCATAGATTGGGCATAACTTAACATCTCATACGCTTTATCTACCACAATCTCTACTTCATTTACAGTCTGATACGCTCCACAACACTCATTCTTATAAGGAAAGTCAATCACCTCCCCACCCAAAGAAGTAATCAAGTTTTCCAAAACCGATGGATTGTCGGGATTATCAATTCCTACTTCAAGGGGCCTCAAAAGCAAACATCCATAATAGGGCGCAATTTTCAATCCCTTTAACGGGCGTTTCACCTTTTCGCTTATCTTATTGAAGCCGATTTCATCTCTCAAAATTTCAAGTCCATGCAAGACACTTACCTCTCCCCCATACTTAATTTTCTCAGTATCCATAAAGTCATTTATCTTTTCTCTCTCGCTTATATTATTTTTAATCCTGATATTTGATTGCTTTAATGTATTATAGCACATACTACAAAAAGTAGCTACTTTATTCTCTCCCTCTTCTTTTACTCTTATAAGATTTCTCACAGACGCACGGTGATGCATCAGGTCATCAGTAGTTAGCGAACATACTGTGCCACAACAATTCCAGCGTTGCAATTCTTTTAGTTCAACTCCTAATGCATTAAAAGAGGCAATAGCAGAGTCCTCAAAATTCTTAGCTGTAGTTTTTAATGTGCAACCAGGATAATATAGTAGTTTCATTTTGCTCTTAATTTGAGGTCGCACCTCTTTTGACCATCTATTTCAATATCACGAGCTTCTTTGTAGATGTAAAAGTATCGCCCTTAAATTTAATAAAGTAAATACCCTTAGTTAGTTCATTACTTTTTAGCTCAACTGTGTAATATCCTTTATCTTGAGTCCCAGAATAAATGGGTTTAACCAATCTGCCTGATAAATCATAAAGATTTAAACTAACAAATACTTTTTCAGGTAGTTCATATTTTATTACTGGCTTGCTAAACGATGGGTTCGGATAAACTTCTAATTTCGCATTTTGGAATTTGGGTTTTGGACTCTCTTCCTCTACTCCTAATAATTGAACAACCGCCTCATTACTATACCAAGAACTATCACCACTATTGTCATATGCAGTTACAGCAACATAATAAATCGGTGCACTTAAACCAGTAAGCTCAAAAGTAGTAATATTACCCACCTCAATTGGTGAATTGCCTTCATTTGCACCAGTTCCCGTATAAGGATAGCCCGATGTGTCTGTGTCATACCAGACTTTATAACCTGCGACGTCTGAGACTTTCACAGTATCCCAGTTAAGAGTAATTCTACCCTCTCCAGTTTGAGTAGCAGTAAGACTAAGTGGTGGAGGGACAGGAGCAATCGTATCTCCTGATGTTAAAAATGGCTCATAGAAAACTTTGCCAACACCAGAGCTATTATAATAATCCCATATCTTCGCATTAATAGAACTTGTATCAGTTGCATACCAATAATTATATGGAGCATTTATATTACTTACGCTCCCATTATAAATAATATAGCCAGTGGAATATAGATTATTACTGTCAATCACTGGACTGCCAGTTCCAATATAGATAGTATATCTTCCTGTATCGACAATAGTATTATGCCTACTCTCAGATACCCCTTCGCCAAGATAGATAGCACTGCCATATTCATAGCTATTACCTGTATATGTACTCGCACTGAGTAGATTATAAGAAACTGTGTTATCCATTATCGTAATCTGATGAAAAGCCAAAATACCACCACCAGAAGCAATGGCAGATCCGTTCATATAACCATATGCGCCAACAATATTATTTGAGATAATGTTGCCGATTATTTTGCCCGAATCAGAGCATATACCACCTCCATTACTACTTGCACCATACCAACCATAAGAGCTAATTTTATTGTTGACCACAATATTATTTACTATCTCGGCATATCCACTGGCAAGAAATACCGCCACCACCAGCATATCCAAACCACTGACCACCGTTACCGCTGGCTATATTTTTAGAAATAATGTTATTTGATATTATAGCCCAATTAGAACTGTATATTCCGCCACCACTGCTTTCCGATGGACGTTGTGAACTACCTCCGGCACTGTTATTTAGAATAATATTATTACTTATCGTAGCTTGACCTAAATTACATATTCCACCACCATTACCACCACTACCATAATGACCACTACCGTAACAAGAATTATATGAAATGACATTATCCTTTATTATAGAAATGCCAGAAGTATAGATAGCACCACCATATCCATAACCATTAGCTACGCCATTTACGCCATCAGCATGATTATATGAAAAAGTATTATTAATAATATTCGCCGAACCGGAAGCATAAATACCACCACCGTAGCTCGTACACCCATATCCTGAAATAGAAGCACTGTTGTTAGAGATAGTATTACTAATTATATCACATATTCCGGCGCTATAAATACCGCCCCCATACCTAATCAAGTTGGAATAAAAGCCCAAATTATTATAGATTGTGTTATAACCTATATAGAGATAAGAAGTGCTTTCGCCATAGATGGCTGAATTGCCTGCATATTCAATCCTACAATATTTTAGAGTGCAAGAAGATGCTGGCTTAAACCATAGTCTATCCCATCTTTTTGTAGTATATCGTGCACTGATTATAATAGAATCTGCCACCGTCCCCATCGCATACAAATTGCCCTTTATCATTATAGACTTTGCTGAGTCAATCCTCACTTCTACCCCCGGCTCTATATTCAGAGTTACACCACTATCTACCAGCACAGTATCAATTACAATATATGGACTGCCTGCTGTATCCCATACAGTATTCGTATCAATAGTTCCACTCACAAAAGTAGTATCTGCCTGTGCGAGTGAGGACACAATAAATTGTGTCCCTACAATCAGACCAAAAAATACTCTTTTCTCCATATTTCAAGCAGTAGATTTACGAAAAGCACTTACAAGTGCTATTAAGGGCAGTTCTGTCCTTTTTTCAATAGGCAGTTTGTTTGGACTAATATAATCTACATTTTGTCTCAAAGATATTTGTCTGATAGCTTCCATAACGCGAGCTAAATCAACTCCCTTAGGACAGCGAACCATACAAGTAAAGCAAGACGCACATAACCACACTGTTTTAGCTCCTAACACCTCTTTTTGGCTACCTATTTGTGCGAATCTCATTACTTGATTAGGCAGTAAATCCATAAATGGAGCAGAGGGACAGCCACCAGAACATCTGCCACATTGATAACATTTGGAAAGATTTTCACCTGAAAGCTTTTCTATCTTTTTCACAAACTCATTCTTTAACTTGCCTTTTAATTGTAGTCGCATCTTGTCAAAAAATACAATAAATCTTATCCTTGTCAACTATTTTTTAATTGACATTGTCTAAGTTTTTGATACTCTGAAAGAATTAGTGGTGCCACTGAAAGAGATAGCGGTGCCAATATAACAGGAAAGTGATGCTAAAGCAGTTTTTTAAGCGAAATTGGATACTTATAGGGATATGGATGATTATTACACTTACTATTATACTTGGGACTTATTTTGGGCTGGATAAAAAGTTAATCGCTTTGGGAATTATTATTTTTAGTATCTTTGCTCAGGCTTTTTCTTTTATTGTCAATGCTATTGGACTCATACCTGTCGTAGGTCCTTTTATAGTAAAAATAGTTACTTTACCTGCTATTTGGATAACTAATGCCCTTGCCTATATTATTACATTTTTAGCCCTCCATAAAGGAGCGAAGTTAGATATCCTTAAATCGCGTGTCCTTGTAGTAGCTTTTATTACCGGAGTAGTCATAGGATTCATATTGGCTAAATTATTATGAAAATCGTCTATTTTGTTAAGTTATTAAGACCATTGAATGGTATTATAGCCGGACTTTCTGTTTTAGTTGGTGGATTATTGACATACGAAGATATAAGTGGCAATGTATTTTTAGCTTGTCTTGTTTGTTTTCTGATAATAAGTGCAGGTAATGCGATGAATGATTTAGTTGACTCTGAAATAGATAAAATAAATAGACCTACAAAGCCAATTCCGTCAGGTAAATTGACAAAAAAAGAAGTAATCATTGGTTCAACAGTGCTTTTTATTATAGGCATTATGGCGAGTATTCTATTAGGGATGCAAATGCTTATTATCACTTGTTTAGTTTCACTGCTTATTATTATCTATAATTTTAACTTAAAGCGTAAAGGTATTTCAGGTAATCTATTAGTTGCATTTCTTAGTGGCTTTCCGTTTGTCTATGGTGGGATAACAATGGGAAAGCCAATCTTTACTATCATTCCTTTTTTATTTGCCTTCCTGTTGCACTTTTCACGCGAGATATTAAAAGATATAGAAGATATGGTAGGAGACAAAACAGCTAATAGTATCTCTTTGCCTATTAAATATGGAAACAAAAAAGCGATTAGATTGGCAATAGGAATATTGGGGCTACTAATTCTGGTTACTCTTTTGCCACCTGCGATGCACTTGTATAATAGATTTTACCTTATTAGTGTAGTAATTTGTATTGACATTCCTATGTGTGTTATTATGTATAGACTATTAAAATCTGAAACCTTTGTTCCTGCTGCCAATAATTGGCTTAAACTTAGTATGGTCATAGGATTAGGAGTTTTAGTGATAGGAGGTTATAGATGAATTATTTTGTTGATCCCACCGCAATAATAGATGAGGGAGTAGTAATAGGTGAAGGCACTAAGATTTGGCACTTCTCACATATAATGGGCGGCGCCAAGATAGGTAAAAATTGCACAATTGGTCAAAATTGCTTTGTGGCACGCGATGCTGTTTTGGGGAATGGGGTGAAAGTTGAAAACAATGTGTCTGTGTACACATTTGTGACGCTTGAGGATAATGTCTTCGTGGGTCCATCTGCTGTATTTACTAATGACTTAAATCCTCGTGCCCCATACCCTAAGGGTGGTAAATGGATAGCTACTCGTATCTGTCACGGGGCATCAATAGGTGCAAATACTACCATAGTTTGCGGTACTACTATAGGCAAATGGGCATTTATAGGGGCGGGAGCTGTTGTAGCACACAATGTACCAGATTATGCAGTAGTTGTAGGGGTTCCGGCTAAAATTATTGGCTGGATGTGTGAATGCGGCGAGAAACTTAAATTTGATAATAATGAAGTGAAGTGTGAAAAATGCAACCGCAAATTCCATAAAGAAGGAATAAAATGTACTGAAATTTTGAACTCTTAATTATTGGTATTGTTTGGGATTTTGATATTGGGATTTGGGATTTATATTTTATGTTACATTATATTCTCGATGGCTATAATATTACACATAAAGTTACCTCTTTGCAAGGAGGTTTAACCTCAATAGGGTCAATCCAACAAAGCCGAGATAGACTTCTGCGGTATATCCGAACTAAACATCCGCAAGGTAGTCTTAAGAATAAAGTAACTGTTGTTTTTGATGGCAATGCGGAGGTAATAGATTATCCGCAGGTTGAAGTTATCGGGATAGAGGTCATTTTTACCCATAATATAAGTGCTGATGACCATATTATACAGCTAATTAAGAAATCTGCTAATCCCAAAATTATAGTCGTGGTAAGCGATGATAAGGAAGTGCAGAATAGGGCATTATTATTAGGGGCAAAGGTAAGTAAGGTAAAGGATTTTTTTGTCGCCTATAAAAGTGAACCTTGTAAGGCGGATAAAATAGGTTTAACATTAGTTGAGCTTCGTGAAATTGAAAATGAACTTTTGGATAGAACACAAGTTTAATAGTAAGGAAATAAATTTTAGTTGACATTAGATTATCATAGTGTAAATTAGATTAAGGAGGTGGAAAGATGAAGAAGTCAGAATCTATAAAGGGTGTTAGGATATTTGACGACTTAATAGATGCGGAGCTTGAGGAAATTGCCAAAATATGCCACGAAAAGAAATTTTGGAAAGGTGATATGGTAATAAAGCAAGGCGAAAAGGATGCATCCATAAATATTCTGGTAGATGGTGCGCTTCATACAGAGGTTGAGATTCCAGGTTTCAAAGATATAGTTCCTGTCCATACATTAGAGCCCAAAGAGATATTTGGTGAACTTGCCTTTCTGGGCGGTATCCCGCGTTCAGCTACTGTAAGATGCCTTTCTACTGCGAAAGTATTGGTACTTGAGAGGGCTAAATTTAACAAACTGGGCGAGAAAAATCCAAATATAGAGCGTATAGTGATGCGTAATCTTGCTGTTATATTGTCAGAAAGACTAAGGAATACTACAATGGAGTTGCGGGATGCAGTATCCAAGCTACCCTCTCGAGTAGTTTCAAGGAAAGCAAAATCTATACTTTCAGATTTATCAGAGTGGATAGGTTCTATTGAGTGTATTGCCCGGATATAGCAGGCAGAGAACCGAAGTCAAAAATCAGAAGCCAATAGGGGACGGATTTTAGATATTAGGGGTTTTAATTTTAACTTTTCCGCCATAGATAGGGCTTGGGAGAGGTATTTTTGAGCCATTTTGTTTTCGTCTATATTTTTATAACATATTCCGGCAAGGTATAGGGCTTCAGCAAAAGTATAGTTCTGGCATTTCATCTCTTTAAGTAGAGTAATCAATTTTAGTACCATCTCCTTTGATAGTTTATATTCTTGGGTTTGGAGATAAAATTTAGTGTACCCGATGAGAACTGTGCTTTTTGTCTCCTTACTTTTGCATTCAAGAGCTATATGTAGTGCTTTATCTAATATCGGTTTTTGGTTATTGCTTACAGTTTGTGCCATTAATGTCAGGGTAGTACAGGTTTCGGACTTTAATTCCATCTCTTCGCACAAGGCGTAAGCTTCTTTAAGTATATCAATTGCTTTTTGGGATTCTCCTTTTTCAATCTCTACTCTGGCTATGGAATTCAAGCAATAAACGAGCACAGACTTGGCTCCGATGATACGAAATATTTGCTCTGCTTCCTTTTGATAGGTAAGTGCAGTCTCATAGTCTCCCTTATCACAATAAATCTCACCAATACTATTTAGCGACACAGCAATTCCTCGTTTATCTCCACTCTCTCTATGTATTTTAAGACCCTTCTCGTGAACTTCAATGGCTTCATCATATTTACCGATATAGTGTAGTACATTTCCAATATTACATAAAATTAGTGCCCCCTCATCCCTTTTTCCAATACTATTGAAAATTTCCAAACTTTGATTATAAAAGTTTAGTGCCTTTTCTTTCTCTCCTATTCGGTCATAGTCAATTCCGATATTATTTAGGCATGCAGCTACTCCACTTTTATCGCCCATCCCTTCATACATTTTAAGTGCTATGTTGTGGAATTTCAAAGCCGTTAGATAATCTTCTCTATCATTATGGACTAATGCGATATTATTAATGCTTTGAGCGACTCCATACTTGTCATCTATCTCTTCACAGATAGCAAAACTTTGTTTATAGGAATCTATGGCAGATTCATAATCTCCCTTGTACCAGTGAGTGTTTCCTATATTCTTAATACTTTTAGCCAATCCATTTTTGAGATTTGAGATTTGAGATTTGAGATTAGAGTTTTGTATAAGAGATTCGTAGCAAGTGATGGCTTTTTTGTTATATTCTAATGCTTGCTCGTAAATTCCTTTCCCGAGATAGCTGCGTCCAATAAGATGTAACGATTGTGCGAATAGTTCCATTAATCCATATTTTTCCGAATTCCGCTCTGCTTTTGTCGAATACTCTATCGCAGTATCAAAATCACCTTTTGTATCGTACACATTTGCTAATCCAAGTAAGCCCAAAATCTTTGTCTCCCTATCTCTACTTTTAGCTATTTTTTCATAATCTTCTATTGCTCGGTCATACTCACATAAAAACATTTCTGATTCTGCTTTTTTATTTATCAATTGTCCAACTTCTGACTTCTGACTTCTGACTTCTGTTTTCTGACTTCTAATTTCTATTGCTTTAGTATATGAATTTAATGCTTCCCTGTGTGCATATCTTTCTTTTGCATTATCACCTAATGCTTCATAAAATTTAGCCGCTTCATCGTATTCCTCTGCATATTCACTGTGATATGCAGCCAAATATAAATATAGCCCTATCTGTATTTCTTCTTTTTCGTAGTGTTCTTTTAGGGAGCAAAAAACTTCTTTATGCAGTTCTTTTCTTTGCTTTTTTAAGATTGTCTTGTAGGCGGCTTCCCTGAGCAATTCGTGATTAAACTCAAATTCTTGGGTCTTTAGTATCCGTGAAGGTTGTTGTTCATAAATAATGCCTTTGGCTTCAAGTAGACCCAATAATGAACCTAACGAACTATGGGTAATTAACCTTTCTAACACTTTTTTCCAGAATACTTTCCCTATCACAGAAGCTGTTCGCAGTAGCGTTCTTTCAATTGGTTCGAAGCTATCTATTCTTGCCTCTAATAATGCCCATAAACTATTAGGCAAAGAGGTATCGGGGTCTTTTAAGGCAATTGTTTTCTCTTTTATGTCTTTGATAAATTCCTCTATAAATAATGGGTTACCTCCTGTTCTTTGGATTAGGGCTTGCATTAACTCTTCTGACACCTCTTTTTGGCCGAAGAAATTTTTAATCATAGTCCTGCTGTCCTGTTCATTTAATGGCTGCAATTCTATAGTATTCCAGTTTCCTTTTAGTTTTCCTTTTTTCACTTCCTCCACAATGCCTTCGGCTCTACCAACAAGCATAATTTTTAGCTTTGCATTAATTTCTGTCTGTGTAAGGAATTCTAAAAAATCAGTTGTCCCGCTATCCGCATAATGACAGTCTTCAAATATAATTACCATTTCTTTGTCCCCTGCAATATCTTCTAATAGGTTTTTGAGTATTGCGAATGCAGTCTGACGAGCACTCTCCGGGGTTAGGTAATCTAATGGTGAATTGTTGAATTTTATTCCAAAGAAAAGCCCTAAAAAGTGCTTTGCAAGTGGGTCATAAGCTATTATTCTGGGTTCAATTTTTTCAATCACAGTAGTAATTGGGGTTGATTTCTCTTCCTGAATTACTTCTCTAATTAAATCTGCAAGCGTTTGATAGATAAGTGTGCGGTACGGTGCACACCTTATAGTAATTACCCTCAATGCAGGATGCTCTTTCTCTAAATATCTCCGCAGTTCAAATAATAATCTTGACTTCCCAATCCCAGTCTCTCCAATAACTACCGTAAATGTAAGTCCAGATGTTTCTGGGCTAAAAAATTGTTTAAGTTGGCTAAACTCTTTGTCTCTCCCTACTATTTGGGACAAAAAAGCCGGATATACTTTATTAGCCATTTTTATCACTTCATATGCGATTACTTCCTCTTTTTTGCCCTTTAATTTTAATGGTGGTAGTGGATGCGTATAGACTTTGCCTTCTACTAACTTGGCTGTTGCTTCTGAGATTAAAATTCTACTCGCTGACGCTTCTACTGATAGTCTCTGAGTAGTATTTACTGCATCTCCTGTTACTGTAGTTTTGCCTGGTATTTCGCCGTAAATCATTTCACCTGAATTTATACCTATTCGCATTTCAATATTTACTCCAATTTGTTTGGCAAATTTTTTTATCTCTGCTTGCATTGATAAGCCCGCAGTTATAGCTCGCTCAGCATCATCTCCATATGCAATAGGGACGCCAAATAACGCTAATACTGCATCTCCAATATATTCGTGATAGCCGACTTGTGATTTCTCTAAGATATTATCAAATCTTATGAATAGTTCTTTAATAATCTCTCTAACTTCTTCCGGGTCTTTTTCTTCGCACAGAGTAGTAAATTCTTTAAGGTCTGCAAATAGTATAGTAGCAAATTTTCGCTCCGCAGTTACTTCAATTGCTCCTAATTTGACACCACAATTGAGGCAAAATTGCGCCCTTTCTGGATTTTCTGTTCCACATCTATGGCATTTCATAGCTCTATAATTTACGATAAATAATTACATTTACTATATCAAAAATAATGTGCTTGTCAACAAAAACCATAATAAAAATACTTGCATAATAGGAATAATGTGTTTAAATATACTTAATGTGGTTATTTATTCTTGCCTTTTTGCCTCTAAATGAGGAGCTTATATATTCTGCGAAATTTGGACTTATGACTGCGGGTGAAATTAAACTTATGTACCATCGTGAGGTTAGACCTCAAGATAACTTAAACCACATAAGGTGCGAAGAGAAGACTAAGGGCTTCTTTTCTATGATATTTAAGATTGACGATTGGTATGAATCTTTATGCGATAGTAATTTTGCAACTATTAGATTTGAAAAGAAAATTCAAGAAGGTAACTATAGTAGCCATCAGGTAGTAAATATTGTGGCTGGTCGTGCTACTTATAAAAATGGAAATGTAGTTGATGTCATTGAAGGTGCAAAAGATATAATGAGTCTTATCTATTGGTTGCGGACACAAGAGTTAGTTCCCGGTGATACACTTATTGTCCCACTTCATTATGATGAGAAGAACTATACTATTAAAACTCCTATCGTCTCTGATACTGTTGATGGTGAGCCATGCGTTCTATTAGTTCCTGACCTCAAAGGCATTAAAGCTTTTGGTGGTGATGGAGGGCTTTTGCTCTACTATAATAAGGATAAGCTACCGGTATTATTAAAGATTAAGTTTTTGTGGGGCTATTTGGAGGCAAAACTTAATCGTGGGAAGTAAATGAAATTACTTGTTACAGGTGGTAGTGGATTTATAGGGTCTAATCTTGCATTAGAATTAGAGAGACTGGGGCATAATGTCATAGTAGTTGATAATTTTAGCACCGGTAATAGGCAAAATCTCGTAGGTTTCAAGGGCGAGCTTATAGCAGAAAGTATTCTTACTTTTGATTTGAACAAAATTTCTGACCCGTCCCGACACGGAACGGGTCGGGATGTAGTGGCTATATTTCATAATGCCGCTATCACAGATACTACATTAAAAGATACTGAGCAAATGATAAAAGTAAATGTTGATGGCTTCAAACGGCTACTTGATTTTGCGGTTACTCATAATATAAAGTTTATCTACGCTTCATCCGCCGGCGTGTATGGGAATGCTCCTTCGCCGCTTTCAGAAACTATGGCAGGTGAGCCTATTAATCTGTATGGACAGTCAAAGTGGCAATCTGATTGTATAGCTTTTGATTATATGGAGCAATTTAAGGCTCATATTATCGGGCTTCGGTATTTTAATGTCTTTGGGCAACGAGAGCAGTATAAGGGCAAGATGGCTTCTATGATCTGGCAACTTGCCCAACAAATACTACAGGGTAAGAGACCGCGTATTTTTAAGTGGGGCGACCAAAGACGCGACCAAGTGTATGTTAAAGATGTAGTGCGTGCTAATATTCTGGCATTAGATGCCAAAAGAAATGCTATTGTCAATGTTGGCTCAGGTTGTGCTATCACTTTCAACCACATAATAGAGGTACTAAATGATGTATTAGGCACAAAGTTTGCTCCTGATTATTTTGACAACCCGTATGAAGGTTTGTATCAGAATTATACTCAAGCAGACTTGACACAGGCAAAAGAGGTATTGGACTATACTCCGGTGTGGAACTTTGACAATGCTGTCAGAGATTATTTTAATAATAGGTAAATGCTGAATACTAATAACCATAAAGAAAGTTCAAATCCAAAACCCAAATGTCAAAGGAGGAAAGATTTTTTGACTTATGACTTTGACATTTATTTGGATTTTGAGAATTGGGATTGGATGATTACATCACTTCGTTTGTTTAGGATTTAGTGCTTCGGATTTAGAATTTAGATTTTTGATATGATATATGGTGTAATAATAGCAGGTGGGCGCGGTGAGAGGTTTTGGCCCCGTTCTATCCGCTCAATGCCTAAACAATTACTTCCTCTTATATCTAATCGCCCTATGATTGTAGAAACGGTAGATAGAATAGCTCCTCTTATTCCGAGTAACCAAATTATGGTAGTTGCTGGTCAAGAGCATGAGGATTGCTTGAAACAAATACTTCCCTCGGAAATCAAGTTGCTTTTAGAGCCATTCGGTCGTAATACTGCTTGTGCTATTGGATATGGGGCAATACAGCTCAAATCTGACGATATAATGGTAGTTCTGCCTGCTGACCATTATATTCCTGATAAAGAATCATTTCTTACTACATTAAATAAAGCTATTACCTTTGCTCAAGAGGGGTGGCTGGTCACTTTTGGGATTGTGCCAACAAGGGCAGAAACGGGGTATGGGTATATAGAGGTTGGCGATACTCTTACTGATGGTGTCTATAAGGTAAAAAACTTTAAGGAAAAGCCCAATCAAAAACAAGCACAGCGATTCCTACACGAAGGCAAGTTCCTTTGGAATTCGGGTATGTTTGTCTGGACGCGAGATAAAATACTATCAGAAATCCAGTCCCATTTACCTGATTTTTATGGCGAGTTATGTAAATTTGCTGCAAGTCCCGAAGCAAGCGGGGAAGCCAATTTGCTCGACCTTTACAACAAAGCTCCCAATATCTCTATTGATTATGCTGTGTTGGAGAAGTCGCATAGTGTAGCGGTTATCAAAGCTCATTTCATATGGGATGATGTAGGGTCGTGGAATGCACTTGAGCGGGTGCATCATGCTGATGACCACGGGAATATAAAAGTTGGATTACACAAAGGTATGTCAACTGATAATTGTATAATTGTCTCGGATAGCGGAGTTATTGCAACAATAGGAGTAGAAAATCTTATTATAGTCCATAGCGGTAAAAGAGTGTTTGTTTGCGATAAACACCATATAGGAGAAATTAAGGAACTTATTCGCAGAATGGGTGAAGACGAAACTTTTAGTGCTTATTTATAGTTAAAAGTTAAGAATTCAAAGTTAAAAGGCACAAAGGTCAAAAAGTTAATAAATTCCATATGAAATAAGCTAATGCTTAAATGCTAAAACTCAATAGTATTTTAGAATCTCTTAATGAAAGCCAAAGGGAAGCTGTTACTTGGGATAAAGGGCCTTTGCTTATAGTAGCCGGGGCAGGCACTGGCAAAACTAATGTCATTACTTGTCGTTGTGCTTGGCTTATTGCCAATAAGAGTGCGCGTCCCGAAGAAATACTTGCCCTTACTTTCACAGACAAAGCAGCAGCAGAAATGGAAACGAGAGTTGATATGCTTGTCCCGTATGGAATGGTGCCTGTCTGGATTAGCACTTTTCACTCCTTTTGTCAGCAAATATTAAGCGAGTATGCGTTTGACTTAGGGATAAATCCTGATTTTAAGATTCTAACTGAGCCAGAGTTGCTTGTCTTTTTGAAGGAACGGCTATTTGAACTACCGTTAAAGTATTTTTTACCCCTATCTTATCCTACAAAGTATCTGAAATCCTTATTAAAAGTCATTTCCCGTATCAAAGATGAGGATGTCGGTGTTGATAAATATCTTGAATATGCATACTCCCAAATTGATTGTACAGGAACAGAAGAGGCAAATAAGCAATTAGAAATAGCTAATTGTTATCAAAAATATGAAGCCCTGCTCACAGAGGCGGGCTATGTAGATATGCCGGGGCTTATTACTTTGACACTTAGACTTTTACGAACTAAGAGTAGTGTATTGAGTGAACTGCAATCTAAATTTAAGTATGTCTTAGTAGATGAATTTCAAGACACTAATTATACCCAATTCCAACTCCTACAATTATTAGTCTCTACACATCGCAATATTACGGTTGTTGGCGATGATGACCAAGCAATTTATAAGTTTAGGGGTGCCTGTCTTGCGAATATATTAACTTTTCAAGACCTGTATCCTGATGCCCATCAAATAGTATTGACTGATAACTACCGCAGCACCCAACGCATTCTTGATACTTCGCGTCGTCTTATTCTCTTTAATGACCCCAATAGATTAGAGAGGAAGGCGGGCTGCGATAAGGTCCTAAAAAGCCATCCCGCACATAAATTTATGTGCGGGACAAAAGTCAAAAATCAAAACGGGGAGTTAAATTTGTTTGAGAAAAAGGTTGAGTATATGGAGTATGATACTGTCTCTACCGAGGCGGATGCAATTGCTAAATTGATAGAAGAGCGAGTGAAACGGAGTGGGCTACTGCCCAAACAAAGTGGGCTACTGCCCAAACAGAGTGGGCTACTGCCCAAACAAAGTGGGCTACTGCCCAAATTGGACTATAAATATAGTGATTTTGCTATCCTTGTTAGAACTAATAGTATGGCGGATGAATTTTTGCGTGCCTTAAATTTGCGTGGCTTACCTTGGAGGTTCTCGGGTAATCAAGGGCTTTATGACAGGGAAGAGATACAAGTTTTACTCTCCTTGTTGCGAGTATTGAGAGATGTGAAAGATAGTCAATCTCTTTATGTATTACTGACTTCACCTGGGTATAAGCTAAATCCACTTGATATAAATAAATGGTTCGGCATAGCTTATAGGACGAAAAAGTCGTTATACGAAGTAATAAAAGGACAGAAGACAGAGGACAGAAAACAGAAAACAGAAAACAGAGAACAGAATTCTATAGATGCATTTTTGAGTGATATTGAATATTTTATGTCCCTTTCGCTACGGGAGTCAACGGGTAAGGTGTTATATGAATTTTTATACAAAACGGGATGGTTACAGCAAATGGTGAGCAATCCTTCCATAGAGAACGAGATTAAGATAAAAAATATAGCCCAATTTTTTAATATCGTTGATAAAGTGAGTAGTATAATCCGTATAAATAAAGCCCCTTTCGTTATCTCTCATATAGAGGGATTGATGGAACTTGGTGACAATCCACCGGTAGCAGAAGCGGATTCGGATATAGATGCAGTGCAGGTACTTACAGTTCATAAAGCTAAGGGATTAGAGTTTAGGGTTGTCTTTATGGTTGGCTTGACTATGAATAATTTTCCACATCGCAAAATGCCTACCCTTGTTGAGCTACCTACTAAACTAATCAAAGAGCCATTGCCTGAGTTATCTATTGCTGATATTAGCCTACAAGAGGAGCGACGGCTTTTTTATGTTGGTATGACACGCACCAAAGAGGAACTTATACTAAGCAGTGCAAAAAATTATGGCCCCGGGAGGGAAGGCAAGTTATCACAATTCGTGATAGAAGCACTGGACATAGTAAAAAAGACGATTACTACCCAAAAAAAAGAGGCTATGGAGCGGATTAAAGGATTTGGTGCTACGCAAATAACTGATATGAAGAGAGCTAAACAGACAGGAATTGTGGCTCTATCCTCTACTGCCATAGATAATTGGCTTACCTGTCCACGCAAATACTGGTACATAAATTGGCTCAAGGTGCCTACACCTAAACATCATACACTGGTTTATGGGGGGGCGGTTCATACGGCTATAGAGAGGTATTTATTTGCAAAACATAATAGTAGGATACTGACAATAGAAGAGGTTATAAAAATATTTGAATCTGCGTGGGAGAGCGAAGGTTTTATATCGCTATCTCATGAGGAAGAGAGATTTAAACAAGGTAAGGAAGTATTAGCTCGATTCGTGAAAGAGGAGGAGGGAAGCGATACTATCCCTACATTAGTTGAGGAGCCATTTCATTTTATGGTGGATGATATTAGAATTAATGGTAGGTGGGATAGAGTAGATATCAAATCCAAAATCTCCCGCTTTTTTCGGGATCCCGATACTGCGGGACAAAATCCAAAATCCAAAATTAGAAAGGACTTATACGAACTAAACGAACATAACGAAGGTGTAATAATAGACTATAAGACGGGAGAGGTAGAGACACTTGATAAAGCCAGAGGTAGGGTCAGAGACAGCATTCAACTTCCTATTTATGCCCTTGCCTTTATGGAGAGATTTGGGATATTGCCTACTCGGGTAGAGTTTTGGTTCGTTGATACAGGTATAAGGGCAGAATTAAAAGATATAAGCAAAAAGACAGAGGAAGCAAAAAAGACAATTAAAAAAGTAGCCCAAGGCATACGGGATTATGATTTTGAGCCACGACCTAAATATATGAGCTGCGACTTCTGCCCTTGTAGAGTAATATGTGATTTTAAGAAACAATAGAGATATGACAGAAGACAGAGAACAGAGGACAGAAGACAGAGGACAAAATTCTTATGATTAGTTTATTGCTATTAGTTGTAGTAGGATATATCCATGAGCCGTGGCGGTGGAAGTGGATAGAAGATTTTAGGGTTGTTAATTCTATAAGTAGCGATACAAGATATGTATATTTTGCCGGGTCAAAAGGGATAAGAAGATTTGATAAATTAACCGAGCAATGGGAAACACCAATTACTCATAATCCATTTCCTGATAATATTAACTTCATCGCAATAGATGGTTGGACAAATGAACTCTGGTTCACCACGACAACTATACTTGGTAAGTATAACCCTGTTTTTGAAGATTTAGAGATTTTTGCTAATATTACAAGTATGCCCTGTTCATTAGGAATAAGCAAAGATTATATCTATTTATGGAATAAGCAACAAGGTTCGACCTCAAAGTGTATAAGGTTTAATAAATTAAGTAGAGAGCGGCTTCCTTTGGATTCTCTGCCTTCTGATGCAGAGAGGTTCAACCTCGAATGGTTCCCTAAATCATTGCCTTCCAAATATCCTTGGCTCGCCCCTTATTTTGTAATGGATAAATACTTAAACCAATATCCGATGACCTGTGCTTATGAAGACGAGCAATATGTATGGATAGGCACTAATGGGGATGGGATTTATAAATACAATAAAACAACTAAAAATATGGATGAGCACTTTATCTTTGGAGTTCCTAATAAAAAGTCTGCTATATTGCAAGATGGAGAATATCTATGGATGGGAACACCACAAGAAATAATACGCTGGGATAAGAAAAAATGGGTAGCTAATTATTATTTACAATTTGGAAACAAACCCAACGAACTAAACGAACCCAACGAACAGATTTCAATGGTTAGTGATAGTGTAAGTATATGGCTTGGCGGTACTAATGGGCTATTTAGATTTGACAAGCAAATAGAAAGATGGGATAATATCTATCAGAAACAAGTCTCTTGTCTTGCTGTGGGAGGAGGTTCAACCTCAGATGGAGAAATATGGGTCGGTAATCATAAAGGATTATTAAAATGTGTAAATAACAAAATAGTTGATGTTTTAAGTGATATTTGGGTTAATGATGTAAAGGTTAATAATGATGAAATATGGGTTGCTACACCCGGAGGCGTATTGTTGAAGCGAAGCGAAAATCCCGCTTGCCCCGCTTCAGCGGTGGCTTCGGCGGGGTTGAAGACAGGGGCTTCGGAGTGGAGCAAAATTGAAGACTCTTCTAAAATCCTTCCGCATGGAGTGTATAGAATATTAGTTGATGGGAAACAAATTTATTTCGGCACCTCACAAGCATTAGTGGTTCACGAGAACCGAGAACCGAGAACTAATTACCAATACTTTATCTACCCCGTTTATCTATGTGGTAAACGGATATTGGCATTAGCAGGGGATTCAAGTGAACTTTATGTAGGAACAGATGCAGGAGTGTCAGTGTGGGATAAGAAACACGATATATGGAAGCAATACATTGCAAACAATTCTCCTATAAAAGGCAGCACTTACTCAATAGTATTGGATAAGGAATATGCCTATCTTAGCACCGACTTTGGAATCATACAATTAAAGCGGTAAGTTAAACTGACTATTTATTCATCCCTTAGTCACTCTGATAAATCGGAACGAGTAGAGGGGTGTCCCGTTGAAAATCCCGCAGCAGGCGGGGTTGAAAATCCCCCATTCCCGGTAGGTCAGGCATTCCTGCCTGACCATACAGACAAAAATGTCTGTCCTACCCACTTTAATTTAACCATTTAACTATCTTTTTTATGCTCCTATTTT
>JACQXS010000082.1 GCA_016208615.1 Candidatus Stahliibacteriota bacterium | reverse complement strand
GACATAACTCATGTACGCACCGACATAACTCATGTACGCACCGACATAACTCATGTACGCACCGACATAACTCATGTACGCACCGACATAACTCATATTACTTGTAATATAGCTCCTATTTTTCCATTGTCAAGCAAAAAATAAATAGTAGCGCCGAGGTTTGCCGCTTTTAGACGCATCCCCCGCATACTGCGGGGTGATATCCTTGGCTAAAATCAAAAGCGGGGGATAAACCCCGCTCTACTTCGTCTGCTGAAGTATCTCTAATTGGCGTTTCAAAATATAAGGCGATGGCGAAGCAGGCGACCAGCGTCTTGGATTAGGTAAAACCGCCACCATCAAAGCCGCTTGTTGAGAGGTCAACCCGTGAGCTGAGCATTTGAAATATTTACGAGCAGCGGCTTCAGCACCATAAATTCCCGACCCCCATTCAATAACATTAAGATATACTTCAAGGATGCGTTTTTTGGGCCACAAAAGCTCAATAAGAATCGTGTAATATGCCTCTAATCCTTTTCTAATCCAACTTGAGGTTGAACCTCTCCTGCCTTGCCATAAAAAAGTAGAACGCGCTGTTTGCATAGAGATAGTACTGGCACCTTTAAGTTTAGATAGTTTATTAAGCCCTTTAAGCCGACGAAATCTATTAAGCTGACGGTCTATTTGCTCCCAATCAAATCCATTATGAGTAAAGAAACGCTGGTCCTCGCTGGCTATTATTGCTTGTATTAAATAAGGAGAAACTTTCTCTATCCTACACCATTTAACACTTATTCCTGCCGGTTTATGCTCTACCTTGCCCTCTACCCAGCGTATTAGCATATGTGGGGTTATGACAGGGGGTAAAAATCTAAATAATAATACTTCAAATAGAGAGAAGCCGATAATAAATAAGGGTATTTTCCAGAGGTTTAACTTCAGCCATTTCATTAAATCCCAAATCCTCCCGCCACAGCGGGATCCCGAAGAAAGCGGGACAAACTCCAAATCCCAATTCCTAAAAACCTAATAAGCTAACAAGCTAATTCCTAATTTACTTATCGGCTCTCGCTTCACGCCACTTTTGAGCAAACTCCTGTAATCTTTTAGAAACAAGGGCGTGAACATTTCTTCTGAGAATAACTTCGTCTCCTGCTGACATTCCCTCGTCGGTAAGAATTTCAATTCCTTCATCAATAGAGGAAACCGGATAAATGTGAAACTTACCTTGCTTAACAGCGTGAACTACTTCCGAAGAGAGCATCAAGTCATTTATATTTTGGTGTGGTATTATTACTCCCTGTGTCCCTGTAAGACCTTTAACTTTGCAAGTCTTAAAAAAGCCCTCTATCTTTTCATTGACTCCACCAATCGCTTGGATTTCACCCTTCTGATTAACAGCTCCTGTTACAGCAATCTCTTGCCTAATAGGTAGCCCTGATAATGCTGATAACAAAGCATATAACTCAGTAGAAGAAGCCGAATCACCCTCAACTCCGCTATAGGATTGTTCAAAACAAATACTGGCACTCATCACAATAGGCATATCTTGGGCATACTTATCACGCAAATAGCCGGATAAAATAAGTACTCCTTTGCGATGAATAGGGCCTGATAGCTCCGCCTCTCTTTCTATATCTACTATCCCTGAATTCCCGACACCTACTTTGGCAGTTATTCGAGATGGCTTACCAAATGAGTATTCACCCGTATCATAGACAGCTAATCCATTGACTTGACCAATTACGCTACCCTCTGTATCTATTTTAATAGTCCCATTTTCAATAAGCTCTTGAATCTTTTGCTCTATCATTCTGGCACGCTCATTTCTATTTTCTATCGCTTGTTCAACATAAAGTTCAGTCACTATATTGTCTGATGGTCTGATGGTCTGATGGTCTGATGTTTTCTGACCTCTGTCTTCTGTCTTCTGTCCCTTGTCTTCTGTCTTCTGTTCCTTGTGTGCCAAATAATTAGCTTCTCGCATTATATCTGCAACTGTATTAAAGCGTGTAGATAACTTATCCTGCCTACCTGCTATTTCTACTCCATATTCCATAACCCTCATAATCGCTTCCTTATTAAAAGGGATTAAGTTTTCGTTGTGGACTACTTTTTTTACAAAATTAGCATACGCTATTTGGCTTGTTTCATTCAATGGCATAACAGAATCAAAGTCAGCCCGTATTTTGAATACCTTTTTGAAATCTTCATCGTAATTGTATAAAATATGATAGATTCCCATATCCCCGACCATAACAACTTTTACATCACAACTTATTGATTCGGGCTTTAATCCTGTTGTCAATATCATATAATAAGGGACATAGTTCTGGATTTCTATTTTCTGATTTCGCAATGTCCTTTTTAGTGTCTGCCATACCCCAGGTTCTACTAAGGCATCCATAGCTTCAATAATCATAAACCCACCATCTGCTTGTAGGATGGAGCCGGCTTTGATTTTAGTAAAATCAGTCTTCCAGTAGCCCGTTTTATCCATAGTAGCTTCTATAGTGCCAAACAAATTACGATAATTGGGCGAAGTTTCAAAAATTACAGGTGCATGCTTGCTCCCAAAATTATCAACTATTAGATTGACACGATACTCAATAAATGAGTCCGTATCTGATAGAGAAGCAGATTGATTTTCTTCTGAGGTTAAACCTGAGGTTAAACCTCCTTGCTTGCGATTGAATTTGGATAAATTATCTAAG
Source organism: Candidatus Stahliibacteriota bacterium (assembly GCA_016208615.1). Lineage (GTDB taxonomy): Bacteria > Hydrothermota > UBA3073 > JACQXS01 > JACQXS01 > JACQXS01. Next base: position 15,361 of record JACQXS010000082.1, on the reverse strand, counting down.
ATATTCTCTTTGCAGGAATCTAAATAGTCATTGATTTTGGCATTCTTATACTTTTTACTTATCTCTTCTACCCTATGCTCAACAATTGGAGCTACTATTTTATGATTTAGCGAGGCAATCTTTCGCTCCGCATCCATCTCTATATCCCGTATCTCCTTAAACACTACTTCTAACTTATCATTTAACTCGGTGTGTTTTTTCTCTAATTTATCCACAAGAGAACTTGATATTTTGCCCTCCCTCTCCATTACAGATAATTGTTCAAAATTAACAGGAGTACCATCTATTACAGGTAAAATAGCAGGACGAGCATAAGGACCATTTAACACTTTAATAAGAGAAAAATTACATTTCGCTACCTCATTCTCAAACCGTTTAAGCACTTGTTTTACCTTGTCTTGCTGGAGTTCTATTATTTCTTTCCGCCCATGCTGGTACTCTTTACTTTCAAACACAGTAGGAATAGTTTTGGCTAAATAGACAACAAGTGAATTCATATCCTTCCTAAATGCTCTACCCTGACCCGCTGGTAGCCGAATAAGACGAGGAGTATCAGGATTCTTGAAATTATTGACATACAACTTATCCTCAGGAATACGCTTCATACGGTCAGTATCTTTTAAGAGATGCTTTACAGCAGTCTTACGCCCAGTTCCTATTGCACCGGTCACAAATATATTATATCCTAAACTCTCTATATCTAACCCTAATCGCAGTGCATCTACGGCTCTTTTTTGACCTATTATGTCAGGTAATGTTTTAAGGTCGTTAGTGGAATTGAAATTAAACATCTTAGGGTCAGGATGCCAACGCAATTCTTCAACAGGCACTTCAACAAAACTTTTAACCTTTAAGTTTTGAACTTTTGAACTTTTAGTCTTTCTTTCCTTCATATCACCTCCAACTTTAAATACCTAATATACCCAATAAACCCAAATGTCAAATAATTTTTATGCCTAAGGGATAAAAAAAATTGACAACCTACATAATATGAGTATAATGCAAATTATGGAGCATTCCGTAGTAGTTAGAGAATTAGTGAAAACATACGGAACCCAAAAGGCAGTCAAGGGCGTGTCTTTTGAAATAGGGATGGCAGAGATATTTGGACTAATAGGACCTAATGGGGCAGGTAAGACTACTATCTTACGAGTTATTTCTACTTTATTGCAAATTACATCAGGGAGTGTCAATGTATTTGAGTATGATATATCTCGTGATGCCTCTGATGTCAGGAAATTAATTAGCTATCTGCCTGAGGAAGCAGGGGCATATAAAAATTTAACCGGAAAAGGGTATTTAGAGTTTATAGCCAGCTTCTACTCTACGAATACAGCAGATAAAATAAAAATGGTAAATAGAGGGATAGAAATAGCACAACTTGGTAAAAGAATAGATGATAAGTCAAGCACTTACAGCAAAGGAATGACGAGAAGGTTGCTGGTAGCAAGAGCTTTGATGGTCAATCCTAAATTAGCGATTTTAGATGAGCCTACTTCTGGATTAGATGTTATAAATTCACAAGAAATAAGAGGGCTAATAAAAGAGTTTGTGGAAAATAAAGGCACAGTTCTATTATCTTCGCATAATATGTTGGAAATAGAACTTCTATGCGACCGGATAGCCCTAATAAATGACGGGTTGATATTAGAAATAGGTACACCGGAGGAGTTGAAATTAAAATACAAGGCAAGAAATATAGAAGAAGTTTTTGTGTCCGTAGTTAAATGAACGATTCTACCTCTCGGGGGAGTAGGGATTTTAAGGGCGGGGGGGTGTCCCCACTGCCCTTAATGAACCACCTTTATACTATCATCAAAAAGGAAGTTAAGGAACTATTGACAAAAGAACTTATGATGTCATTAGTATTTATGGCTGTATTTTTTGTATTTATGGGCAAAATGATGAGAAGCGTAGAAAAGGAAAGTGAGAAAATAAATATCAGTATATTGGATTTGGACAGCACACAATACTTGCAAAATATATTGTCTCTTGTCGGTAGCAAAGAGATTAAAGTAAATATTATAGATGCCAAAGATGTTAAAAGTGCTATAGGGAAAGCGAAGGCAGACTCTACAACAGTACTATTAGTCATACCTAATGGCTTTAACTCTAAACTTATGAAAATGGAAAAGGTAGAGATAGAAATGTATTCTATAATGAAAGGGTTAAGTATGACAGAAACTATTTCAAGTGCAATGATTAAATCAATAGTTGATGCCATAAATAAGAGTATAGCCAGTACTTTTATCCAAAGACTTGCACCAGATAAAAAGGCAGAAGATGTATTAACTCCAATAGTAACAAAGGATTTTGTCGTCATAAAAGATAAGACGCTACCGGGTACTCCAGCAATGATAACCGCCATTACGACTTCACAATCTATGATAATTCCTCTTATTTTGATGATGGTCATTATGTATGCAGGAATGATGATTATGACCTCTATGGGACAAGAAAAGGAAACTAAAACACTTGAAACCCTATTAACTTTACCTGTTAGCAGAATGTGTATTATAGGCGGGAAAATGGTCGGCTCGGCTATAGTAGCATTTGTAATGACAGTGATATATATGATAGGATTTAAGTACTATATGTCACCAATGTCTGAATTGCCAAAACTCGCTGTCTCTATGAAAGAGTTTGGTATCTCTATGACTCCATTAGGGTATTTGCTTTTAGGGATAGCTTTATTTTTAGCCATCCTTGTTGCTTTATCAATTTGCATAGTTTTGGGGGTCTTTACTCAAGATGCCAAAAGTGCCCAAACAATGACATATCCGCTTTCAATGATAGTTCTTATACCTTTTATGTTGACAATGTTTAAGGATATAGAGACACTGCCCATGGGATTAAAAATTCTTGTCTATGCTATACCATTTTCGCATCCAATGATGGCATCTAAGTTCCTTATTTTTCATAACTATTTGCCTGTAATTTATGGAATGATATATATGGCAATTTTTACGGGCTTTACAATATGGATAGGAGCGAAAATATTTAGCACAGATAAGGTGCTCACAGCTAAATTAGCACTAACCAAAAAGATTACTTTATGGAAAAAGTAGCGGAAGGTTTTTCGGAACGAAGTGGAGATCCCGTTTTGACGGGAAGCATTCCATTATTCTCTTTATGGAAAAAGGATTAGCTAAAATTGGTGCTATCGGTAAGGAACAGGGTATAAAAGTATATGCCGTAGGTGGACCGGTGCGTGATATTCTACTGGGCAAAAAGGAGTTTGGCATAGATATTGCGGTTGAAGGTAATGGAATAGAATTTGCTAAATTATTACAAAAAATGTTCGGTGGTAAGCTACGCATACATAGACAATTTGGTACTGCATCCCTAATATATCAGAGGACAGAAGACAGAAGACAGAAGACAGAGGAGAGAGTTCAAATAGATATAGCCAGTTGCAGAGAAGAGGAATATACGGAGTCTGCTAAACTGCCAAAAGTAGGGACACGCCATGGCGTGTCCCTACACGAAGATTTGAAGCGTAGAGATTTTACCATAAATGCTATAGCATTAGACTTACAAACTAACGAGATAATAGACCCATTTAATGGCAGGAAGGATTTGGAACTCGGGTTGATTAGAATACTACATCCTAAAAGTTTTATAGATGACCCGACAAGAATATTTAGGGCTTTGCGATTCTCAGGAAGATTGGGATTTCGGCTTACGCAAGATACAGAGATGAAAGCTCGCAAAACTATACAAAGTGGGTTAATTAAAAAACTTACTCCTAAAAGAATAAGAAACGAGATGGTCTTAATTCTTAAAGAGAATAGCCGAGCTGAAATAATTGATATTATGAATGATTTTGGAGTGCTTGAACAGATTGGATTGAGGATACCACAGGTTGTAGCGCCGGGTAGTACAGGGTCCCTTGACCCTGCAAACGAAGTGAGCTACTGCTCAAAATCCCAACCCAGTGTGGAGGATTTATTTAAAAATATAGATAAAAATATTGTTCAATATCCAGAATTCAGTATTCAGGATTCTGAATTGTGGTTCGTGTATTTGCTTGGACTATTACCCGAAACCCGAAACCCGATAACCGATAACCGAATACCTATAGAACTTACAAAAAAAGAGTTGCAAAAAGTTATAAATACTAATATAATTATTTCCAAGATAAACATATTGGAAAATACAGATAAACCATCAGAGATATATAATTTACTTAAAAATGTTGTAGCGAAGCGAAAATCCCGACACGGCGGGACTGGGAATGATGAACTATTATTTATCGCTTCCGCTTACCCAAAAGTGAAAGATAAAATACTTTCTTTCGTGAATACATATAGGAAAATAAAACTGCATATTACTGGAAAAGACTTGATGCTATTGGGTATAGAAAAGGGCCCAAAGTATAATGAACTTTTAACTGCTATACTCACAGCTAAACTGGATGGCAAAATCAGAAACAAAAAAGACGAACTTGAGTTTGTGAATAAATATAGGAGGGAATGATGGAATTAAAGCAAGATGGATTATCTCAAAATGTTAGGTCGTTTGGTAAAGTGTTTGGATTGTCTATTGTAACATTAGGAATATACTTTTTAGTCTATTTATTCAAGACACTGTCGGAGATGGAATCCGCACTTACATTTACGCAGGAAGAAATAACACCAAACAAAGTTAGGGTAAAGCTTATTATCTATCTTGTAGTTTCATTTATCTTGGTTTTTGTTGTTGGCATCGGGACAGGAATTAAGGACCTATTAGAGCATCCAGGGGCTTTGGAAGTTTCATCAGGAGTTCGTATGGAAAAGCTAATTACTACAATTATTTCTGCATTTCTTACCATTATGTTTTGGGTGCCGCTTGTTAATCTAATAGAATCTTGCCATAAAAAAAGAGAAATCATTCCTATCAAGAAAGAACTTATGTGGATATTGCTTACTACGACTATAGTTCTATCATTTGCTTCTATTATTGGGTCAGGTGCTGTTACAATAGCTTTAGGAATGATAAATATACCGATTACATTAGTCTTTATTTATCTTATAGTGAACCAAGTAAATAGAATTTGGCATACGAAGTGAGCTACTGCTCAAACCTATGAACAAAAACCTACAACCTAAAAAGCTAATGCCTAAAAACCTAATACCTATCTTCCTTCTTCTCGGTTGTGCTTATAATTTCAAGGGCTATGTCGCTAATCCAAATATACATTCTGTGGCTATTCCAGTTTTTGAAAATAAAACTGTTAGATATGGACTGGAAGAGGTGTTCACAAAAAAGATAATAGATGCTTTTATTAAAGATAACCGGCTAAAAGTTTTGGATAAGGAGAAGGCGGAATCTATACTTTTGGGTGAAATCACAGGATATAGCAGAACGCCTTTCTCTTACGATGACCAAGCTAATGTTAAGGACTATAAAGTGGAAATTATGCTAAAACTTACTTACCAACTACTAAACCCAACAAACTCAACGAACCGAACGCTAACAGACTGGTATGTATATTCGGCACAAGAGACAGAAGAGATAGGCATAGAGAAATTATGTGATAAGTTTTCTGATGATATAGTGCGTTCAATTTTGGAGGAATGAGGTTAAACCTCAAATGAACTTTATATCACAAGCTATAGCTAAGCCAGCAAGTAATATCAGGCAAGAAGATATAGAGAATTATATAAAGAAAAATGGGATTCAAATACTTAATCTTTGTTATATAGGTAGTGACAGCAGATTAAAAAGTGTTAGCTTTCCTACGACTAATTCCTTGTATATAGGGAAGGTGCTATCACGAGGCGAAAGAAGGGCAAGTGTTTTTCTCCATAGCGAAATTAAGGTAGAAAGCACACGAATTATACCTAAATATCAAACTGCTTTCCTAAACCCATTTGCCAAAGACCAAAAAACTCTTAATATCCTGTGCGAGTGCCGGAATAAAGATGGCGACCCTCTAACTGCTGCACCTTCAACCGTGTTAGACAAAGCAATAAAAAGATTCAAAGATAAGACAGGTTTTAATCTTACTGCCGCAGGAGAGTTGGAATACTTTGTCTTATATCCTAAAAATAAGGAAACATTAAAAACTACTTTCAAACATTACGATGCTACCGCTCCTTTCACCATCTACGAAGACATGAGAAATGAAATAGTTCAAATACTTACGCTGCTGGGTATCCCTATTAAATATGCTCATTCAGAATCAGGCAAAATACTTCTCGCTACGAACTCAACAAACTCAATGAACTTAAATGCTGAGCAACATGAGATTGAATTTCTGCCTACCCCTATTGATGAGGCGGCGGATGATATAGTTATAGCCAAATGGGTAACCTGCAATGTTGCACAAAAATACGGTGTAAGCGTAACATTCTCGCCAGTAGTTGAATATGGCAAATCGGGAAATGGACTACATTTCCATTTAGAGTTGATAAAAGAGGGAAAGAATATTGTCTTAGATGAGAATGGGAATCTTACTACAGAGGTGAAAAGAGTAATTGGAGGGATTCTCTTGCTTTGCCGCTCCTTATGTGCATTTGGTAATCCTGTACCTACTTCTTACTTGCGACTGATAGGCAAAAAGGAAACTCCTTACGGAATATGCTGGGGCGAAAGGACACGCAAAGCAGTTATTAGGATTCCAGAAGTTATAGATAATACCAGCGGAACAATAGAGTTTAGAACTGCTGATACTACTGCTGTTGTTCATTTACTACTTGCCGGACTTACAATAGCAGCGGAAAACGGATTGACAGATGATAGTAGTTTGGAAGTTGCAGAAAAATTACATTCTACGGAAGAAGAAATGAAGAACAAAGAGCTATCTCTACTGCCTCAATCCTGTCGTGAGGCAGCAAATAAAATAAAAAAAGAGAGAGATTATTATGAAAAAGATGGTATATTCCCTACGGAATTGATAGATAGTATAATTCACGAACTCAAGTCTTACGAAGAGGTATTACCTCAAGATGAGGATATTTTACGCCATCCAGCAGAAAATATAGAACATCCCGCTTGCCCCGCTACGGCGGTGGCTATGGCGGAGAGAGAAAAAGTTAAACAACTTATAGAAAAATATATCTATTATTATCCCTTTTCATTTTAATGGTTGAAGCAAAGCCCCCGAATGCCTTCGGGAATAAACTCCAATCCCGCTCCGGTGGGGCTGACAGACTTTTATTAACTAATGCCTCGCTCATTAATGACCCAAGAAATACTGTGCTTGTAGAGGATGGGAAAATCAAATCTATTGGCTATTCAAGAGACTACCATACTATTAAAACGAACTCTGCCAACCTAACTATTATTGACTTACATAATAACTGGCTATTGCCGGGGTTTATTGACTCGCATATCCATATTGTTGAAGCAGGACTTGCTGAAAATGAGTTAGACCTCTCTCGGGCAACTACAATTGATGAAATACTATCTATTATTTCTAATAACTTAAAAAGTAGGGGTGATTCAGACCATCGGACCATCAGACCATCAGACCATATAGTAAAGGCAAGGGGGTTTTCGCCTCATAGATTAAAGGAGCAAAGATACCCTACCTTAATGGAGCTAAATAAAATATCATCTAATATTGGAATAATTATAAGAAGAGAAGACTTTCATTCAGGTGTTTTTAACAGTAAAGCAATGGAGATTTTGAATATCAACTCAGATATCGGGATATTAAAAGATAGAATATATGAAACTGCACAAAAAAGGTTGAGAAAATTAATTACAGTACAAGAATATAAGGACGCATGTTTCAAGATAGATGAATTAGCTGTCCGTAACGGTGTAACTACAATAACTGGAATTTTCAAAGACATAGAGGAATATAACGCTTTTCTTGAAATACAGGACAAATTACAAATCACTATCATACCGTTTATACAGACAGTTGAGGTTGAAAGAATAAAAGAACTTGGATTACCAAGGATTGGAGGTTGTCTTCTTATAGACGGTTCAGTATCTTCGGGGACAGCGGCATTTTTTGAACCCTATCAAGATGAGCCAGAAAATAGTGGAACATTGTATTGGAAGGACGACGAGCTTCTAAAATTCATAAATCTATGTCAAGGACTTGAGGCAATGCCTCTTCAAATTGCAATGCACGCCATAGGAGATAAGGCAGTCCATCAACTTGCTTCTGCATATTCCAAGATACATAAAAATCGACATCTTATAGAACATGGCGAGTTAATAAGGGACGAGGATTTTAGGATAATAAAACAAAATGAACTTATCATATCAGCACAGCCAAGTTTTGAAACTTACTTCGCGGAGGTTTATGAGCAAAAATTGGGTAAAAAAAGAGCGTTACGGATGAATCCGTTCAGAAAGATTATAGATAACGGAATACATTTAGCTTTTGGCTCTGATGCTCCTATTACTCCCATTGACCCAATTAAAGGAATTGAAAGTGCAATAAATCACCCTAACCCCGCCTTACGAATTACAAGAGAAGAAGCGATAAGATGCTTTACTTACGAGGGAGCTTATACTTACTTTTTAGAAAATGAAGTCGGCAGTATAAAGGAAGGATTAAATGCTGACCTCATTAGTCTCTCCGCTGATTTTAGTTCAGTAAATCTTGTGATAAAACAAGGCAAGCTTATTTTTAATACTTAGTTTTAACAATCCACGATGGCATATGGTTACGCAGAGAAGATTTAATAAGATTAGCTTCCTTGTAAGAGTAGTGGTTAGCAATTCTTACCTTCCAATAATCATCTATAAATTCAATTTGCACTGATGCGTTGTAATTATTTTTAACTAATTTATATAGTTTATCAGCATATTTCTTATCTCTAAAAGCGCCGACTTGGACCGCAAAGTTTGTCCCGCCAAAGCGGGATCCCGAAGAAAGCGGGGATAGTTCAGAGTTAGGAGTTGAGTATTGAGTGTTCAGGGGTTCAAGTGTTAAGTTGGTCCCGTTTTCTTGCGGAACGGGATTAGGTATATTTGTTTCCTCTGTTGAAACTTGTGCAGTTTCAACATCTGGAATAGAAATATAAATCGTATCGCTTTCTGCTGTGTCGGGATATATGTTTTGCTCCAAGTTGCTTTCATATTCAAGTTCAGAGTCTAATCCCTCTATCTCATTGGAAGGCATAACAAGATATAGGGTGTCTTTCTCATTCTTATTTTCCACTACTCTAACCTCAGCTAATGTATCGCCCAGTGATTTATCTTTATCTAAGTATAAAAGTGGGTATTGAGAAGACTGTTCTTGTACACTACTTTTGTGTCCTGCACATCCTGTTAGACAGAGGACAGAAAACAGATAACAGAAGACAGAGAACAGAAGACAGATAACAGAAGACAGAGAACAGAAGACAGAAGATTTCTGACCTCTGATTTCTGACCTCTGATTTCTGACCTCTAATTTCTGATTTCCAAATTTTGAGCAGTAGCCCACTTCGTTTGTCATTACTACCTCCTGTGATTTAGTTTTTATCTCGGGGAGACGGGATTTGAACCCGTGACCCCATGGTCCCAAACCATGTGCGCTACCAGCTGCGCTACTCCCCGATAATTAAATCGCGAATAGAAATTTATAGAAATTAGTAGAAATTAAGTGGAAATTATCTGCGTCTTTACAAATCTCCATTAGTTTCAACAAGTTTCTATTAATCTCTAATCTTTGAGTTTTGACATTTCTTTTAAAAGGTATTCTTTCACTTTTAAGAAAGCGAGTGCACGATGGGAGATTTGATTCTTTGTCTCGGTAGGTAGTTCAGCAAGTGTTTTACCCAACTCTGGGACAAAAAATATAGGGTCATACCCAAATCCAAGCTCTCCTTTATCTTCATAAGTTATGTATCCATTAAGCTTACCATCAAATAGTTTAGATTGCTCCCCTTGTATCCCTGTCACGGCAACTACGCACCTAAATTTAGCTTTCCTATTCTCCATTGATTGACCTGTCCTGCCAAGACGGGATTTCTGCTCCCGATACATTCTCCCGACACATTCTCCCGACACATTCTGCGTCGGGACAGGTGCGTCGGGCCAGGTCCATCGGGACGGGTCCGCTTCAACAAGAAGGTGCAACAATTTATCTCTATTGGCTTTATAGGTTGCTCCAATCCCAGCAAACCGAGCTGAATATACTCCTGGCAATCCATTAAGAGCCGCAACTTCTAACCCACTATCATCAGCAATAGAAATTTTATTAGTTATCTTAAATCCATATTCCGCTTTCATAATAGCATTCTCTTCCAATGTATTTCCAGTTTCAGAGGGCATAGGTATATCTGCGAGATTAGAAAATTTTACCCCCCCGCTTGCTGTGGGATTTCCAACGGGATTTTCAACAAGCTCTTTAAGAATATAAGTTATTTCCCTAAACTTGTCAAGATTCTGAGTAGCTATGACAATGTCCATCAACAGATTTGCAAATCCCGATTTATCGGGAGCAGTAAAATGTAAGCTATAAGGATTAAGAGATAACAGGCACTATAAAGTAACCGTAACTTTTACTACTTCAATAGGTGTACCTGGCTCAAATTTCAAGATTATTAAACTTCTACTCGGGTCATGGGTTTTGCTAAAATCTATACTCCCGGTAGCTCCTGAAATAACCACTTCCTTAATCTTATCCTTAAATTCCTCTCTTGTGGCTCGTCTTGTAAGGCGAAAGCATTCCTGAATTACCATCAAGGCATCGTATCCTAATGCTGAGAAAGTTTGTGGCTCCTCCTCGTATTCGGTTTTATAAGTTTGCAAAAAGTTTTGCACCTCTGCCCCGCCATAGTTATAGAAAAAGTGTGTAGAATAATAATTCGCCCCCGGTCTCTTATCACCAATTATTTTTTGGAATTCCTGTGAATCCCATCCATCACCACCGATAAAAGGTTGCTTAATCCCCATATCCCTTGCTTGACGAACTATAAGCCCTGCCTCTCTATAGAAAGCTGGCACAAATATACAATCAGGATTATAGCCCTTTATCACTTTGAGTTGTTCCTTAAATGCTGTATCACCTGTATTAAATATGGCTCTAAATAAGACTTTACCACTATCCCCTGCGAATTCAGTTTCAAAGCTCTCGGATAATCCCACAGAATATGGGTCTTGTGGGTTTAACAAAATACAAACTGACTTCGCCTTTAATTGATGGGTGGTAAAATCAGCTAACTTTGCCCCCTGAGATAAGTCAGTGAATGAGACCCGCCATACCCATTCCCTATTTTTTGTAGCCCTTACACCGGTAGCAGCTGGAGTAATAACAGGGAGTTTCATTTTATCTGCATACTCTCCAATGGATACAATAGCTTTAGTTGTTAAAGGTCCTACCACAGCCACTACGCCTTGCTTATCAAACCCCTCTATAGCGGAACGGGTTGCATCCTCATTTTCTTTGGTATCTTCTATAATGAGTTCAACTTGCCTACCCTTTATGCCGCCGTTCTCGTTTATCTGTTTAGCCGCAAGCTTAATACCCTTCAAGCACATATCCCCATAAGATGAAAGTGCGCCAGATAGAGGTACTACTACTCCTATCTTTACAGGCTCCTTGGCACAGCCACACAGCAAGAACACTCCTAAAACCACGAAACTAAGTTTACGCATAAAACCTCCTTTTGCTCACAAAATTTACATATACTTTAATGCCTTGTCAAGAAAAAAAAGTTGACTTTCTTCATTTATTAAGGTATTGAAAACAAATAATGCAGTGTATTGGGATTAGGAGGGAAGACAAAAATCAATGGGAACGCCGAGTACCATTAGTACCGGAAGATACACATAGACTAAAACAGGAGTACGCTATGGAGGTACGGATACAGCCATCAACTATCCGTATATTTACAGACAAACAATATATTGAGGCAGGGTCAATAGTTGATGAGAAGCTTTTGCAATGTTCAATAGTTTTTGCCATTAAAGAAATACCTATTGGGTTTTTTGAGCCCAACAGAACATATATCTTTTTCTCACATACTATTAAGGGGCAGTCACATAATATGTCTATGCTAAAACGGATGATGGACCTAAAATGCCAATTAATAGATTATGAAAAAGTGATAGACGAAACTGGTAGGCGACTCATATTTTTTGGCAGGTATGCTGGATTGGCGGGTATGATAGATACGCTATGGGCTTTAGGAAAAAGACTTGATTACGAGAAAATAGATAATCCATTTTCTACCATCCGTACCGCACATGAATATAGAAATTTAGATGAAGCCCAAAATGAACTGGCTAATGTAGGTAAAAAAATAGCTACTATTGGGTTGCCACGCTCATTAACGCCGCTTATTTGTGGTTTTATGGGCTATGGCAATGTCTCCAAAGGGGCGCAAGAGATATTAGATATTCTGCCGACAAAGGAAATTACACCTCAGGAAATTGAAGGAATAGCCCCGAACGCTAATCTAATTTATAAAGTAGTGTTCAAGGAAGAAGATATGGTAGAATTAAATCCTAAAACCGATAACCGAACACCGATAACCGAAAAGTTTGATTTACAGGATTATTATACCTATCCAGAAAAGTATATCTCTTGCTTTGAGCAGTATATTCCGCATTTAACATTGCTTATAAACTCTATCTATTGGGATACAAGATACCCGAGATTTGTGACTAAAAACTACCTGAAATCATTATATCATCCCGCACATAAAATTATGTGCGGGACAAAGCTTAAAGTTATAGGAGACTTAAGTTGTGATGTTGATGGGGCTATTGAATGCACGCTAAATATTACTACTCCTGCCAATCCTGTATTTGTTTATAATCCCCTTACCGAAGAAGCAATAACGGGAGTTGAAGGAGTAGGTCCGGTAATATTAGCCGTTGATAACCTGCCGTGTGAACTGCCACGCGAATCGTCTATTTATTTTAGTCAAACACTAATGAATTTTATCCCACAAATTGCGAAGGCAGATTTTAGAGTAGAGTTTGAGCAATGTAATCTACCACCCGAAATAAGGAGAGCTACTATTCTTTATCATGGCAAATTTACACCAGACTATAAGTATATGGAAAAATTCCTGTAATAAATTATGGAAATAAAAATAAGCAAGTCAAAGCTTGAGATAGTGCAGGGTGATATAGTGGCCCAAGCAACTGATGCCATAGTCAATGCTGCTAATACTCGTCTTATTCCTGGTGGTGGAGTAGATGGTGCCATTCATCGTGCTGCGGGACCTGGGCTACGGGAAGAGTGTAAAAAATTAGGTGGCTGTCTGCAAGGAGAGGCAAAAATTACAAAGGGCTATAATCTTAAAGCCCGTTATGTTATTCATACTGTAGGTCCCGTGTATGGGACATCCCGCCTTGGCGGTGATAGTGGCAAACCTGAGGATGCGGAAATACTAAAAACCTCGTATTTGAATAGTCTTAACCTGGCAATACAAAATAACCTCAAAAGCATTTCATTCCCTGCTATTAGTACGGGTGCTTTCGGTTACCCATTAGAAGAGGCAGCCCATATTTCATTAACTACGGTTATAGAGTTTCTTAAAAAGCATCCAGAACTCTTATTAGTCAGATTTGTGCTTTATAGCCAACCGGAATACGAGGTCTACAAAACTCTAAGTTCAAAGATGAAAAGTCAAAGTTCAAATGCCAACGTTCAAATGCCAAAACCCAAATCCATTGCCACGAAGACACTAAAACACTAAATTACACTAAAAGTTCAAATGCCAAACACAAAGTGAGCTACTGCTTAAATTTTCTCTTTTGTCATTGAACTTGTGATACTATAATTTTACACAAAGCCCTTACTTAATATGCAGCAATTTGCGTATTTGCTGACCATCTGTTTTTAGATGACAAAAATATGAACCACTACTTATCGGCTGACCATTCTCGTCCTTGCCATCCCAATAAACAGTATGAGGACCGGGTTTTTGTGGCTCATCTACAAGCACCCTTACCAACCGACCACCGGTATCGTATATTTTCATGCTTACAGGGGTGGCAGGATTATAGGCCCAACCCGGCAACTGATATTCAAGTCTTACTTTATCCTTAAATGGACTGGGCATCGGGGTACGAAAATATAGTGCATATTGGATTGCTTGTAATCTTGCAGAATCTCCCTTAAAAATTGCAGAAACAGGGCCATGCCAAGTTATGCCACAACATTCACTAACATCGCCTAACTTGTAATAATAAGTAGTGTTTGGTAATACTAATGAATCAATGTATTGATACTCTGATAAAGGACCTCGTGCCGGTAGTTCAGCTATTTGCTCATACCCACTATCTTTTTGGGTTGACCGCACAATTAACCATTTGGAATTATTTATCTCACAATCCGTATCCCAATCCAAAATAATATACCCATTACCCGAGGTCACATTAAATGCCACCAACTCAATTGCAAATGGGTCACAATTTAACCACCTCCCTGACACAGATTTTGACCAAGCTACCGTGCCAACCGCTCCATCATCTGCAGCATCAGGACCTACTCCACCATTTACCATTACACCACTTGTAGTTGTATCGCAGGTAATATCTCCCGTAGCGTCAGTTATGAGTATAAGAGCTACCACTCCCCGCTATACTATTAGCAATTACCCATATTGAACCCCCTGAACCACCGCCACCTGTATAATCGCTGGCACCATATCCTGCTTCACCATCTGCTGATACTGTGCCATTTATTGTTACAGTGCCATCAGGACAATTGAACTTTATCCTACCGCCACCTGCTCCTCCCGGATACGAATAACTACTACTCCCGTGTCCGCCACCACTCCCAATATTGTCGGGTTGCGTAGAGTCATCGTATGCAACCCCACCTGCAAGTGCCTCCTCTCCATCTCCACCTTCTCCTCCGTACCCGGCACCACCTGCTCCGTTATACTGAACTCCATCTGCTCCTTGCCCCGTCCCATATGATGCATCGTAGCCCTTTAGGTTTGCCGACACTAATGCGCTTCCTTGTATGGCTATACTATCTTTGGCAGTTATGTTAGTATTACCGAGAATTGAATCCCCAGTAACCATCCTTACATAGAGAGCAGTAAAGGATGATTTAATAAACGCACTTCCACTATGATGTGACCCTATAGTTGCACTTACTGGTGAAAGTGAGAACTCTACATTCCCAGCAACTGTTGGCTCTACCCACACACTTCCTTGCTGACCATCAGTAGCCCAATCCGGACCACTGCCACCGCTAACTGAGATCCTGCCACTAAAATTAGCTGTCGTATACTTAATATGCACCCTACCCCCGGCACCACCGCCACCGTCCGCATTAATTTGATCAGCCCCATTCCCACCATTTGCTGTTATTGTGCCACTCCCCGCTATACTATTAGCAATTACCCATATTGAACCCCCTGAACCACCGCCACCTGTATAATCGCTGGCACCATATCCTGCTTCACCATCTGCTGATACTGTGCCATTTATTGTTACAGTGCCATCAGGACAATTG
>JACQXS010000094.1 GCA_016208615.1 Candidatus Stahliibacteriota bacterium | reverse complement strand
GGATGGCAATTATTGGCTGACGATACCTGTTCTCCGTATATCCATCAAGTAGGTAGTGGACCGGTGACCATCTCTTACAAAGCACAATGGTTTGATAAAAGGATGCGATTAGGACCACTGAGCGACCCGGTAACTGTAACAATATCGGGATAGGAATTAGCTTATTAGGTTGTAGGTTTTTAGCTTTTTAGGAATTGGGATTTTGAATAAAAATGGGGCTGTGGTGCAGTTGGGAGCACATTTGACTGGCAGTCAAAAGGTCACGGGTTCGAATCCCGTCAGCTCCATAAAATCAGAAATACAAAGAAAGTTCAAATGCCAAAGCCCAAAGTTCTCCGCCAGAGGCGGATCAGCCTCCGGCTGAAAATCAAATCCAAAATTCAAATGCCAAACAAAAAACAGAAGTTAGATGTCTTTCGTTCTCCGTCTTCTATCTCCCGTCTAATGTCTAATGTCTTCTGTCTAATGTCTCCCGTCTTCTGTCTTCTATCTTTTTATGGTTGTCAGGAAGCAGGTGGGGTTCGGGATATTGCGTTATTAAGACAGGCACAAAGAGAATTAAAGACCATCCGAAATGCATTAGAAGAATATAAAATAGACCATAATACCTATCCCGCAGAAGGTAGTAATCTTGATATAGTTCTTGCTCCATATATTTCTAAAATTATCTACTCTGAAGGTAAGGATATGCCTATTTATACTAAAGCTACCCTGAGTGCTAAAGCTAAAGGAGAAGCAAGTCCCTTTGCTATTATTGTTCAATCTCAATCAATCCTACATCGGATGGCAGACGCGATTGGAGATTATAGGAGAGAGAAAGGTAAATTCCCTGAGTCCAATGTAGATATTGACTCTATTCTGCATCCATATTTTATTGAAACTACGATGAGCGGTCAACAAATAGATAGATGGCAGGAGGCATTAAAATGGTTTTCAAGCAAACCGATATATAAGACACAGAACCCGGATGTAGAATTTGAACTTGAAGCAACTGTGAATAAAACTCTTATTATAAGCAAAATGAGAGTCCTAAATCAGTGGTCTGAAATAATAAGTACATTTGCAGATAATTCGGTAGTCTATACCACATCTAATCCTACGGCAACTTATTTCTTAAAATCAAGAGCACGCGATAGTGGGTTGACTTGGGTTACTGAACGGCCACATAAGGGGTAAGTGATAAGGATTAAGTAGTAAGTGGTAAGAATTAAGCTTAATCCTTATGGCTTATAACTTCTTATAACTTATGGCTTATAACTTATATCTTTTATTAGCACTTTGTATTTTCATCGGTTGTGTGCCGCCACCAGAAGTCAATAGAGAAATACCCGAAGTTCTTGAACCCAGTGTCAAAGAAACAGGAGCTAAAAAACAATATATGTATGGGTGTGAATATCTTAAAAATAAGATGTACGATGATGCAGTTAAGTGTTTTAAGCATGCGATTGCAGATAGCTCTACTTTTGTCAGTGCTTATATGAATTTGGGGCTGGCATATAGGGGTAAGAATGAATATGATAAGATGGAACAAGTGTATAAAGAGATGATAGTAATTGCTCCTGCCACAGGACATTATGCACTTGGCAAACTTTATACTGATGAAAAAAGATATGACCAAGCTATGATAGAATATAAAGAAGCGGTGAAAAATGATTCAAATTATACAGATGCATGGTATGGAATCGGATATTGCGAAGAGAAATTAGGTAATATAAAGTCAGCCATAGAGAATTATGAACACGCACTAACGGTTGATGATAAAAACGAAAGTGTAAAATACAGTTTGAGTAAAGCATATATATCTGATGGTGAATTTGAAAAAGGAATAAGGGAGCTTAAAAATTTACGCACTGCCCATCCAGATGATTTAGATGTGTGTAGGACTCTTGCATCTACTTTACTTGATACAAAAAACTTTTCCGAAGCAAAGTTAGAGTTTGAATATATTGCCCAAAGACTACCATTTGATATTTTAAGTAGAGTAGGGTTGGGTAAGTCCTGCGAAGGATTAAAAGATTATGAAGGTGCGGATAATGCGTATAAAGAAGCGATTGCTATTGATACAACTGATATATCTTTATACTATTATTTAATAACCCTTTATACAGGGATAAAAAAGTTAAATGATGCGAGCAAATATTTAAGATTAGCCAAACAAATAGCACCTAATAATACAATTATACATTGCCTTGCTGGTGATATAGAAGCAGAATGGGGAGATATAGAATTTAACAATAAAAAATTTAGCTCTGCTATCCCAAAGTATGAGTTAGCTATGAAAGAATATAATTCCGCACTTAAAGGAGATAATAAGGAGTGGGCAACTTATTCTCAAAAGGCTATAGAACGAACAAGAGCTAAACTTAAAAAAACAAAGGAAGAAGAATGGTGGGACCGTCACTAAATCGGGCGTGTCTCGTCTTGAACCAAAACTACGAGCCGCTATCAATAACGAATATCAAAAGAGCTATCTGCCTTATTTATTTGGGCAAGGCGGAAATTGTAGAATCATATTCTTATGGAGTGCATACAATTTCATCTTCTATTACTGCTCCATCTATTTTAAGATTACTTCATTTTATCCAGATAAGACGGCCTAACCTTCCTTTAACGAAGCGTAATATTTTGAAACGCGATAACTATACCTGCCAGTATTGTGGTAGCAAAGATAGCCAGATGACTACTGACCATGTTATACCAAGGCGATTGGGGGGTGGTGATTCTTGGGATAATCTTGTCTGTGCTTGTGCTAAATGTAACAATAAAAAAGGGAACAGAACACCGGAGCAGGCAGAAATGAAGTTAATCCAACCCCCAAGACATCCACACTTCTTCTTTATTGTGCATAACCTAATCACTATTCCGGACGAAAGATGGAAACAATATCTATTCCTCGGATAGAGTTGTAAGCCGAAAACTGATAACCTATAACCGACAGATGTGGATTATTCTATTATTAAGCAAATATATTGTAATTGGGAATAGCTTTTTCCCATCATCTAATATCTTAAAAGCATTTGAACACGGATATAAAGGAATACTTACTGCATATAAAGGGCAAGGCTTTTTACAAGCAAAGATAAAGATTAATGGTGATACTATAATAGTTAATGAGGGACCTCAATTTCAGATAGGTGAGATAACACTTACGGGTAACCAAGTATTTGAAACCTCTAATCTTTTATTACTTTTCCAGACTCATATATTCAACGAGTCTGACTTTGCAGAGAATATAGATAGAGTCATTACTAAATATGAAAATTCTGGCTACCCTTATTGCGAAGTAAAGATAGATAGCATTGAACTCCGTAATGATAGTGTCAATGTATGGCTTAATATCAACGAGGGGCCGCTTATACGAATAAGTAATATCAGAATTAAAGGCAATAAACTTACAAAAGGTTATGTAATTTTGCGTGAGATAAGGATAGATAGTGGAGCTATTTATAGTGAGAACAAGGTTAAAGAAGCAGTGCAAAGAGTTAATAAGCTTGAATTTGTTGAGTTAATAGAGTCAGACCTTATTAACAATGATGAGCTTTATATTTGTATAAAAGATAAGCCCACTACTTATATAAATGGTGCAGTTGGATATGGGAAGCCGGGGTTTATAGGATTGATTGAACTTAAGCTTCTTAATCTTATCGGAACAGGCAGAGCTATTTGTATAAATTATCGTAAAAGAGATACAACGGCTACTTTTTTTGCACTACAATATAAGGAGCCGTGGGTTTTGGGTTACCCATTTAATCTTCATAGCTCTTTTGCTCATTGTGTAGAGTATTCTTATGTGAAAAATCGTGCCGAATTGCTGTTAGATATGCCACTTACTACATTGATTACAATTACCACAGGTATAAGTGGAACTTGGGTAAGCAATTTGAGGTCGCACCTCATTTCACGATATAGAGAGATATTAGGGATTGATTTTGCTATTCCCAATGCTATACATTATCGTGCCAAAAGTGAGTGGAATATCTATAAATTAGAAGAAATAACACTTTCTTTGGATAATTACTTGGGCAAGCAAGATTTCTTTATTTTATATTTATGTCCCAATTTTAGTGCCATATTGCGTGACAGTATAGAGATTTACGATAAACTAAAACTTGGCGGTGCAAATACATTGCGTGGATATTGGGAAGATGAGTTTAGTGGGACTTGCCTTGCGTGGCTCAATATAGAGGGACAAAAATTTATCACCCAAGCGGTTTATGGGTTTCCATTTTACGATGTCGGGTATATAGATGGGGTTGTAAAACAGAGTTACGGGCTTGGCATAGCTGCTAATTCGACCATAGGAGAGATAAAAATAGTTTATGGTCTGGCAGCAGGGAATAGTTTTATGGACGGCAAAATACATTTATCTATTAAATCAACTTTTTAGGAGGTGAGTATGAGAGGTATAATTCTATCTATCTTTTTGAGTGGTATATTAAATGCAGGTGAAATAGTTTTAACTCCGTGTGAAGATATTTATATTCGTGCGTATGGTGGAACTCAGGGATTTAATGCGTTTATGAAGTTTAATATATCAGCAGTTCCGCTTGGTAAAACAATAGACTCTGTATTTCTTAAAGTCTATGTATGGTACAAAAATACGGGCTGGGACGGAGATGTAAATTTTTGGAATGTTCATAATCAAGATTGGGTAGAAGGGAGTTCAGGACAAGAAATATATGGCTCGACAACATCTGATTCCATGGGTCAATTTGCGGGCTTTGGAATGCAATTGGGGTGGACTAAATCTATTACATTACGCAGGATATTTAACAAGGATTATAATGTTGGGAATGTATATTGCACTATCAAAATGAAAGACCCAGACGATATGTCTTATTTTACAACTGACCCTCCTATAGATGATACAGATAGTTTAGGATTAGGAGTGTATTATCCACTATTTCATTATATTTACTTTTACCCGCACGAGCATAATGATTCTGGACCTAAATTATGTATCTACTCTGAGCAGTTCGGAGTGGAAGAAATAGAGAACAGAGGTCAGATAACAGAAGACAGATTAGAAGTGTATCCTAATCCATTTTCTTACAGAACAAGTATAAAGTTCAGAGTTGAGAGTTCCGAGTTAAAAGAATTACAGATTTATGATTTAGCGGGCAGATTCGTTAAATCTTTCCTAATTACCAATAACCAATTACCAATTACTGTTGTAGAGTTGGATGGGACAAATTTGATGAATAACAAAGTTCATAGTGGAATTTACTTTTGTAAAGCAGGGAATAGAATAAAGAGATTGATTTTAGTTAGATAACAAAATTAAATACCCCGCTACAAAATCACTCCCGCCAAATCGGGATTTTCAACAAAACACTAAAATACACAAAAAGTCCAATTTTATTAGGATTTAGTGAGATTTGTGTTTTAGTGGCGATAATTATGAAAAAATAGAGGGTATTTAGCTCTCTTTCCTTAACTTTCTACTCTAAACTCTTTACTAATTAAATAAGCCCTTTGCTGTTTTATCCGTTGTTAGGCAATGCCTCTTATTATACATAACATGGCTTTTTCCAATACAAACAACCCTCGCCTTTTTCATTGGTTTGGGAATCCCTTAAAGTTATAGATATTAGATAATAGTCTAAATCTGTCTGATGTTTGGGTAAAGATGATTGGATTAGATAACCAAATATTGATTGATTTTCGCCAACACATTCTCTGATTTTATTAATTTCAAGTATATCAACAAGTTCGTTATCAATCTTTAGGATAATATCCTT
>JACQXS010000078.1 GCA_016208615.1 Candidatus Stahliibacteriota bacterium | reverse complement strand
TCCGCAAATTTCAATGACCCAGACCCCGGGGCATCTATTTTGATAGGTACTGTAAGTATTATAGATGGACAGACCAATAACCTAATTAAGACTACTGGGTTTGTTGGGGTTAATCCTTATGCTCTTGAGTATAATTTTCAAGAAAATAAGGTATACTGTGCAAATTCCGGTAGCAATGACTTATCTATGATAAATGGGAGAGATGAAGTCAATAGCCCACTCCAGCTCAATGAAGTCCAGTTTCAACAAATTTTTGAAAAAGAGGTTGAAAAAGTTTTGGGCGCCGGATGGAGCAGCGGAAAATATGACCGCATAATTTGGGTTCGTCCTCGCTACCCAAGTTGGGGAGCCTCTAATCCTACAGTTAGGTGTAACCCTGTGACTCAAGTTAATGACCTTTTGTCTACTTTGGTGGGAGCAACAGCACACGAATATGGACATGGGATTTTAGGTCTTCTTGATAAGTATGATAGTGGTAAAGGAAACTTTCCTTTTAATCCATATACAGCATCTGAGGTTGTAGGTATCTATTCTCCAATGGAAATTACTGCTTATCACGATGACCCAGTTAGGTATACTCGTCCTTATAGTCCGTATGATAAAATTTATCTATGCAGGAACGAAACTCAAAAGTGGATTGAGCCAATAGATATAACAGATAATAAAGATAATCTATCCGTAGAAGATTATTATTCTACAGGTGACATTTATAGGATACCTTTTTGGAATCCTACTACTGACCCCACTCCTCCTGCATCTCCAGATAAAGCTAAAAGTTATTTCTTAATCCTAAATCACCAAAAGGAAAATCGCTGGGAAAAAGAATTTCCAAGAACCGGAGTTATGATATGGCATATAAATGAAAACCTTCGATATGCAAGTAGCGGAAAGCCACTGCCAGATATATTTAGCGAAAAAAGGAAGCGTGAGGATGTAGAGTGTGCCATCGGTATGTATGATACTTCGGGTGCATGGCCGGGAGTTAAAACGCCCTGTCCTGAACTGGGTTATGACCCTATAGATAATTTTTATGAGTATGGAGACCTTGGGAGTTATGACGCTTATTTTCGGCAATGGTTTGATAATGCACATAATGGACGGCCAAGAGGAGAATGGGATTTCTTCCCATATACTGTTCCACAAACATCAAATTCATTTACTCATTTAAGTAATCCAAGCTCAAATGCATATAATTTAGACCAGGGACTTAATTTTGTATATGGTGCAGGATGCTATCAAAACACTTATTGTTGGAATTCGGCAATAGATTGGCTTGAAGAATATCCTCCTCACTAGGCTATAATAATTCACGGAAGATAGTTTTGGATGCTAATAATACACCCCATATGGTATATGTTTCTAATGGGCATATTTATTATACTTATCGTTATTATGACAATCTCAGGCAAAAGGAGTGCCAGCTGGAGTTTACTTTTGTAAGTTATTAACTCCTGAGCATGAGGTCATATGTAAAGCCATTAAACTAAAATAAGAAAGGGGGAGAGATGTGGATATTATTTATAGTAGCAAGTGTTGGGTTTAAGATGCTTGATAATTCACAGATGTTAGCTTATGGAATGAGTGCACAAAATAACTATTTTCTTATATCACAACTTGATACAGGAGATAAAATTAATACGAGTCTTGTGAGTCAAAAGAAAAGTGACCTGTCATGGATTATTACTGAGCCATTAGGTGGTGTTTTAGGAGGAGGGATAGGAGGATTGTTAGGAGCAGGCATGGGAGCATCCCTTGCAATGCTGATTTTAGGCGAGGACTTTGCCGGCATCTATGGGGCGTGTCAAGGAATGAAAATTGGATATGGTCTTGGAAATGGAGTAGGTATTTGGGCAGTAGGCAAATATGTAGAGAAAGAAAAAGGGTCCCTTTTATTGACGGTACTCGGCAGTAGTGCAGGGTTAGCGATTGGATGGGTTACCGATGATGATTTAGGTGCTTATTTAAATGGTTTTGGTATATGGGGTTTACCTATAATATGTGGTCTAATAGCTTATAGGTTAAGTTTAAAATTGAATGGGAGGATACTATGAAATACTATCAACAAAAAATTGTATGCTTATGTTTAGTAATTATCAATATGATTGCAACTACTTCTATTTATGGATTGGAAAACTGGAATTGCGATGGAAACTGGAAAACTATTGATGGCGGTATAGTATGTCAGAAATGGCGATATAAGATTGACGATAACCAAAATACAGTATCTTGGTCATTTGTAGCAATAGCAGACCTTCATAGAGCAAATCCCAGACTAAAAGAAGTATTACACTGGGTAAAAAATAACAAAGATACTTATAACATAAAATTTGTGATACTGCTCGGTGATATCGGGGATAAAGGACATGGGGGAATATCTCATGAATGGGTCCAGTTCTACAGAGATAGAGGTTATGAGCATCCTCGTGTTTATGATACATATCCTTTTTATGAGATTGCAAATATTTTGAATGATTCATTACAGCCTACTGGTATTCCTTGGATTCCAGTTAGAGGGAACCATGACTTAGATTGTGAGTTAACGCCATACGATGGCGAAGCTATACTCCCGATTGAATATCCTAACACAGGGTATGATTATTTCTGTGAAGATAGTTTTTATTATTATTTTAAAAACTATCCGCAGGTAAATACAATGTACAGAACACAATATAATAATAGAACTTACAGTTTTACAAATGGCTATATGCAAGTCGCTGATCCTCATACTCATACTTGGGATGCAATATGGTTAGACTTCTGTGATAGAAAGAGCTACTTTCCACTACCAAGTGGACTAGAGATGGACCTCTATGACTGGACTGGAACTAATGGAAGGCAAGGGACTTACAGATATATGCAAAACAAATTGTCAAATATAACTTCTGCTTTGGACCAAGTCATGATGTTCAGCCATCATCAAATAAATGGGACATTGACCTCACATGAATATCTTGCTCTGGGTGATGCACTTGGTTGCTATCAGAACTGGGTTGGAGTTTGGTTTTCAGGACATAAACATGGTAAGTTTTCAAACGACATTGTAGATATAAGTTGGCCGAAGAATAAACTTATTTGTGAAAATTACGTAATAGATAATTTAGCTGGAAAGTGGGATGATCCTCCCTATTTTTCCTTAGTTTGTTTTATGTGGGAAGGAGGATATAATCCAGGTCCGGGGGGCGACCCCTGGTTTCCTCGCAACCAGGGTCCCTGTCCATATGTTTATGTATGGGATGGCGTTAATTTTCAAAAAGATAATTCCGTTATTCCTGCCTCTCAGATTAATTGGACTCGTCAGGACCCATATACCCTAACTATTCCTTTGCAACCCAAGGATGGACATTATGTATTGCGAGTTAAGGAGGATGGCGGAACTATTACTTATCTTGATGCGGTTCGGCTTATTGCAGTTGACCATCCTGAAAACACTGTAATTGGTACAGCTACTAATGGCGATATAGTCCATTATGCAAACAAAATAAGTCCTATTAGTTACTTAGGTGCTTCTGACTCCGGGCAGGATATACTCGATTTAATATCTAATCAAGATAGCTTATATCTTGAACTTAATCCTAATGAGTGGCTTAATGTTAGCTTTGGTAATGTCTCTGATAGTGGTTGGGCTGGCTTTCTAACAAGGACAAAAGAAACAGATTACCCTTTTATACCTTGGGACGACTGGGAGACCCATGGTCCTCCGCTTGGTGGTGGGGAATCTGGCCAGCGTGAGACACTTGGAGTTGTTTTTCCAAGAGGTAACCCATCTATTAGTTATGTAAGTCTTCGTGGTACTAAATCTGATGGAAGTGATTTAAATATAGGGTTATCGCCGCTTGCTTTATCTGATTCGGGGTCTGCTAAAATAGATATGATAGCTTATTATTTACCTGCTCCTGATACAGAAAAAATAGTCCACTCTTGTGATTTAGTAAGTGCAATCCGCTATGATAGTGCAACCGGGAATATAAGGACTGTTATGGATGAGCTTTCTGAGATTGATATAGTAAGGACAGGGCTTGCTCACGGAGATTATGTAGAACTTATGTTTGCTCCACCTGATTCACCACCCGGCTCATCTATTCCGTCCGGATGGAAAAGAGACTTTATAGTAGTATCAACGGGGAAATATACATCAGTTCCTTCAATAGATACAGTATCTCCCGGAATGGGAGTAATATGGCCTAATGGGGGTGAGTGGTTTCAGATTGGAGGTAGTTATCCTATTACGGTTCATGGGCAGGATAATGTTATGGTTGAGTCAGTACGGGTATATTTGGTTCGTAATTCTAATTCATATTATCTTGGCTCAATGTATCCTCGTGAACCTGCTGGTAAATGGGGTAGCAATTTTACTATTCCTCAACTTACGCCATCTGATAGTTGCAGGATACTTGCGGTAGCATACGATAGAGCAGGAAATAGTGGGTCGGATGAAAGTGATGCCAATTTTTCAATCTTAAAAGGCACTGACCACAAAGGCAATGATTGGGTTATTTCATCTAATACTACAATCTATGGAGTGCACTGGGATATTGGCAACTTTACAATCAATTCTGGAGTTACTGCGAGCCTCTTGCCATACAATGGAACTGATACAACAGGCTCGGTGATAATAGATGCCCAGACAATGAATATATTAGGCACTTTGAAATCTGATACTGCTGGTTATTTGGCATCGGAAGGCACGGGGCAGGGTATTGATGGTACATATGATAATGGAGCGGGTGGTGGCGGATATGGCGGCGAAGGTGGGCAGGGAGAGAGCGGATATTTGGGTGGCTCGGCTCACGGAGACTCGGTATTTGGGAATGCGGGC
>JACQXS010000001.1 GCA_016208615.1 Candidatus Stahliibacteriota bacterium | reverse complement strand
TTTTCCCGTATGCCTAAGATGCACGGAATTGTATAGGTATTAATTATGCCCAAAATAAAGATTGCCCAAGTAATTACCCGTTTGGACTGGGGCGGAGCGCCGGATATAATACGGATAATCTCTAATCATCTTAATCCCGAGATTTATGATCTAAAGCTGATAACCGGTCCGAGTAAATATCCCAGTGCTAAAACAAAAGAATTTTTAAATAAATTAAACGACCGGGTTATAATTTCACCAAACTTACAAAGAAATATCAATCCCCTAAAAGATGGCTTAAGCTTAATTAATTTGTATCGTTTATTCTGCCGGGAAAAATTTGATATTGTTCACACCCATTCTTCAAAGGCGGGATTTATTGGCCGTATATCAGCTAAAATGGCAGGCGCCCCTTGTATTATTTACACACCACACGGGCATATATTTTATGGCTACTTTGGGTATTGGCTAACACAGGTATTTATACTTTTAGAGCGGGTATCGGCTCTTATTACAGATAAGATTATTGCTCTTACAGGTGCCGAGGCACGAGATTACGAGAAATTTAAAGTTGCACCCAAGGAGAAGCTTTTAACTATCCATAGCGGCATAGAGATTAAAAAATTTGAGTCAAAAGTAAATAGGATGGCTAAGCGTAAAGAAATAGGTATTCCAGAGAGTAATCTTGTCGTGATATGTGTAGCGAGGTTGGTACCGATAAAAGGGCATAAGTATTTAATAGATGCAGCTAATTCGGTTCTCAGTTCGAGGGTGAGGTGCACCTCTTCGGAAGTGACTTTTTTATTTGCTGGCGACGGTCCTCTTAAAGCAGAGTTGAAATATCAAGTAGAGCGGCTTGGATTGACGCAAAAAATTTTATTCCTCGGTGAACGAAAGGATGTGGCAGAATTACTTGCTCTATCTGATATTTTCGCTATCTCATCCATTAATGAAGGTATGTGCCGTGCAATTATAGAGGCCATGGCTGCGGGATTACCAGTTGTTGCTACTGATGTTTGTGGGATAGCTAATGTGGTAGTGAACGGGAAGACAGGTATTCTTGTGCCTCCTAAATCTTCTGAAGCATTGGAAAAG
This sequence comes from Candidatus Stahliibacteriota bacterium, assembly GCA_016208615.1. Taxonomy (GTDB): domain Bacteria; phylum Hydrothermota; class UBA3073; order JACQXS01; family JACQXS01; genus JACQXS01. Next base: position 34,944 of record JACQXS010000001.1, on the reverse strand, counting down.
GCAATTAGTTTATTAATTAATACTCCTATAACCCGACATTCTATGGGTAGTGCAGGCAAAGAAAGGGCAGAAAAATTTACATTAGAGAAAATGATTAGTAAGATAGACCAACTATATACAGCATTAAAAGTTAAGTCTTAATGTCTATTAACTATTTTGCACTTTGTCATTGAAGGTGTGATAGAAAATTATGCAACAAAGCATTTTTTCTTGACAATATCTTTTGAATTATGCTATAATTATGTCGAATTATCTATGGAAGATACCAAATAATGTTATGCGAAAATAAATTAAAGGGGGAACAAAAATGCTAAAATTATTTATCTCATTAATTATTGGTGTTATTGCAGGTATTATAGATGTAACGCCCATGATATTTCAGAAATTAGATAAATACGCATGTATCTCTGCTTTTGTTCATTGGGTTATTTTGGGAATTGTCATATCTTACATTGAAATGCCATTGGTTCCTTGGCTAAAAGGTATAATTATTTCTGTATTAAGCGCTCTACCAATTGTAATTCTTGTATCAAAAGAAGACCCCAAAAGTATTATTCCTATTTTGGCAATGTCTATAATTCTTGGTGCGGGGGTTGGAATTGTGACTGCAAAATTCGCAAATTAAAGAGCATAACAAGGCACTGCAGTTGACCCCGCAGAAGCAGGGCAACTGAGCTTTATCGTTAGATATAAAAAACAAATACGAGGAGGTGTATTATGGGTTTAGTGAAGGCTACAATTATTTTAAGAAATCCGAAAGAAGATGAAATTAAAGAAATGGAGGTTGAAGCGTTAGTAGATTCAGGGGCATTACATCTTTGCATACCAGAGAAAGTTGCTATTCAATTGAATTTGAAAGAATTATACAAAAGAGATGTTACTACTGCAGATGGGAAGGAATATTTATGTCCTTATGTTGGTCCTATCGAAGTAAAATTTGAGAATAGAGGTTGTTTTACCGGAGCGATTATACTGGGAGATGAAATTTTACTTGGTGCAGTTCCTATGGAAGATATGGATGTCTTAATTTCTCCGGCGCAGAGAAAACTAATTGTTAATCCCAAAAGTCCAAATATTGCATCTTCAATAGTAAAAGGATTTAAAAAATAGAAATATCTAACCAATCGCTGCAGTTGACCCCGCAGAAGCAGGGCAACGGAGCTTTATCGTTAGAGGAAAATCAAAAATGAAAGACAAAAAAGATTGGCTAAATTGACACTATACGCTTTGATTTTACTATGATAAGTCAACTGATACTTATTTTAGCGATTAGTATTGCCGAGTATAGACAGGTTAGTGGAGTCATCCATATCAATACTAATATAAGCAATGGCTTGTATTCTATTGAAGATATAGCTAAACTCGCCCGTAGTAGAGATATTTCTGTTGTCATATACACTGACCATTTTTTGGAGCGTTTTACATACGGGTTGCCGCCTTTTAGGAATTTGATAAAAAAGACAATAAGAAGAAATTGCATAGTGGATTATGGGATTGAAAAGTATCTTGCGGAAATTAAGAGAGTGAGCAAATTATATCCTGATATGGTACTTATTCCTGGTGCTAAGGTGCGGCCTTTTTACTATTGGACGGGTAGTTATTTTGATAAGACACTTACGCTTTGCAATGCCCATAGACGATTACTTGTAATAGGACTTGAAAGTTTATACAAAAATCTGCCTATTATAGGGAATAGGAGAACTCTCTTTAACCAATATAATGGAGATGTAGGCATCTTCCCATACCAGCAGGTTATTGATTATGTAGCTTCACAAGGCGGACTATGTTTTTGGTCGCTCCCTGAAGCCACTACTGATGAGAAAGTAGGTAGAATAAGAGTACTTACGCCACCATATCCTACTGCCTTATTGGAGACAAAAAACTATACAGGATTTGGTGGCTTATATGAAGGATATAGAGAAGCTGGCGGACCGGGTGGGACTTGGGATAAAGTTCTAAATGAATATTGTACAGAAAGCCGAGCTAATCCTGTCTGGACAATAGGGGAGTTAGATTATCATTATGAGGGTGAAGCAGGAGGCAAAAGCTTGGAAGAGGTGCAAACAGTTTTTCTTGTTTCTAATGTTAATGATAGTTGTATCTTAGACGCTTTACGCCAAGGTAGGATGTATGCTATGCGACGGACCAAAGAATATGCACTATTATTAGATGAGTTTAGTGTAAGCAATGACCTCGGCATCTCTGCTGTTATGGGAGAGGAAATCTGTTGTAAAGATAAGCCAATAGTTAGATTTAAGGTTCTATGCTCAGATAGCATAAGTCGGGAAATAACAATAAAACTAATCCGGAGAGGTTCAACCTCAAATGGCGAAATAGTTAAGAAATTTAACCTCCTTACTCCTGTAAATATGACTTATATAGGGACAAAGGTTAGTGGGTCAAAAAGTTATTACAGATTGGACATTGAGACCCAGTATCCTCATAAAATACTAACGAACCCCATATTCGTAAGCCGTAAGCCATAGGAGGTGCAACCCCAAGAGGTGCGACCTCAATTGCTGATTTAAGTTGACAAACATTATTCTAATAGTAATAGATGCTCTATGATTTGTGCCATCCATCAGCCTCAATATCTTCCCTATCTTGGATTTTTTGACAAAATTCGCCAAGCAGATGTTTTTGTTTTACTTGACAATTGCCAATTCAAGAAAAATGAATGGCAGAACCGTAATCGTATTCGTGACAAAGAGGGCTGGCAGTGGCTAACCGTACCCGTGATTCAGAGGTTTGGGCAATCAATAAATGAAGTAAAAATAAATAATACACTAAATTGGCGACATAAACATATTCAGGCTATTCTCTTAAATTATCCACAATCCCCTAAACACAGAAAAGAGTTTTTTCGTAATAGTTTAGACCGGGAATGGAATTATCTTGTTGACATTAACATACATTTTATTATTTATCTAATGGATGCATTTGAAATAAATACAAAAATGATTAGGGCTTCGGAAGAGGTTCACCTCATGGATATTCACTCACAAGCAACTGATAGACTTATTGAGATATGCGAGAAGATGGGTGCGGATACTTATTTATCTGGACCTGGTGGTAAAGAGTATCTGGAGGTAGAGAAATTTAAGCATATTAAACTAAAATTTCAGGAGTTTAACCATCCAACCTATACTCAGCAATTTAAGGGCTTTATACCATTTTTATCAAGTATAGATTATTTGTTTAATTGTGGAGGTAAGATATGAAAATCTTGGCAATAGGTGCACATCCTGACGATATAGAGTATGGATGCGGAGGTACACTACTGAAATACAAAAATAGTGGTCATAAACTATATCTCCTTATACTTACAGGTGGCGAGAAGAGCGGAGGTAGTATTATTCGTCAGAATGAACAGAACAATGCGGCTCGGTTTATTGGTGTAAAAAAGATTATTTGGGGTGGTTTTAGAGATACAGAGCTTGTGGCAAATCGGGAACTAATATCAAAAATAGATAGCGTAATGAGTAAGATACAGCCGGATGAGGTATATGTAAATTATCCAGATGATGCCCACCAAGACCATCGTGCCTGTGCAGAGTGTACTATTACTGCTTGTAGGTATCAAAAGAGGGTATTACTCTACGAGGATTACACGACACGCAATTTTGAGCCCAATGTATTTGTAGATATTGGAGATGTACTTGTAGAGAAAGCCAAATTGCTTGGGCTTCATCAGTCACAGGTAAGTAAAAGCTATCCTACTGGACTGGATATGCTTGAAAGCGTTAAATCAATTGCCAGTTTCCGCGGCTTCCAAGGCAAGGTAAAGTATGCCGAAGGATTTGTGGCCTTAAGGTATATGGTAGAAATTTAGTTTTTTAGGAATTATCTTATTAGCTTTTTAGGAGATAAATGATTCCACATTCCCGACCTACTCTTGATAAGCAAGATTATATCACTATAAAAGATGTCATTAGTTCTAAATATATTGCTGAGGGTAATAAAGTAAAAGAATTTGAACAAGCTCTTGCATCATATATTGGCGTAAAAAGTGGGGTGGCTGTTTCATCGGGAACTGCAGCTTTGCATCTTGCTCTAATAGGAATGGGTATTAAAGCAGAAGATGAAGTAATTTTACCCACTTTTGTCTGTACTGCACCTCTTCATGCCATAAATTACATTTCTGCGAAGCCCGTATTTGTAGATATAGAGGAATCCACTTTTAACCTCTCTGTAAGCGATATAAAGAATAAATTAACCCGCAAAACTAAGTTAATCATAGTCCCTCATTTGTTTGGTCTGCCTGCTGATATGGATGAAATTTTGAGTCTCGGTGTGCCAGTGATTGAGGATTGTGCCCATTCTATCGGAGCAAAGTATCATAGTAAAGAGGTGCAACCTCAAGAGGTGCGACCTCAAATGGTCGGTAGTATGGGAGCAGCTTCTATATTTTCGTTCTATGCTACAAAGATGATGACTACTGGTGAAGGTGGAATGGTATTGTCAAATGATGAAAAATTCATCGCTAAAATTAGAGACCTCAGAGAGTATGATGAAAAGGATAATTATACTATTAGATTTAATTACAAGATGACTGATATACAAGCGACAATAGGAATTAGTCAACTTAATAAATTGCCCAAGTTTATTGCACGAAGACAGGAGATAGCTCAAAAATATAATTCCCAATTCCCAAAATTTGGGATTTGTCCCGCTTTTTTCGGGATCCCGCATTTGCGGGAGGATTTGGGATTTGGGATTTGGAATAGGGTCTGGTATAGATATATTATTAGAGCGAAAAAAGATGCTACAGAATATATTAATAAATTACGACTTAAGGGGATAGAGTGTAAAAAGCCAATCTATAAGCCATTACATCAGTATATGGTTGAAGCGAAGCAGAAATCCCGATTGCCCCGCTCCAGCGGTGGCTCCGGCGGGAGAATTAAAAAAGGATTCCCTATTGCAGATAGAGTATATAGTTCTGCAATCTCAATTCCTATCTATCCTTCTCTTACAGATAAAGAGGTTCACTTTATTATAGATACAATTAACTCTTTAGTCTAATGTCTATTTTTAGGTTATTTTTCTTTTGCTTTATTCTTACTGTTATTTTTACCCCATTAGCCAAGAAAATTGGCTTAAAGCTAAAAATATTAGATTACCCTAATGAGCGGAAAATTCATTCTACTCCTACTCCACTTTTGGGCGGTGCTGCTATTGCTGCATCTTTCTGCATTGTAATTCTACTTAGCTTTCATTTCTCCCTTGAACTGAAAGGCGTAGTGATGGGTGGGTTACTTTTATTTCTTGTTGGACTTGTTGACGATATAAAACCTTTACCTGCCTATTTACGGCTTATTGTTCAAATAGTCGCCTGTATTATTCTTTTTAGATGTGGGGTAATGATTTCTTTTCTGCCGAACACAACTATAGGCAAGATAGGTGAATTTTTAATCACCTTGGTATGGATTGTATGGATTATCAATGCGGTCAACTTTTTTGACGGTATAGATGGGTTGGCAACTACTCTTGTGGCTGTCTCGGCTTTCTTTTTACTAATTGTTGGGCTACAAACTCGCCAATACTATTTTAGTTATCTTGCTGCTGCTCTGATTGGCAGCTGTATGGGGTTCTTGATATATAATTTTCATCCCGCGAAAATATTTTTGGGTGATGCGGGGGCTAACTTTTTGGGCTTTACGCTTGGCTCGCTTGCCATTATGGGCGAATGGTCGGAAAGAGGGCCTGCTATTGCTTTATCTGTACCTATCTTAATTCTTGGGGTCTTTATATTTGATATGCTCTATATCACTATTTCCCGCATAGTAAAGGGTGAGACCCATAACTTAAAAGAGATTTTGGAATATGTAGGCAAAGACCATCTACATCATCGGCTTATGAATATTGGGTTCACACAAAGACAAGCAGTCCTACTTATATGCCTTTTAAGTGCAGCAGTAGGATTTGGGGCTATTGTTTTAAGAACTACCTCTTCACCACAAAATGTAACCTTCCTTATCCTTCAAGCCCTTATTATATTTGCTACAGTAAGCTTCCTGATGCATAAGAAAAAATAAATATTTTTTTACCCTTGACAAGCCCAATATATTGTAGCAAGTTTAATTAATAGTGCTATATGTTGTAAGTGTACAAATTTTATGTGTGGTAATAGGCAAGTAATTCTAAAATGAGAGGAGGTATTATGGGTAAGAGATTATTTTTCGTAGGTTTGATTATGTTTGTTTTTGGTATGGGTTGTGCATTAAAGAGAAACATTATATCAGATAATTTCTTTAAACTATCGGTAGATACCTATCCGGAATCTCACGGTGTCACTGTGTTTGATTCTGTTTTTGTCAAATGCAATTTAGATGGAACAGGAACAGAGCGTACCCATTTTTTGGCAAAGATTTTTACTACATATGGCAAAAAGAAGTACGGAGAGGTAAAATTCAATTACTTTACAAATGAAGATACAGTAATTATTAAATTTGCACGCTCTATAACAGCAGACGGTAAAACAGTTACAGTTCCCAAAGAGAATATCACTGATAACCCTATGCCTGCTTGGAAGGGCTCACTTTTTCTGATTCCTAATTTGCGAATAGTTACCATAACATTTACTGGGCTTGATATTGGTGGAGGTATAGAATACGAGACAGAGCGTATTACCCACGATGCATCTTTTGATTCAACATTTGATTCATGGTATATGTTTGAGGATAATGAGCCGATAGAGACAAAATATCTGGAAATATCACTGCCAAAGAATATGAAGCCAAACTATAAAATAGTGAATGGTCAGCTTCAGCATGAAGAGCTTGATAGAGAGGATACCAGAGTATATCTCTGGAAGGCGGAGCATATTCCACGAATCTTAGAAGAGCCAGCTATGCCGCCTATTTTTGATATTGCGACAAAACTTGTTATAACTACACGCTCATCCTGGGAGCAAGGATCACAATGGTATTATAATTTGTGTGAGCCCAATCTACAAGCTGATAGTTCAGTAAAGGCAGAAGTTAAATCAATAACAAAAGATGCAAAAACCTTTGAAGATACGGTGCGTACGCTTTATGAGTTTGTCAATAAGAAGATAAGGTATGTGGAGACAGATTTGCTTGGCAAAAATGGAGGATATGAGCCACAGACTATAGGATTTACGCTACAAAATAAATATGGTGTGTGCAGAGATAAAGCGGCATTGCTCGTTGGTATGTTAAGGGAGGCAGGAATTAAAAATATATATCTATATGGTACTAACTAACCCGATAATGGGGTTTGTTTATGAAGTACCTGCTTTAAGTCAAATAAATCATGCAATAGTAGCAATAGGAACTGATACTGGCTGGATATGGCTTGACCCTACGGTAGAAGGTTCGGTCGAGTGGCTTACACCATTTGAAAGTGATAAGCCAGCAATTGTTTGTACTGAGAGGGGTGAAAATATAATTCATACCCCTAATCAACCCCCGGAAGCAAACTTGACGGAAGTCAAAACATTTGGTGAATTGAATGAAAATGGTGAGTTGAAACAATCTATAATTATACAAGGAAAGGGAACAATGGATATGTCGTTCAGACAGCTTTTCAAATATGTACCCGAAGAACAGTTCAAGGAAATGATATTGCAATCAGTTAGGGCAAAACATGGCAAGGCAAGGATAGATTCAATAAAATCTGGTAATCCGGATGACTTTACTGTTCCAATGACCCTAACTTTTTATATCACTATACCTGAATATCCGACAATAATCGGAGATGAGTGGCATATAGGCGGTGGTGAAGCAGAGTCATTTGGTGCAGGGCAACAGGGGAATATTTTTGCACTTGATGAACGTAAGTATCCGATAGAATTACAAATACGGAATGCTAATTACTCAGAGAGCATTTTATACTTTCCCAAAAATATGAGTGTAAAGACATTACCTGAACCATTCTCTTATTCTGGAAAATATATAAGTATTGAGAGTTCACAAAAGGTTAAGGAAAATAGTATCTTTTCTACTGATAAGATGGTATTCAAGGAGCATCGTATCCCGCAAGAAGAGTATAAGAATTTGAAGGAAGTGATGGAAAATCTTAGTAACCATAGTAAGCAGGAAATAATTCTTGTAATAAATGGGAAATAGGAGGTAATGGTGTTGTGGCTTTTGGGATGGACATTCTTAAATATTATACAACCGGAGGCAAAAGATTATCCGGATGCTTCTGTAATATACACTCTTGATAGTATGGGTGTTATGGTAAATAATGATTTTAGTCAAGAGACTTACCATCATATTGTAATGCGTATATTTACTGTACGGGGTCGCAATATATACAGCAACTTTATGCAACGATATGATAAAAAGAATGATAAGATAGAGATTTTGCTGCCCCAAACCCATACAATTAAACAAAATGGAGATACTATTGGAATATCAAAGACAGAGGGTATAGGTGATTTGAGTACTGTTAGTTCATTTATGGCGCCCGTGTACTCAAATGCGAGACTTAAAACCTGTATATTCGGTGGGGTAGAGACTGGTGATTTCATCAAATATACAGCAGTAAAATTTACAACCCCTACAGAGCAAAAAGTGCTGTTTGGTAATGTTGTATTTGCATCAGATGAACCAATATCGCATAAGGTATTTGTGCTAAAACTACCTGACAAATTAAAGTTAAATTACAAGCTTGTAGGCGAGATAAAAATAGATTCTGTGTATGAGAAAGGGGAACTGACCTATAAATTTTACCGCGACTCAATTGCTCGTATGGAACATGAGAAATATATGTTCCCTATGGCTGCATTTGGACCAAGATTAATCTACACCTCTTTTAATTCATGGAATAAGCTTGCAGGGTGGCTGAGGGGTAATTTTGAAAAAAGCATTGAAATAGACCATAAGATACAAGAGAAAGCAAAAGACTTGGGTGATATAGGCAGAATTTGTCAGTTCGTTGCTACGGGATGGCGAGATATACCGGTAGGATTTGAGGATATTGGATTTACACCAACAATTACAGGAAAGATATACAAAAATAAGTACGGCTCACCACTTGATAAAGTTGCACTCCTTATAGCAATGATTAGGAGCATTGGAATAGAAGCATATCCATCATATATTGCAAGATATGGAATAGAAAAAGATATGCCCGCACCTATATATTTTGATGATATAGTAGTAGCTGTACCTATAGGAGAAGAGTATCTGTTTTTTGACCCTGTCTTCCCCGATAAGCAGTTCTTTCCAATAATAATAAGCCATATTCTGGGTAAGAGTGAAATTACTTATCCATTGCCTTTCAATCGTGTATCCGGCACTTGTTTCATAGTTAAAAAGGATACGGCTATTTTCTACCAGATACCTAATCAGGCATCAAAATCAGAGGTATTGGCAGAACTTACGCTTTCTATGGATGGGACGCTTTCGGGTAAAATAATGGGTACACTTAATGGAATAGATGCAGCTTATGCTCGTAAAAAGTTACATGGTAAAACTGACAAAGAAATTAAACAAGCATTTGAAGGATATGCATCAAGTATTGGAATAGGAACAAAACTTGTCTCGTGGAAAATAAGCAATCTGGATAGTATTTTAGCACCTGTAGATTTGGAACTTGAATTCAAAATAAGTAATTATCTTACGGAACAAACACAAGAAACGAGATTTAATCTGCCATCCAATATCTTTAGATTTGCTCCAATTGCAAGTTATTTTGGGTGCGAGAAGAGAAAATATCCTTTTAGTACTCTATCACCGCATATTACAGAATTCAAAGTTAGAGTTAAAATACCTAATGGGTTTAATGTATCGTATATTCCTGAAAACTTTGAGATGGAAAATGATTTAGTAATTGCAAGATGTGAGTTCGAACACGAAGCAGAGAATATTAGCTATAATTATGTTTGGGGATTTAAAAAAGGAGCGTATGAGTCAGAAGATTACAATAAATTAGAACAAGCATATATGGGATTTGTTGCCCCAAAAAATAAATTCGTGCTCTTTAAGAGGAGGTAATATTAGGAAAAGATGGTATTTTATAATTCTCTTTGCATTAACCTTGGTATCTGTAAGCTATGCTACAAAGACTAAAAAGATAGAAGAATGGGCTAAAAAGTATGAGAACGGTGTGTATTTGAAGTATAAGCCAATAGAAGGTAGTGAGCTATGGTATAAGACAACACTAAGTATAAATTCTACTGTTGATATGAAAGGTATGGGTCAGAGTTCTATTACTTCTATGGGGATTAGGATTAAAAAGGGGGTGGAAAGGATTGCAGGTGATACATTAGTGCTTAAGATTACTTATGATAAAGCCGAAGGTACCATTAAAACAGGAGCACAATTGATGGCTATTCCAAAACTTGATAAATTGAAGGGGCAGGAAATTAGTTTGACTATAGTGCATGGTAAAGTAGTGAACAAGAAAATAATTGCAAATATAGACGATGAAATGAAACAATATGTGGAGGGAATAGTTCAGGAGGTAGAGCAAGAACTTAAAATATTCTCAGGGGAAAAGATGCTTAAAATAGGCGATAAGTGGGATGTTGAGTATGAAGAAATAGAGGGGAAGAAAGTTAAAACCCAATACAGACTTGAAGATTTTAGAGAAAAAGAAGGTTTTGAGTGTGCAAAGATAATGTATGATTCTCAAATTGAATTAAATGAAAATCAAACCCAACAGGGTATGCAAGTGAAATTTATTGGAAAAGGAAAAGAGAAGGGAGAAATTTACTTTGCTATAAATGAGGGATACAAAATCTATGAAAAGAGTACTGCATCAGTAGAAGGAAAAAGTGAGGTAGTTACAATAGGTTCAGTAGATGTCTACACAGATGTAAATAGCGAAACAAAACTTGTAACTAAAGAGAAATAAACCTTTTGAAGGAGAGGAAAAATGTTATCCAAGGTAAAAAAGAGAGATGGTAAGGTAGAGTCTTTTGATAGGAATCGTATAAACGAGGCCATATTGAAGGCGATGAAGGCAGTTGGCAAGGAAAATGCAGAACTATCGGATGTACTTTCGCGAAGGGTTACGGAATTGCTGGAATTAACAGTTCGCAGAAGGATACCGGGGGTTGAGGAGATACAGGATTTAGTAGAAAAAGTGCTTATTGAGGCAGGTTGTGTAGAAATAGCCAGAGCTTATATTATTTATAGAGAAGAACACGCAAGAATAAGGAAAGCAAAGGAAGTATTTATAGATGTTAGCCGCACTATAAATGGGTATTTGGATTTTACAGATTGGCGTGCAAGAGAGAATGCGAATGCTGATTTCTCGTTCTCGGGTCTGATGATGCATTCAGCATCTGCGGTCATTGCCAATTATACATTGGATTCTATTTATTCGCACGAGGTAGCCAATGCCCATAGAGATGGTGATTTTCACATCCACGATTTAGCGATGGGGATTGCGGGATATTGTGCGGGATGGAATTTGCGACAGATATTGGCGGAAGGATTCAACGGAGTGCCAAGAAAAGTAGAGGCAGCTCCACCAAAGCATTTTGAGACTGCACTGGGACAGATGGTAAATTTTCTGGGTACTCTACAAAATGAGTGGGCGGGTGCGATGGCGTTTAATTCTTTTGATACTTATCTCGCCCCATATGTAAAAAAAGATAACTTAACATATGCCGAAGTTAAGCAATCAATCCAGAGATTTATTTTTTCATTAAATGTCGCCTCAAGGTGGGGCGGGCAGACTCCTTTTTCTAATCTTACATTTGATTGGGAAGTGCCGGATGACCTGAAAGACGAAAAGGTTACTATGGATGGTGAGTATCAGTCAAATTTTGGTACCTACAAAGAGTTTAAGCCCGAAATGGATACAATAAATCGTGCCTTCATAGAAGTGATGATAGAGGGCGATATGAATAATCGGGTCTTTACTTTCCCTATTCCAACTTATAATTTGACGCGTGATTTTGATTATGAATCTCGCAATGCATATCTTTTGTTTAAGATGACCGGCAAATATGGGCTGCCGTATTTCCAAAACTTTGTTAATTCGGACCTCAATCCTCAGGATGTACGGGCTATGTGTTGTAGGTTGCAGTTAAATTTGGCGGAACTTAGAAAAAACATAACCGGTGGATTATTCGGGTCTTCTGAATCTACTGGCTCCATAGGAGTAGTCACGATTAATATGCCCAGAATTGGCTACCTTGCCAAGACTGAGGATGAGTTTTTGAATAAGCTATCACGGCTTATGGAATTGGCACAGGTTTCATTAGAGACAAAGCGTAAGTTAGTGACTAAAAATATAGAAACCGGGCTATTCCCATATACCCGTAGATATCTAAAGACTTTGCGTAACCACTTTGCTACGATAGGGTTAGTGGGAATGAATGAAGCCTGCCTTAATCTTATAGGTAAAGATATTGGCACTAATGAAGGCCGTGAGTTTGCTAAAAGAGTAATTGATTTTATGTTGCAAAAGTTGCGCAAGTTCCAAGAGGAGACAGGCAATATCTACAATCTGGAAGCTACTCCTGCTGAAGCTACGGCATACAGATTGGCTAAAATAGATAAGCAGAGGTGGCCTGATATAATTGCCGCAGGCAAAAATGCGCCTTACTACACAAATTCTACTCAACTACCTGTCAATTATACGGATGATATTTTTGAAACCTTTGAGCTTCAAGAAGAGTTGCAGAATAAGTACACCGGTGGCACCGTGCTACATGGATTTATAGGCGAGGAAATAAAAGACCCAAATGCCTGTGCGCTACTTGTGCGTAGGTTAGCTGAAAGCTTTAAAGTGCCTTATTTTACGATTACGCCGACTTTTAGTATTTGCCCTACACACGGCTATGTAGCAGGAAAACAAGAAATATGCCCAACTTGTGGCGCTACTAATGAAATATATTCAAGAGTAGTTGGATATTATAGACCGGTGGCTAACTGGAATGAAGGCAAGCAAGAAGAGTTTAGCGAAAGAATAGAATACAGATTGGAGCGACCCCGTCCAGATACTGTTGTGGGGTCAGGAGAACGGGTTGGGAGCGGAAATCCCGATTTATCGGGAGTTACAAAACCTGAAACTGTTATAGTACAGTAAAAACAGTTGGAATTTAGTGCTTGGAATTTGTTTAGGATTTAGTGTTCAGATTTAGGATTTTTGATTTAAGTTAAAGGTGGTGGAATATGTTAAAGCGGACAGCTTTTTATGATGCTCATATAAAAGCAGGTGGAAAAGTAGTTCCATTTGCTGGTTTTGAAATGCCTATTCAATATAAGGGTATAATGAATGAAGTTAAGAGTGTACGCTCAAAAGTTGGTATATTTGATGTCTCGCATATGGGGAGAGTAGAAGTTACTGGGAGTGGTGCTTTCGACTTTGTGAGCCAAATAACTACTAATGACCCTGCCAAGTTGGCTATTTTTCAAGCCCAATACTCTTGTATGTGTTATGAGGATGGTGGCATAGTAGATGACCTTGTTGTTTATCGGCTAAAACAAGGGGATACCCCTTGTTTGCAACCCCAAGGGCAATCCCGCCAAGGCGGGATCCCGCAAAATACGGGACAACCCCAAAAGGATAATAAAGGAGATAAGTTTCTACTCGTCATAAATGGAGCGAATAAAAAGAAAGATTGGAAATGGATAAGTGAACATAAGGGGGGCTTTTGTGCTTTGCAAAATCAAAATGTAGAAGTCAGAGATTGGGGAGCGGAGTGCGTATTTGTGGGTATTCCAGCTTTCATTTCCCGTACCGGCTATTCCGGTGAGGATGGGTTTGAAGTCTACTTTGATGCCAAACATCCCGAACTATGGGACAAAGTATTAGCACAAGGAGTTGTGCCGATTGGACTTGGAGCAAGAGATGTATTACGGCTTGAAATGAAATACTGCCTTTATGGGAATGATATAGACAAAACTACTACTCCGCTTGAAGCAGGACTGGGTTGGATAACTAAACTTGACAAGCCTGATTTCATAGGCAAATCCGCTCTCGTTAGGCAAAAAGAAGCTGGAATTAAAAGAAAATTAGTCGCCTTTGTGATGGAAAGCAAATCTATTCCGCGTCAACACTACCATATTTACCGAACACCGAACACCGATAACCGAATAATAGGCGAAGTGACGAGTGGTAATTTTTCGCCTTCTATAAATCAACCTATTGGCTTGGGATATGTGAATACTCCATATGATAAAGTAGATACAGAAATTGAAATAGATTGTCGAGGCAAATTAGAGAAAGCTAAAATTATTACCCCACCCTTCTACAAACACGCAACACATAAATAAGAATTGAAACTAATAGAAACTTATGGAAATTAATAGAAATTTATTGAAATTAATAGCGACGCAAATAATTTCTACTTAATTTCCACCAATCTCTATGAATTTCTACCTGTTTCTACTATATTGAAAGCTACAGTCGGATATTAATATGCTATACTATACGGGGACTCCTATTTGTTTAAGCCAGTCTTTGGCACGTTGGAGCAATTTTTGTTCCCTAAACTCTATCCAATGTTTCCTTTCTTCCGGATGATTATACACAATCTCTTTGAAGTTTTTGAATGGAGCTTCGGTTGAAAGCGATTCGGTGAGTTGGCTTTTTAATTTCTCATCTGCTGACTTTTCAATAAATTCTTCCATTAACCTATATCCGTCGCGTGATTCCATCGTAGGTATCAATACATAATCGCTAAACTGCGACCCCTTAACTCTTTTTTTGATTTCATTTTTTGCTGCCTCGCTCATATAATCTGAGAGTATCAATATCTCACCAGTCTTTTTGTTCAAAAAGTAGTGCCTTATCTTTGCATAATCTCCAATAGCTTCACAAAGCTCTTCCCAATTTAAGTTAATCATTCAAGTTCAAAAATAACTTGCCTCTTTCATTTTGTCAAGTTAATAATCATAAATCTACTCTTATGGGCATCACAAAGACTGGAATCCCTTTATGATAAAGTCTTCTCTCCACTGCAAAAGCAGTATAGTTATGCAGCAATCTTGTAATTATAGTTTCATCCTTAAATAATAATTGTCCGGCAAATATTTTTGAATTAGGGTATTTTTTTATTAAAGTATCTATATTATTTTCTACTTCATCCACTACATCTGTGCCAATAGACATTTGATAGTCGGAATAAAGATTCTCCTTCCTCATAAAATTAACATATTTAGATAAATCTTCTTGTATTGAATTTTGTAGGTCTTCCAATGTTTCTTGGCCCTTAAAAATGCCTGTATCTACTACACCAACTTGTAGGAAGACAAAATTCTTAAAATAATTCTTAAATGCTTTGATAACTCCAAATAGAGTATGCAGACCTATACCATTGAATCCATTGACTAATATAATAGCTGTTTCTTTATATTTTGCCTCTTCATATTCCATAACATTTCTTGTTTCTAATGATTTCTCGTCAGAATAGGCGGCTTTGGTTAAGTCATCTAATCTTTTCAATTGCTTCCGTGTAGTAAGGTATTGATTTTTTATGTATAGCGAGAAAATCACAAGTAAAGAAGTAACTAATATAGTGAGCCAGCCGCCGTCAAAAAATTTCACTACTATAACTGTAATTAAAATAAACCCTGTCAATAATAATCCTATCCCGTTAATAGCAAATCGTTTTAGCCATCCAATTTGTGATTTTCTATTTTTCCACCAATGCCTAATCATTCCCATCTGCGAGAGGGAAAAGGTTAGAAACACATTTATACTGTATAATACAACGAGGAATGCTACTGAATTCTTAGCCCCTAAGATAAGTATTATCGCCGATAGTCCCATCAATATTATACCATTTTGAGTTACTAATCTCTCAGAAAGTAATGTAAATCGTGAAGGCACCCAAAAGTCAGCTGCCATATTTGCCAAAACCCTTGGTCCGTCCAGAAACCCTGTTTGTGCGGCTACTAAAAGCAGAATCGCTGAAGATAATAGAGCAACTATAACAAATATATTCCCAAATCTCCATCCCCCAGCTATACTTTCAAATAGCACTGCATTAAGTGTTTTGCCATGGACGGGCTCCACATTATAAAAAAGATATGCCAGTATAAGACCACCTGCCATAAAAGCCAAACTAATAGCCATAAGGGTCATTGTTTTTTTCGCTTCTTGTACTCGTGGCTCCCTAATTAAAGGCATACCATTGCTCACAGCTTCTATTCCTGTATAGGTGCCACCACCTAAACTATATGCATGTAATAAGATAAACAAAGCTCCCATCCACCCAATTTGCGAAGTAGTATTAGAGAAGTCCTGCATAGAATGATTCACAATTGTTGGCATATTCCCGAAGTGCGTGATAAAAGCATAGAGAATAATAAATGTATGTGTAAGTATAAAAATGATGAACATAGGTGTGACGGCAACTATTGATTCTTTTACTCCTCTCAGGTTCATCGTGGTCAAGACTAATATCAGTAATACTGAAAATAATATCTTATATCCCTGTAAATTATATGGCAAAAAGCTAAATACTGCCTCTGTTCCTGCGGCTACTGACACAGCAATTGTCAGCACATAATCTATTAGTAAAGCACATCCGGATACCATTCCGAGAGTCGGGGATAGTAATTTGCTCGCCACAATATATCCACCACCACCATTAGGGAACAGCTCTATAATTTGCTTGTAGCTTGAACTTATAATAAATACCGTCAATGCCGTCATTATAGCCAAAAATAAGCTCAACCAACTGTGTTTTCCTAAGGCAATATATGCTTCGGCAGGTCCATAACAGGAAGAAGTAATCCCATCTATTCCAAATCCTACCCACGCAAAGAAGGCAATAAGCGAAAGTTTGTGGAATAGTTTTTTATCTCTAAGGTCTCGCGGTTCTCCTAATAGGAATCTTTTTGTCTTTTGGGTAAATGAAGTATTGTCCATACTTTTAAACTTAATACTTATTGCTTATGACTTATAGCTTGTTAGATGTCAATAGCAACCCTTGCTTTATAGCCATTATTTGTTTTCTCTAACTTAAACCCATAATAGGTGACACCTTTGACTACTGTGCCGCTCTTTTTAGGTGAAATAGGTTCACCTTGTGCGATTCCCGAAATCCCATATTGTCCATTGATAGAGGCTTCAAATTTACTGAAAAACATATTATGTATATCGCTTTGGGTAAGCAGTTCGCATAGCCACCGATGAAGTATAGCATCCTCTGAATCTTCGGATATATTGATTTTAATCTCTTGTAAAGGACTTACATTTTTAATATCACATATAACAGAAAACATAGCAGTGGCAGCATTTTCAAGTAATTCAACTAAAGTCTTGCCGTAGGCTTCAAACATTACATCTGAGGTTAAGTCATCTATAAATTTATAGTCCATATTTTTATCTTACACCCAATAAGCCAGTTTGTCAACTTTATAGTTGACTTCTGTCAACTCTCGGATTACAAAACTTTAAGTATGCTAAAATACTGGTTGCTTCTGCATTCTATACCGGGGATAGGACCAGCTACTTTTAGAAAATTACTCCTCGTATTTGGTGAGCCGCAAAATGTATTCAGTGCTACCCGTAAAGAGCTTACAAATATAGGAGTAAAGGAAAAATTAGCCTCTTCTATACTCACTCCACCACCCCTTGAACATATAAATAAATTACTCGCAGAACTTGAGCGTAGGCAAATAAAAATAATCACTATGTATGACTCCGGGTATCCCGAGAGGTTCAACCTCAAGTTGCTCAAACACATTAAAAATCCACCCCCTATAATTTATGTTCAGGGAAGATTAGACTATCTCAAAGCTATAGCTATTATTGGGACAACTCACCCTTCTTTGCGCGGGGAACAAAAAGCATTTAGATTTGCTTTTGAATTGGCAAAGCAAGGATTTACAATTGTATCGGGATATGCTAAAGGAATAGACACTCAAGCTCATCTTGGTGCTATTAAGGGGAGTGGCAAAACAATAATAGTGCTACCTATGGGGATTCTGAATTTCAAAGTCCATAGCGAACTTTATCCTGTAATAGGTACTCTTTTTTCACAAAGCATTATTTTATCCGAATTCTTCCCTACTGCTAAATGGACAACCGCACAAGCATTATTAAGGAACCGCATAACCGCAGGTTTAGCGAATGCTGTTTTAGTCGTTGAGCCAGGTAACAAAGGTGGCACTATATCAACAGTTAGGTGGGCAAAACAGCAAAATAAAACTTCCTTTATCGTCCCACCAATAAATACGGATAAAGGTAAAGAAATATGGCGAATGGGAGCTATAAAAGTTAATACTACACAGGAAATAATTAAACTTATGTAATGAAAGTTGCTTGTATTAAGCCTATTTTCTAACCTAAGAAGCTAATAAGCTAATTCCTGGTACTTAATTTCCCCTTCCCTTAATATTGCAAACTTATCTTCACTTATATCAACGATTGTAGATTCAATTCCTGACCCACATTTGCCGGGGATAACTAAATCCGGTGTAATATTTAATTCTAAATCACTCTTTGGAGCCGCTGTTTCTTCTAAATTAGCACTCGTAGTAGCAAGTGGGGCGGCATAATTCCTTAAAATCGTAAGTATAGGTTCATAATTGGGTATTCTTATAGCCACAGTATCCATTCGGCAGGTCAAGGGACCTGCCACTACCCTGTTGAACTTGGATTTAAAAATAATTGTTAGAGCACCGGGCCAAAATTTGTCTATTAACCGCTCTCCGACATCACTAATTTCCTCTACATACTTATTAAGCTCTGTTTTATCTTTAATAAAAAGGATTAGAGGTTTGGATGGGGTTCTATTTTTTAGCTCATAAATCTTACTAATTGATTGCTTTTTAGATGCATCACATCCTATCCCATATACTGTATCCGTAGGGAAGCCAATTATTCCACCCTGCTTAAGTACTAAAATAGCCCTATCAATAATATCCATATATTCATAAGAAAAAAAGTTTTAAGTGGTAAGTAATAAGAATTTCAGCCGGAGGCTGATGAGCCTTCTGGCTCAAAGCTTAATTCTTATAGTTTATAACTTACAGCTATATTTTAGTATTTTTCCTCTTTCCAGTAAATTATTTTCTTAAATGCCCCCGACCCCTCTATCTGTTCAGATATTATCTCTCCTCTTGATGCTCCCACAGTAACGACAAAGTCGCCACCAGGAGTTACGGAAACTTGTGGTGATGTCGGTAATCCATATCCAATTTCCTCTGAAATTGGTTCCCCTTCAAGTGCTTTACCCGTTGTAAATCCGACTCTATATAATCTGGCAATACCCAATGCTAAGCAGGGGTCGTCAGTAGTAGGCTCATATGTAGTGAAATAAGATACTTCACCAAAAACTAAACTTTTGGCTAAACTCTTCTCGTCCTTATTTAACTTTATGTACCAGCCGTTATCATTAGCCGTTCCGCCTCCCGTAACATCTTTAAGGTCTGCATCTGTATAATAAGCAGTCTGCCCATTATCTCTCATTCCATAAAATCTATTAAATGTATTTGTTTTCCTCACAGAATCCCTATCTCCTCCGCCAAAGAAGAGCCAAAAGTTCCACTGCTTATCAAATGCACAAGCCGGTGGATAGTAGAAGGGCTGGTCTTGTTGGGATTTGAATACCCTATATCCTTGCCATTGGGCGACAGAGTTACCCTTTATATCCAGCTTCCACATCTGCCCACCTATGTCACCGATATAAACATAATCTATAAATCCATCAGGAGGTCCATTTATAGCTGATGGCATATCTATAACTGATGGGTCGGACGGCAGACTATAAGTCAGATTAGCATCTGTGAATTTCCAAATTATACTTCCATCCATAACATTTAATACATATACTGCTCTACCGGCACCTGCGGATTTATTAAATCCACCCCCTACTACGGCAATCCACTTCTCTTTGCCACCAATTTTCACCTTCCCGATAGCAGGGTTTGACCATGTTTGCGATAAACTGGTATCTGAAAAGTTCCACAAGAATACAGGGTTATAAGTATCAGTGATATTAAGTGCGAAATAACGATTCCCACCCTGCCGCTCACCACATATTAGTACTGTTTTCCATTCATCAACTTCCTTTGTACTATCAGTAGGTCCTGATGGGAACCAGGCATCAAATACTACCGGATTACCATCAACATAATATTGATGTATAGTCCTTAGTTGCTGTAACTTAGGCAATAAATTATTGGGTATAAAAGCCCATTTCTCATCTCCCGTTCCTGCAGTAAAAGAGTCGCCTGTCGCTACATATGTGCCAGCATCAAAACAATGTAGCATACCGTCATTGGTCCCGACTATAAGTACTCTACCCCTGTGTGCTTTATCATATTTGAACTGGTTATACCCGTCATCAAAATAATATGGCGAAGGCGCTCCTACACATATTGGCCAGGAATGAAATACATCACCTAACTTCCAGTCATAGCCATTACTTCCTCGTACAAGGTTAATCAATGGCTCCACCGAATCCGCCGGCACTTGGAGGTCAGTTGAAGTTATATAAAATGGCGTAAATGGCACAAGTGCACCGACTTTCTCAGAGTATATCTGCCTACTGGAAATGGACATTAGTTTAAGTCGTTCTCCTGCTTCCCATAATGCGGGATACAAAGGTTGACCGAGTGAATCTTGCGGGAATGTGCCATCTGGATTTAATCTATATGCTTTTAAGTAGCCATTCCAGAATGGATAAGAAGACGGCATAAAAGAGGCAAGATAAATGGAATTATAGTATTTTGTGCGTACTGCGGGCACTTCAGGGGCAGCGAATGAAAATGACTTATGCTCTATATCAGAAGTAAGCATATCAAGAATAGAATCCAAAGCCGCCGGTGAAGTGGCAGGATAATAATGATAGGTGCCACCAAGTTTAGCGATGGAATCCAAACACTGTGCCCCTGTACCACCAGTTACTGCTATTCCTACGACATATGTTTGGATATCAAAGTGCTTGCCACTAACAACAACATCTCTCAATCTTGTTGCCTCTATATAAGGGCTATTCGGATTATTATTAGGATAGCCCGTCTCTTCTCCATCACCCAAAATTATGCAAAAGTATCTTCGGCAAGTCATCTGACCATTTAGGTCTCTCTGTATTTCTGCTGTTAGTTCTTGTCTCGCAAGATACAATGCACCGCCAATTGGTGTACCGCCTTGGGCACGCAGTTCCTGGATTTGGTGAACATTATCCACCAAGTTATATATTTGCTGAAGATGCGCCGGCTCTCCCTCTGCAAAACCCACTTGTATATTACCGTTACCGTAACCACCGTCATAATGCCAAGGGATTCTAATCCAGTCGTACCACCTATAGGGTGGTGCCAGGTACCAATATGCCCATACCCATCTTTGTCTTTGCCAAGGAAAAGTTTGAAACGCCGACCTAAGACTTGTTCTCTTGGCTACAATTTTCCTAATAGCACCATTCATGATATACATTCTGGAATCATTTGAATAACCATCACCATTAGTATCTGTGCCCGGATAATCAGCACTCCCATCTAAGAAATAATACTTTCTTCATATTCCCTCCTATTTATATTTAGCCCCTCACTCTGGGCGCACTTTATCAGCCAACTTTTTGGCTGCTTCTGAAAACTTTACACTCTCTATATCAAATACATTAGGACTTATATCTATCTCTTTGTCTGTATGTTTGAGTTCAGTATGCAGTAGCAGTTTTTGGGCTTCATATCTTTCAATCACATTTGGGAAAAGCCCAAACCCTTCTATCATTACATAATCCTTAAACTGCGTAATCTCGTGTGCGGTCTCTTTTCTTGATGGAAGGCGAGTCACATTATCTATCTCCCATTTCACTCCCTTTTCCTTAACATCTTCACGAAAGCCAATAAAATCCATTCCATTCCTAATAGGAGTAGTAAGCTGTGGATTATGGTTGGGGAGAAATAATTTGCACTCCTTACCATTCCAGATAACCACTTGTCCTATTTCTTCTGAGTTAGGAAAAGTTTCGTCTATTCTTAACTTTTCACCCAATTTCACAATCTTTATCTCCCTTTTAATCTCTTCCCCTTCCTCATACACAGTGGTCTCAAGCGTAAGTTTTACGCCAAATTTTTGCTCATCTATCTCAACTGATTTAGTACCTGAGCCAGTCTGTAAAATAAGGCATATAATAAATAAACTATTCATTTTTCACCTCCTTAATTTTGCACTTTTCGTTTTACCTTTTAATATTGTGTCCCGCCAGGAATGGGACCACATCTAACTCTTGCTTCTACTTCCCGTGTACACCTGTTCATTTTACCTGCTGTTATCATATCATAAAGGAAGCTATAAAAATCAGTCCCCTGCTCTATACTATAACCGACTAAATATGCAGTCCCGCTAAGCAATACAGGAGTAGGCAAACTATCTGCACGACCACTCTTATATTGGGCTACATTTGCCATTGTAATCCATATATCAGGCAAAGCAGGAAATGCTGATAACTCCTCGGGGATACGAGCAATTCCAAAATCTAACCCCGCCTCCGCTGAATGAAAGGCAATCTTTGAATCCCCTATAAACTTGCTAATTTTAAGTTCCGTGCTACTCATCGTTATAAATGTAATAGCTATCATCCCCAAGACCACAAATATCGCCATCACAAGAATAAGACTCATCCCTTTATTCATTCCACTTATCCTATACTCAATAAAACAATATTTGTCAAGTAAAAAGATACTTGACTTAATAGAATAACGGATTAAAAAGTTAATATGTTCACAGGAATAGTACAATCAGTTGGTAAAGTTAGCTCATTACAAACAACTAAGGGCGGAAATATAATTAAAATCCAAAATCCCAAATCCCAAATCCCAAATCCCGATACCTCTGAGCCTGAGGCTCATCAGCCTTTGGCTGACATATTATTAGGTGAGAGTATTGCGGTACAGGGGGTCTGTCTTACAGTCTGCAAAACACTAAAAGATGAGCTTGAAGTCTATGTTAGTAGTCGCACACTTTCAACTACTAATTTATCTCGCCTTACCTCCGGGAGTAATGTAAATCTTGAGCGTGCATTAAGAATAGGAGATAGAATAGGAGGTCATTTAGTTCAGGGGCATATAGATGGAGTGGCAAAAGTAGTAGGACGGAAGATGCTAAACGAAACTGCTACCCTTTCCATCACTCCGACCATTGAACTTATGAAATATTTTATCCTCAATGGAAGCGTAGCCATAGATGGAGTAAGTTTAACTATATCAGCAATTAAAGGCAATAAACTTGAAATAACTCTAATTCCTTATACATTAAAACATACTACTCTATACAAATTGAAAATCGGAGATTTAGTAAATATTGAAGTTGATATACTTGCCAAGTATTTAGTTCGCCCCTAATACAATATTTATCTTAAATACGGGGAGCCAATTGTCAGTAGATACTTTACATACTCCCACTTCGCCGTCCAATGTAGTGGCGATTTTTATATTCCGCAGATGGCTAATAGATAGAAAGCTCACCCCCGTCCGTATATCAAGATAAGTAGTTATAGGATGGACAAGAAAATTAAGTTCCGGAAAATAGGTCCCAGGTACACGAGGCCACTCAGGAACTGGCCAATCAGTATCTATTCTACTATTCCCATGCCGTGTATATGACAATGTAAGACGAAAATCAAATTTAGCATTGTAATGGTGCGTAGATTTGAAGAAAATATTATCAAAATCACCCCCTAAAGGATGACCAATAGGATACCCCAAAAACTCATATCTTTGCCAAGGAACATAATGATTATAAACCCATCTTGTTATATGTGTATATTCAGCCAAAATAAAAGAGCGGGATAAAGCTTTTTCAACCCCAACTAACAACCCTGTGTGATTGGGCTCGTGTTGTAAATCTACTCCGTATTGGAAATCGTCTATTAAGAATTCACCATAAAAACTAATATCCTGTAAATATAGTCGCCAATCTATATCCCAAAACACATTATGGTTAGCAGTTTTACAAGTGAACTCGTATGGCAGACTTAGGGCTACGGGATTTAGATAATAGAAACTGGGAATCCCACTCGGTCCACCATATAACGCAACTTCAGAAAGCCCAATGTTCATCCAGTTCCAAGGTGAAAAGTCTAACCTCCGAACCGAAATGAAGCGAGAAGAATTGGCAACATCAGTATGCACTGTATCGGTTGCAAAATTTAATGTCTCAGCTACCATATTTTCGAGCCGTGAAAATATAAAGCTGAACTTAAATTTCTCACCCTCATATGAAGCCAAAATTCCCTCCATAGAAGGCGAATAACCGGAAAGCAAAAGATTATATCTTGGTGATTGACCCATAGCAAATCTTTCCCTGCCTACCCTAATCAAAACTTTCTTACTATACAAGTCAATAAAAGCACGCTCATAGTCAGCCGCAATGAAGTTACCCCATTTACTATTGGGCCAAATAGTATTATTACCAAAGTCAGCTACGGGTTGTATAACTATATTTACCGGATTACTATGATAACAAATAAAAGCAGTCGGCCTTAACATAGATTCACTGTCAGATGCAGCAGTTAACTCTAAAATAGGAGCATAAATCTTAGAAATAAGCCACCCCTTTACTCCATCTTCATCTTTATTAGGAATCTTTTCCAGCCAATAATTTTTTACACCAGGATACCTAACTATTTCTACTCCTCTGACACGCAGTTCTTCTATTGCTTGTGAAAGCCGGCTTTCTAATGGCACATAGATACCATAACTATTACTGGAAATCAAAAATAATAATCCCCCAATCTTAAATAAATTTTTATAGGTCTTCATAAAATGCATCATAGTTTAGTTTTTCCAAAACTTCTAATATCTTCACTCATAAATTCTAATCTCCAAATTCTAAACAAAACCCAAATAATCTTTTCCTTAATTGCCACGACTTTTAGGTCGTGGCAATTAAAATCAGCAATTAAGAGTCTTATGTCTTTCTATACATCCAAATTTATGGAATGCAAGTTTTTTATTCAAGATAAAATATTTTTAACCTTGACATTTTTGAAATCTACCTTAAAATCATAATTATGGTATTACGTAAGCTCAGAACAAAGATGTTTTTCTTTTTATGGTTTATGGCAGGGGTATTTATAGTTTTCATATTCGTAGAATGGGGGATGTCGTCTACATCAACACGAAAATTAAGCCCCCAAGAAAGAGGGATGGTCGGAATGGTCAACAAATCTTCAATCCCTTATCACAATTATTCAAATCTTATAGAGTATTATAGAAAACAGGGCGTCCCATTGTGGAAATGTAGAGACCTTGCCTTTAATACACTTGTAGAAGAAGCATTACTTAATGAAATATTGAACAAACGAAAAATAGTACTCTCAGATGAAGAAGTAGTAGAGCTTATTCAAAATAATCCGCCGCCCGCCCTGTTAGAAGATACACTGCTACAGACTGGAGGTAATTTTGATATTAACAAATATCACGAAATAATAGCTAATCCAGCTAATATCAAGTGGTTAGAATCTTATGAATCCGCAATAAGAGACCAAGTACCACGCCAATTACTGTATCAAATTATAACAAGTGCAACAAGACCTACCACTTCTGACCTCGTGGAAGCATATATGGTCGAAAATACTCAACTTGAAATAGAGTATGCGGTGATTGACTCTACTCAATTCAATATAACAGAGCCAATGTTATTAGAATACTACAATACCCATAAAAATGAATTCATAGCCACTGAAAGTCCCATTATAAATTATGTAGTCTTTAATGCCTCCATCCGTGCTGAGGATGAAACTTACATAGAGGATGGGGCTAAAGAAGTATTGGGATTAGCTAAAAATGGTGCCCCACTTGAAAGTTTAGCCATAGAATACGGATACCCAATAAAAGAAACTATTACGCCCACCGACTTGCTTACAGGACCTATCAAAAAAGAAGACGGCTACCATATTATCAAGGGAAATATAGATTTATGTATTCCCATCCGACCATCTGATGAAACTATTGCAAGAACAGAAGAAGAGGCAACCAGTTTTATCGAATCAGCAAAAGAAGGGTTCTCAGAGGCTGCCAAATCTTACAAATTGCAAATCCATAAAATAGTAGTTGAAAATCCCGTTGGAAATCCCGCAGCAGGCGGGGCATCAAGCGGGGCATCAAGCGGGACGAAGAATAAAATCCCTGTTGACCTATCCTATATTGACCTAAAAACTAAAGGCAAACTCATAGGACCTATAGAGGGGCAAAATTGCTTTTATGTCATCTATACTCTGGGAGTAGAAAAAGCATATACTCCTGACTTTTATGAGATAAAAGACGAGGTCTATAATACATACTGGAAATACAAGGCAAATGAAATGGCACAACTACTCATACCACAAGTGAGTGGGACAAATTTTAATGAAATTTTAGCTGCAAACAATATAGTAGTTAAAACCAAAACCCTTTCACAGCAAGATTCATTGGAGGATAGGCAATTATTTCTTAAATCCTTAAATATACCGCAGGATAAAATAGCAAAGGTAGAGACTAATGGTATCTATCTTATCCATTGCTTAAAAAGAGATGAACCCGCAAAAGAAGAGATTGAAAAATCTATCCCCCAATTCGGAGCAAAATGGATGAAAGAGGAAGCCAGAATAATATATACAGAATGGATACAAGGGTTGAAAGAAAAAGCAACTATCAAAGATTATAGATATAAAATTTATTAACCTTCTATTTTTTCATTACCTCCATAATCTTATCGCTCATTTTGCAGCTGCCATCAAACATAACATTTTCTTCTATAATGAGCTGCTTGCATTTAAGGTCCCCCTTAAGCAAAGCACCGGACTTAAACTCTACCCTGCCTTCTGAATATAGATTACCATCAATCTTGCCACCACAAAAGCAATCCTTAGTATGTATCTCACCTTGAACCTTGCCTGTTTTACCAATAATGAGCAATTCAGTCACATTTACATTGCCTTCCACTATTCCATCTATATGAATACTACCTTCTACTTTGAGCTTCCCATCTACTCTTGTCCCTTTACTTAATATATTTGTAATTCCACTTCTCGGTTCTTTCATATCTCCCCCTTATTTAGGTAAATAGCGTTCAGGGTCTTTCGGTATCCCGTCCAGCCTTACCTCATAATGGATATGTGGAGCCGAACTTTCGCCCGTTGAGCCCACATATCCTATTAAATCACCACTTTTAACCTTTGTTCCGCTTACTACATTTATCCTTGCTAAATGTCCATAAATTGTCTGATACCCATTGGGATGAGTAATTTCAACTACTTTACCTAATGTATCTTGGGAGCCAGCAAATTCAACCTCCCCATCCATCGTACTAACAACTGATGCCCCATATTCAGCAGATAAATCAAGAGCAGGATGAGAGGAGGAGAATTTCTGTGTTATCCAGCCCTTTACAGGATAAATAGAAGGCACCCCCTTACCCTCCTTGCGTGATGTTGATGTATCTTGTGTGTTTGGATTGGAAGCAAGTTCAGGGAACGAATCTTTGGGATTAAAAATAACTTCGGGATGAATAACAGTTGCAGAGAAATGAACATCAAGTGCATCGGCTACCTTAGTTAGATGCTTCTTGAACCCATTGAACTCATTTTCAAACTCTCGCAATTTATTATACTTTTGACGCATATCATCGTTTTCGTGTCTCAGGGCTTGTATTGTGATGCTCCTTTTAATCAAGGTGCTGTAATTAAAAATTACCCATACCGCTCCTATAACTATACAAACTACTATTCCCAATAATATCTTCGCTACTAAATATGATAATGTATAGCTGCGATTTGTACCCGAATCTGATAATATAAGGATAGAAAACTTTTTACGCATTTAGAGTTATAGTAGGACTTCTTTTTAGAAATATCTACTCCAGATAACAGCAATGTCAAGAAAAAAATCCCATAATTTCAATGAGGTGCACCTCAGCTATTCTAATACCTGTAAGAAATAGACAAATGTTTATCTCCTCCAAACAAATGTTTATTTCTTTCCGACAAATGTCTGGAAGAGATAGACAAAGGAATACAAAAGACAGAGGCGCACCTCACGCAGAAAGTTATTCTATTTAACAAGAGATACGCCTCAATTAGTCAAGCAGTTCAAGTAAGGGTTCTAACTTTTTTCTCCGCTCTTTATATTTTAATTTCTTAATTGCCTTTGCCTCAATCTGCCTAATCCTTTCGCGGGTTACATCAAATATAATACCTACTTCTTCTAATGTTTTGCTCGTCTCTCCCTGTAAGCCAAACCTCAATCTTAATACTTTTTGCTCCTTTTTGCTCAGATCATTTAATACTTCTTCCAATTTTTCCCTTAACATAACCCTTGAAATCGCATATGCGGGCGAGTTCTCAGTACCCGCAGCAATAAAGTCACCAAAAAACGAATCCCCATCTTCTCCAACAGGGCGGTCAAGCGAGGTAATGTCTTGCACAAGCAAATAGACTGCCTTCACTTTATGTAGCGAAAGCTCTAACCTATCCGCAATTTCTTCAGGAGAGGGCTCTTTCCCATACTCCTGAATAAGACTGCGGGTCTCTTTAAGTACACGATGTATTATTTCAATCATATGCACCGGCACCCTGATTGTTCTTGCCTGGTCTGCTATTGCGCGTGTAATAGCTTGCCTAATCCACCAACTCGCATATGTAGAGAGCTTATACCCCTTGTGATAGTCAAACTTTAATATGGCACGCATAAGCCCAGAATTGCCTTCCTGAACAAGGTCAGCAAACTCTAACCCCTTATGCATGTACTTTTTAGCTATAGAAATAACTAACCTAACATTTGAATCCGCCATATATTGCTTATTCTTTACTATTTCATCCTCATATGTTGCTATTTCTTTAAGTAACTTCCTAAAATTGCTCCATCTCATTCCTACTTTATCTTCGGCTTGCTTAATAGAATAATTATTTTTAGAACCACTCCGTGGTGAATCACTTCTTTTTTGGGTAGTATTCTCGTATAAAGTTTTAACTCTTGTTAATATTTCCTCTATATATCCAAAGTGTAAGTTAAGTTTCTCTATTTCATTTCTTATTTGGCGACGCCTCCGCTTAATAAAAGAGGCAGTCCTTTTCTTGCGACGAAGAGATACTATTTCATCTCGCTTACTTTCAATAGAAGTCAGAGATTTTAAGATACGCTTATACTCTTTGTCAAGAAAGGTAACCGATGGAGCAGGTACGCCTACTCTAACAAATTCCTCAGGTGGAATGCGTCTATTCTCTATTTTGGAACGATACCTTAAAAACTCATCCATCCCATATATCGTAGAAAAGATATGCCTGGCTATTTGAATATAATTTCTCTCTATAATACTGGCTATCAGAGTCTCTTCCTCGCGGGTTAGTAGATAGACAGAACTTACATCTTGAAAATACATTCGCGTAGGGTCTTCAAGCTTGCGAGTATCTATAGTTGGGGGCTTTTCTACCTCTATATGATGATGCCCTTCTTCTACTATTTTCACCCCCAGCGCCTCTAATTCGGTAATTATTTCCTCAAAATCACGAGCCGAAATAAGATTGTCAGGAAGGGTATCGTTTAGCTTTTCGTAGGTTATTTCGCTATGCCGATTAACAAGTTTTAAGATCTTCTCTACTTCTTGACGCATACCTTAACCTCCTTTTTCTCTTAAACTCTTAAACTCCTAAACTCTTAACTACTTCTTCAACTCCTGATACTTTCTCAAATCTTCCGCATTTCCTTCCTTTTCTATTTTACTCAACAAATGGGCACGCTCGGCTTTACTTCTTTTGTCCCTTATAGATTTTAGATAATCGTGGGCTAATTGCTCATAATCCGCATCCTCCCAAAAAGAAGGCCCTATAAAAAGTTGCTTCAATTCATCATCAGGTAATAAGTCTATAACTTCTTTCTCAGATGCTCCATTTAGTACCTTATCCAATACTGACTTCAATTCAGAGGTCCTTATCTCTATTGAGTTGGCCATTAAAATTTTACACGCCCCAACATCAGAAGACGCTATCCCTAATAACTCTACTTCTAATTCCTTCAAACTTCGCTTAGGACCAAGTTTAGGTTCCGCCTCTGACGGAACTAACGGAGCAGTAGATAAAAAGAGCTCCTGACGAAGTCCAAATTTACGAGCCACCTCACCCATCCAAAGTTCCTTCTTAATAGGGTCGGCTATTTTGCTTAAAGTATCACGAAAATTGCGAACTAATGCTTCCTTTTCACTTACTGAAAATTCTGCATACCCAGGGAGTTGAGCTCCTGACTCTTTGAACTTTGAACCTTCTTCTTTGTGTACCTTTGTGTCTTCGTGCCTTCGTGGCAATGTATTCAGGTCTTCTCTTTTGCATTTTGCATTTTGAAATTTGAAATCTATAAAAGTTTGCACTCCCTTAAAATCCAACTCCCCTTTCTTCCTTATGTATGAATCAGGGTCCTCGCCATCAGGTAAAGACAAAATACTTACATCAAGCCCCACTTCAAATAAAATATCTATAGCCCGCTCTGTTGCCTTACGACCTGCCAAATCACCATCGTAGGCAAGAATAACTTGCGGAGTATAAAGTTTCAAAAGCCGCGCCTGCCCCTGTGTCAATGAAGTGCCTAAACTCGCTACAACATTAGTTATACCAGATTGATAAACTGTCAGTAAATCCATATACCCCTCTACAAGAACAGCTCCTGATCTTAAATCAGAACGCACATCAGAAAATCCATATAATAAATTACCCTTCTTAAAGATTGGAGATTCAGAAGAATTGATATATTTGGGCTCTGAATTGTCCAAAACTCGCGTACCAAAACCTACTACCTTACCCCACCTATCACGGATGGGAAAAATTACCTTGCGACAAAAGGTGTCACGAAAATTACGCACTAAACCCAAAGCTTCCAAATCTTCTTTATTTAACCCTTGCTTTGTTTTAGACAAAAGAAGAGAATCTTCAGCCGCATACCCTAATAAAAACTTGTTTATCGTAGTATCCGAAATGCCACGACCTTCTAACCATTTACGACCCGGTAACCCCTTATCACTTAATAAAACAGAGTGATAAAGTTGAGCCACTTCGTCAGTCGCTTTATATAAATTCAGATGCTCGTCTTCTACTAAATCCAAACTTATACCACTTCTATCGGCAAGAAATTTAACCGCCTCAAAGTAAGCCAAATTATTATACGACATTAAAAAGGTAATCACATTGCCCGACTTACCACAGCCAAAACAATGATAAACACCCTTTTCAGGAGAAACATAAAAGGAAGCAGACTTCTCAGAATGAAAAGGACAGACACTCTTATAGCTTTTGCCTACACGATGTAAAGCAATATAAGAGCCAATTACCTCTTCTATGGGATTGGAGGCAAGAATTTGAGCTATCTTATCCTGAGATATCCTCACTTCTATAATAGGGTAGGTTGAAGCCCTCGCTTCAACCTTATTTTTGTATCTGTCCCCTGTTTTCTGTTATCTTTTGTGTCTTTTCCCGCTTTTTGCAGAACAACCTATTCCCTCTTAATTCTTAATCCTTACTACTTCTTTTTCCCTTTTGAACTTACCTACCCCGTGTATTCCGTGTCGGCCTTAACAACTTAAAGTTCTTTCTCCTCGCTGATGGCTTCTCGTAATACTCATGCTTACGCATCTCAGAAAAAAGCTCTTCCTTCTCGCACTCCCTCTTAAAACGACGATATGCTTCTTCAAAATTCTCGCCCTCACGCACTTTTTCTAATATCACCTTAATCACCTCCCTCCTTGCTATGGGTAGGTTGTCCCGCTTTTTGCGGGACAACCTATTCCCTAAATCCTTATTGAAAATCCCGACCCAGCGGGACAACTTACTACTTTCTTTTGATGCAATTATACGCAAAAGGATTCAATAAAAATTCATAAAAATACATAACATAAGTTCAATGAAAAGGTGCGATATCAGATTACAAATGAGAACTATTGCAGAAAATGGTAAAACTTCTATCCCTACCGCCATCTACCACGGCGAAATTATAAACTAACGCACCAAACGCATAACCTCTTTCCCTTTTGAACCTTGACATTTGGATTTCATTTTCAGCCGGAGGCTGATCCGCCTCTGGCGGAGAACTTTGAACTTCACTTGGATTTTGAGTGTACTTAGATATTGTTTAGGATTTAGTGCTTGGGACTTGGAATTTTGGTCTATAGTCTTTAGTCTAATGTCCTCTGTCTTCTGTTTTCTGTCCTCTGCCTTCGTGGCAATATATTTGGGTTTGAGTTTTGCTCTTTGAGTTCAAGGGGCCCCCTACAGTATTGTTAATTCAACTCCTATTATTCCCTTGTGGGAGAGGTTTCCTAACCTCGATAATATCGGGACAGGGAAGTCCCTCCCACATCGCTATTGAAGAATTGTCAGTTTTCACCTTATAGTAGTGTTAATTCAACTCCTATTTGAAAACAAGTCCCGGGGCCATCTCTGCCGGGTATAATCTCATATTTTGTATTAGTTAAATTATTTATCCTACCCCAAAACTCTATTTTATTTACTTTTTTTGCCCCCTTAAGCGAAAAGAGCCAATAATCAGACATACTGCTCCCAAAATACTCATTTTTAACATACTTATTTTCTAATCCTACTTCTATCTGTGCAGGTAAAAAAATTGACAAAGTATTAGCAAATAAGACTGATGGAATGAAATAATATAGATTCAAGGTTAAAGGTCTTAAAAATAGATACTCAACAGAAGCTATATTTTTAACTTTCATCCCCGCTTGCAGTCCCGCCTGCTGCGGGATTTCCAACGGGATTTTCAACGGGATTTTCAACAGCAATAACTCCAATTTAGCTCCCAATTTATGGTGCTTGCCGCCATTTAAGGGCATAACATTAGGTGTAAACATATTCCAATAAATTATATTCTCTATCTCTTTATGTGTTAATTCCATAGTTACCTTATTCTGAAAGTTGAAGTTAATTGTAGATAATGAATTCCATCGTTCGTGTTCTAACTCTGAGTTTTGGATTACATATGGTTGATACATATATAAGCTATCAAATGTATTTGTGACTTCTTTACTTCTGTGTGAAATATTTATTGATAACTCTCGGCTTGGCATCCAATTTATTTGAACCATTGGTGTTAGATAGTGCGGTCCGCTTATTCCTACTCCTGCAAAAACTGATTCCCCAAAACTTCTGCCCCATAAAACTCCAAAATCCCATATATATTCAGATTCATAACACCCAGAGCCAAATAACTTAAATATATTTTCCCCTAAATACAAACTTATCGCACTATTAACTATTCCAAACTCATTCCAGCTATCGCTTATTTTGTAAGCCCCAGCCCGTGCATCAATTTCTGTAATGCTACGACTGCCAATAAATCTCTTCTCTCCTTTACCCGCATATAATATTTTATCTTCAATCTTTAATCCCCGCATTGCAAAAGATTCATTGATTCCCGGCGAGCCGTTCAATCTAACCTCATATACCTTGCCGAGTTCATTTTTGCCACCCTCTATCCAAAGTGAAAGACACGGAAATTTGTAAGGAGAGGTGATTTTTAGGGTTTCTTCTTCTACTGTTGGTGGTGGGAGTTCAAGCAAAGGCACCGGCTCATTCCCTTCTACGGCAAATAAAGAAGTAGTAAGAAATAAACAACAATTAGTAAGTATAGATTTAATCATAAAATGGCGGATATATTATACCCTTTTCAGTAATAAATGCTGTAATATATTCATTCGGAGTTATGTCAAATGCTGGATTGAAAACCTCTATATTCTTGGGTGCTATTTCAAAGTTCCTTATTTCTCTAACCTCATCTGCACTCCGCAGTTCAATAGGGATTTGGTCGCCTGATTCTATAGTCGGGTCAAAAGTAGTATAAGGAGCAGCAACATAAAAGGGTATATTATGCCTCTTTGCCAGCACCGCAAGTGTATAGGTGCCAATTTTATTCGCCGTATCACCGTTTTTGGCTATCCTATCCGCTCCCACAATGCAGAAATCTACTTTCTTATCTCTTAATATCACTCCTTTTACGCTATCACAAATTAAAGTCACAGGGATACCTGCCTGTGTAAGTTCCCAAGCAGTAAGTCTTGCTCCTTGGAGCAATGGTCTTGTTTCAGCGGCATATACCATTTTTATTTTCTCTTTTGCTAAATAAATAGGAGCATCGCCTATCTTTTGGCAAAGTAGCTCATCTTCTTGCTTTATTTTATGTGCTTCTTCAAGAATAAGTAGGGACAGATTATAATCTGTCCCTACAATTTTTTTCATTCGGTTAAGAGTAGAAAACACATTATACGCTGTCTTTCTTGTATTTGCTAATAGTTCCATAGCAGATTCTATTTCCTTTTTGCTCTTTGCTTTCTGGGATGCAAGAGCTATTCCGTATGCTGTGGCTACTCCTATTAGAGGGGCGCCTCTAATTTTAAGTGCTTGAATGGCTTCTGACATCTCAAGCGGGGTGTGAATATATTTATAGCAGACACTATTGGGAAGCATAGTTTGGTCAAGTATTTTGACCTTACCCTTTGAGGTAATACCTCCTTCCCACGCAATAGTACTAAAACTCATCTGTCTTCTATCTTCTATCCTTGATATTGGGATTTTGGATTTGGGATTTTGGATATCTGTCTTCTGTTATCTGTCATCTATCCTCTGTGTATAAACTCTGGCGACCCTTGGTCCTATTCTTGTTGTGATTTCATAATTTATAGTTCCCGCAAGAGCGGCTACATCCTCAGCCGTTATCTGAGTATCTCCATTCTTGCCAATCAGAGTAGCTTCATCTCCTATATTAACTTCTGGAATATCTGTTACATCTACTACTGCCATATCCATACATACAGAGCCAACAATTTTAGCTCTCTTGGCTCTTATAAGCACATATCCTTTATTTGATAGACTGCGCGGATACCCATCACCATACCCAATTAATAAAGTAGCTACCTTTTGTTCCCTATCAGTAATATATGTCCTACGATAACCTATTCCTACACCCTTTGGAATATTATTTACCCGACATACCCTTGTATACCAAGTAAGGATTGGCGATACTTCTATTCTTCTGTCGCATTGGGCACCCGGATATAATCCATAGAGTAAAATCCCTGGTCGTA